>NZ_CP087263.1:0-320178 GCF_020923435.1 Brevibacillus humidisoli | reverse complement strand
ATTTGCCGCCTGAGCCGCTGCGACAACTTCCTCGTCGGAAGCATCCGGATTGCCCATCAAAATATTCATCCGCGCCGATTCGCTAAACAAAATATTGTCCTGCATCACCATACCGATATGACTGCGCAGATTCTGCTGTTTGACGTCGCGAATGTCTACATCATCAATCAAAATGCGCCCTTCGCTCACATCCCAAAACCGAGGCAGCAGGCTGATCAGAGATGACTTTCCTCCCCCCGACATCCCTACGATCGCCACGGTCTCCCCAGGACGAATGGTCAGGTTGATATCTTTCAACACGTACTCGCCGTCATCCCGATAGCGAAAGGAAACCTGTTCAAACCGGATTCCACCGTTGATCCGCCCAGTCGCGGGATCAACCGGAAGGGTACCAGCCTGTGGCCGATCGATGATGTCATACTGCTCGTCAATAAACTCAAACATCCGATCCATCGACGCAATCGCTTGTGTCAAGGTGGTAGAAGAGTTGACGAGACGGCGCAGCGGCGTGTAGAGACGCTCCAGATAGACGTAAAAGGCAATCAAGGTCCCAATCGTCAAATCTCCCTGAATCACCTCATACCCGGCTACGCCGATGACGAGCAGCGGAGCGATGTCGGTGATCGAATTGACAACAGCAAACGTATAAGCGTTCCAGCTAGTGTGGGCCAGTGCCTTTTGCAGGAAATGGTCGTTTTCGTGGGAAAACCGCTTTTGCTCGTGCTTTTCAAGAGCAAAGCTGCGGATCACCGGGATGCCACTGACACGTTCATGGAGATGACTCTGCAGTCTGGCCAAGGCAGCAGACCGATCCTTGGTCAACTGGCGAAGCCGTTTGTAAAAGTACTTGACCGAGACCCCATAGAGCGGGAACACGATGAGGGAGACCAGAGTCAGCACTGGATCCATGTAAAACATGATGCCGATCGTCAAGCTGATCGTGATCAGGTCGAGCCAGATATTCATCAGCCCGGTCTCGATAAAGCTCTTGGTCGACTCTACATCGTTGACGACCCGCGAGATCACCTCTCCTACCTTGTGATCGTTGTAATAGCGCATCGACAAACGCTGCAGATGGGCAAACAAAGAGTTCCGTATGTCAAACAAGATGCGGCTGGAGACCCACTGGGCAAAGTATTGACGGTAGTACTCGACGGGAGCACGTACCACGGTAAAGATGAAAAACGCCGCCACCATCAGCCAGAGAAGCTGCTGCAGCTTTTCTTCCTGTGGCTGTGGGCCAGGCAGCAGATCATCAATCACATATTTTAAAAGAAGCGGCATCAGCAGCGGGATGCCGAACTTGATAACACCGATAAATACCGTCAACACGATTTTGCCGGAGTACGGTTTGACATATCTCAGGTAACGTCTGACACTGTTCATGTTATCACTCACTTTCTCCTGAGATGCCGTTGGTTGTTCATCGGACTTTACATATTGTACACCTTTCCCCGTGCTTTGTCTTGTAGGGGAAAGCAGCTTCCCGCTGCTCTGTGCACTGGGTCAAGAAAGAAAAATCCTCCTCCCGGGCTGCGGGAGAAGGATTTATTCATTGTCATCACGAACGAGTTGGTAGCGTTCGTACCATCGCTGCACGAATCCGTTTTGAAACGGTCCGCGGCGGGCATCGATCCACTCGATCACTTCCTTGACTGCATCCTGTACGTGTTCGACGATATGCGGCGGGTAGTTCATTTGTCTGGAGTGAAGATCGAACTCCTCTTCATCCAGGATCGTATAGGTTAAGTCGGGGTACACTTTTACATCCAGATCATAATCAATGTAGCTGAGCAAGTTGCCTTTTAAGCTGAACGGAGATCCAATGTTGCAGTAGTAGTAGATGCCGTCTTCCCGTATCATGGCGATGGTGTTAAACCACTGTCCCCGACCAAATGTACAGATGGCCGGTTCCCGCGTCCGCCACTCCCGACCGTCTGCTTCGGTCACTTTTACCCGATCATTGCCGCCGATGATCACCGCATCACTTGTGTGAATCAACGTAGTCTTGTCCCACGATCGGTGAAGTGAATGATCATGTTTAAAACTTTCGATGCGAATCGTTGTGCCTGGAGCTGGCGACATGACTCTCCCCTTTCTTCTCTTCTTTATGTGGAGGGAACGCGCCATTATCATCGTCCCAATGGCTGCTGCATCGGAAAAGGGCGTCTACGAAGAGAGTTTTTTGGAAAGTGTAACATACTTTTGCAGCTTGTAGCCAAGTGAATTGTAAAACGGAAGAACCTTTGTATTCTCTTGGTTCACCATGATGGATACCTGGCTCACACCTCTTTGCCGGAAGCGATTTTCGATCGCTTCCACCAAGAGGCGGCCAATTCCGCTCCCTTGTTTGGCGGGATGCACGGCGAGTCGGTAGAAATAAGCCCGCGTCCCATCAATCGTTCCTACGACCACTCCCACTACCTCTCCATCTTCCTCGGCCACCATGACCAGTTCACTGTCCCACGACAGTTGTTTGGCAAGAGCATCGAGTGATTCCGACTCAGTCTGCTCGAGGCCGGTCTCTTGCCAAATACGGGTGATGGCTGCGTAATCTCCGAGGCGAAACGAACGAATTACCATAGTCGGCCTCCCTTAGATGGCTTCTCTTTATTTATTTTACACTACTGACCAGCGTTTGTCTTGGCGATGCAGTCCAATCAGTATGCTACCCCAACAGGGAGAGTCCGCCGTCTACGATCAGGGTTTGGCCCCGAATCATCGACGCTTGCTCAGAGAGAAGAAACATCACAGCATGGCTCAAATCTTGGGGGTGGACAATCCGACCTGCCGGCGTGCGTCCCGCTGCGTCTGCCAGCAATTCCTCGCGGTTGGGAAAATGTTTCAGCGCATCGGTATCAACCGCACCACCCGAGACCGCATTTACAACAATATTGTACGGTGCCAACTCCACTGCCAGGTACCTGGTCAAAGCCTCGAGAGCAGCTTTTGATACCCCGACAGCCGTGTAGTTGTCCAGCACACGAATAGAGCCAAGACTGGAGATGCTGACGATCTTTCCGCCTTCTCCATGCTTTTTCATCAGCTTGGCCGCTTCTTGGGCACAGAAGAGCAGTGCTTTGCTGTTGATATCCATCGTCCAGTCCCAGTGACTTTCTTCCAATTCCATTAATGGCCTCAGCACACCTGATGCAGCGTTATTAACAAGTATGTCCAGCCTGCCAAAAGTATTGTCGATCTCCTCGAACATCTCTTTGATTTTTGTTACGTCGCCCACATTCGCTTTCACCAGATGCACTCGAGCACCTTTAGCCTCCAACTCAGCAGCTGCTGCTCTGGCTGCCGTCCGGTTCCGCAGATAATTGATGACCAGATCATAACCCTGTTCAGCCAAGGCGTCGGCAATCGCTCTGCCAATTCCACGGGACCCCCCAGTGATCAGCGCTACTTTTCCTCCTCCACTCATATCCTTACCTCCCTCTGTATTCTGCTCTTAGAAACTCATGCCAAGACAAATCCTGTTACATTATACCGCTCTTTTTTTGTGCTCGCCAGAAATCTCTCGGTGTTCAGCAGAAATTGGCACACCCGGGATTAGCTGCATGAATCGCACAGGCTTGCTCATACTATCGGGGAATGCTGATTTTCTCGTCGGAGCATATCATCTGAAAGGGGGAGCACGAATGTACGTCGGGCGTGAGTTTTCCGAGCTGACGATGACACCTGTCGAACACTGGGAGCTAAACGAACTCCTCTACTTTCATCACGCTATGTCAGAATTGGCCGCTTACCTCAATGCAGAAGGTGTCTCTATCCACAGCAAGATCATCCATGAATTGGAATCCCGAGGTCCCATCGGTGATCGGGGTGGATGGGATCACGCCTCGGTTCCAGTATTCGACTAGCCCCTGTCGCTCATGGTCGATACTCGCCCCGGCAGCCAATGCGGCATTCCGCGTTCGGATACCGGGGTCCCCTCCGGATCAAAACGCATCAAACGTTAACCGCAACGCTTTTCCATTGTCAGAATAAACATTTTATTATAAGGTAGGAAAAAATCTCTTTACAATCGGAAGAAAATGCCATACTCTATGGATACAGCAAAAACAGTCTGCAGAATCGCAGAACACCCAATGAAAGGAGGAGCGCAAAATGAATACCAAAACACATTCCGTACTCGTCCATCTAGCGGGATTTCCCATTTCACACGATTTCCAATACAACTTTATACGACAGCGCGCCCTCCGAGAGTTTCGGGTTGGTTCTGCTTCGCTTATATTGATCTGAACCAGAGTGGAACAAGCCGTAGGTCGCTGCGTTGTCAGCTTCATACGGTTTTTCTTTTCTCGCCATCACATGACAGCCTGAGAGATGAAGGCTTGGTGACAGGTCAGTTGTCGCCACCGCAGCCGCTGCAGGGTACTGGCCTCCGTAATCAAGTATTTGATCTGCTGCTGATTCGTCTTCGCCTAGTCGTAGTCAAGACCGTAGGAATGCTACCTGTTCCCACGGTCTTTTTCTGTCTGCAAAACGATAATCGACCACTACCTTGAAAGGAGGTGAAGCAGGATGGTTTTTCACTTTTTGTTCTTTACCGTAAGGATTGAGCGCAGAGTCAAAACGTTTGAAGAGCGTTACGCCCACTACCGACGGGATCAGCAGTTGCGAGAATGGGAAGAGGCTCATCGGATGGAGGCTGCCCGATTGCCGCGCATGTTTTAATCGGCAGTTTTGTCGCCCCGCTTGCTTGGCTTGATCCTGTACATGGGATTGATCTTATACCAAAGAGGAGGAATGTGGGTATGAAAAACAAAGAACGCCGCCAATGGATGAAGTTTGTAGGAATGAAGGCGCTAGACGGTACTTGACTGATTGGTTTTGAAACGATTGGAGGGAGATTGTGATGCAGATCCCTATGATCTTCTTTACGATTACGATTCAACGCAGAATACGAACGCCACAGGAGCTTGAGCAGCGCTATCTGCAGGATAAGTTGATTGCTGAGCTCGAGGAAAAGCGTTTATGGGATACCCTGCCCTATCCGGAATCCTGTAAGCGTCTGTAGGATAAGAGCTAGATAGATGCAGGCGACAAGACAATATGATCTGTCATAGCAAGGCAAGCGACCGCCCACCCGGAGAGGGGAGGCGGTCGCTTGCTGTTTGGGTATGGGGTGACGTGCCCCTCAGCTCGTCATTGGTGGGTTGCCACCCGCGCTCTTGCTCATTCCTTTGCTGAGCAATGACCGGCGTCGACCAAATGCTCGATGATCTTGTTATGAGCCACGGGGAAGGCATACGTTTCCCACTCATCCTGGCTGACCAATCGGACAGAATCAGATGGCGGCTCTCCTTCCAGCCACTCACATAGAAATACGTGCAGGTTCCATTGCAGGTGAGAAAACGTATGCTGAACCGACGGCAGTTCATGACAAACGGCGATGGAGATACCAAATCGGCGTTCCGTTTGCTCTTCCAGCCATTCTTCGTCAGTGTATCGCCGGTCCGGTTCAAACATGGGGAACTCCCACAGACCAGCCAACAATCCCTGCTCTGGCCGCTTGTTGATCAGCCATCGGTCTCCTCGGCGGATCACCGCCACCAACAGATCGACCGGACGCGGCGGCTTCGCTTTGCCTTTTACCGGCAGCTGCTCCTGTACCCCTTCCCTGCGCGCCAGACAATAGTCGAATACCGGACAGGTGAGACAATGAGGCGAGCGCGGCTGACAGACCATGGCGCCCAACTCCATCAGTGCCTGGTTGAAATCTCCTGCCCGTTCTGCCGGGATCGTCTGTCGGACAAGCTGTTCAAATTTTTTGCGGACAGCGGGCTTGGCGATGTCGTCCTCCATCAGCAGCAGCCGGGCAAACACGCGCATCACGTTGCCGTCGACAGCTGGTTCCGGCTTGTCATACGCAATGCTTAAGATTGCGCCGGCCGTATACGGGCCGATTCCTTTCAAGCGGGCGATTTCTTCCCGTGTATCGGGAAGCTGGCCCCCATAAGATGCTTTTACTTCCCGGGCCGCTGCCTGCAGGTTGCGGGCGCGGGAGTAGTAGCCGAGTCCTTCCCACGCTTTTAGCACCTCATCTTCCGGAGCGTCGGCCAGCGCTTCTACCGTCGGAAACTTGGCCATGAAGTTCTCGTAGTACGGCTTCACCGTCTCTACCCGCGTCTGCTGCAGCATGATCTCCGAGACCCAGATCCGGTATGGATCTCGGTTGACCCGCCAGGGCAGATCCCGCTTCTGCTGGTCATACCAAGCCAGCAGATCCCGGTGGAAGCCAAACACTTCAAACTCGTCAGGCAACTTGTAGGAAAGGGTCTGTTCCTTCTTGCTCATCTGCCTCAGGACCTCCTGTCGCCTATGGAAACCGGCTGAAATGCCCAGACATGTATTTTCTCCAATCCCCCTGCAAGATAGGGGGCAAACCGCTCATCTGTTGTTCGCCAATCTTTGATGGACTGATATGTCGCTTCATCGTCCACTTCAAAACTTTCCACAAACAGGCATGGCTGATCCAAGCCTTCGTAAAAACGGTAGCTGCGACCGCCTCTCTCCTTTACCTCGTTTGGCATCCGGGCCATCTCCTGCAGATACGGCTTTCGCTGCTCTGCGTTAACTTTATACTCGATAAACACCATTAGCATGGCTTTCCCCCTCCCCTAGCACGTACTCTACCATCTTACCCAAAGCTGGCTGGTGGGGACAAGACGGGAGAGAAAGCCGGCTTAGGACTTCCTCGTTACTTTTTTTTTCGATCGGTAGGAAATCGCGGGCAGAAAACGATATAATAAACATTGTAGTGTTCATTTCTACTGGGATCACATCTACTTATTGCTGATGTATCAGGCAGACAGAGGCTGCCACGAGAGAAAGGGGAGAGTGCATCATGGATACTGCCACACATTTTGCCATGGGATTCGGATTGGCTGGCCTGGCGCATCTCGATCCGGTCGTAGCAGGTTCACCCGGATTGGCGGAAGCTGTGATGCTAGGGACAGTAATCGGTTCACAGGCGCCCGATCTTGACGGCTTCACCCGGTTTCGCGGAAGTGCTTCCTACATTCGCAATCACCGCGGGCTATCCCATTCGATCCCGGCTCTATTCATCTGGACGCTGCTTATATTTCTGTTCATCCAAACGATCAGTCCGCAGCAGCATTGGCTGCACCTGCTCGGCTGGACCTTCCTGGCCGTCTTCCTGCATATATTTGTCGATCTGTTTAATTCGTACGGCACACAGGGCCTTTCCCCTTTCAGCAAAAAGTGGATTGCCTTGAACCTGATTTTTATTTTTGATCCCCTGATTTTCGGTCTGCATCTGATCGGATTTATGCTGTGGATGGCCGGAGCCAACCCCGGACAACTCTTTTTAACGATCTATCTATTGATTGTGGGCTACTACTATTGGCGTTACAAAGCACACCGGCGGGCCACACAGCTGGTCCGCAGCACGATTGGGATCACGGGAGAATATACGATCCTGCCCACCTTTTTCTGGAACCAGTGGACGTTTATCATCAAAAGCGACACCCACTGGCATGTGGGGGAAGTGAACAGCGGGGAAGTGGTCGTGCTCGACACATTTGTGCGGAAGGCGGAGAGCGACTTGATCGCCCAGGCCAAAAAAGATCACAAGGTGCAAGCGTTTCTCTCTTTCACCAGCTATGCCCATGTGGAAGTACGCGAGCATCATTTTGGGTACGAAGTGAGATGGTTTGACCTGCGTTACCGTTCGCGCAATGATGAAAAGAATCACTACATGCTTGTGGCAGTCGTCTATCTCGACAAGGAGTACCAGAAGCGCGATTCGTTTGTCGGCTGGATCCACCGCGGCGAAGAACAGTTGGCCAAAAAGCTGAATCCGGACAAAGAAATGCAGATGAACTAAATGAATGATGATAAAAAAAACCGTCGGGGAAAAGTTAAGTCACCCTGACGGTCTTTTGCTTTGGACGAGCATAGTGGGGGGCGCAAAGAGAAAAACAGGTTCGCTCGGCTCGTGCCAGTGCCTGCGGGGAAGCCGGGATGACCGTCTCCGCTCCAACAAATCGGTAGGCCAAAAGCCCTCAAGGGGCGAGTGTATTTCAGGGGAGCAGTTGGCCGCCAAGCGTGTACCGCTTTGTTTCCGCTCCGACTCTGTGGGCACTGACAAGGCTTTCGCTCACCTGTTTTTCTCTTTTCGCCTCGTAACTTTTGCTCTATACAAGTACGCTCGAAATCTTGTCATCTATCCATACAATCCCTAATAACAGGCAGATTGTTCTTCATGCTTTGGTTGACAGCATTCCTATACCAATATTTTTGCACAGAATATGCATCATGCGTGCATTATGATTGTCTCCATAACGCCGGCTCTACGTGTACGTAGACCCGTTGGATGTTTTGGTATCCGAGCAGCTTCTGTTCCACCTGCTCGGTTAGGGAATGGCTTTCCACCACATTTAGGTGGTGATCGACGCCGATCGTGACGTCTACGTGTACCGCACTGCCGTGGTAGCGGGCACGCAGGTCGACGATTTCGCGCACGCCCTCCACTTGTTCGATCCGTTCCGCGATTTCATCCAGCTTCTCTTCTTTAAATCCATCCATCAGCGAGTGAACGGCTTCAGCCCCCACCTGCCAGGCTGTCTTGAGAATCACCCCGCTGACGATCAGCGCGACAATCGGGTCCAGCAAGCTCGCCCCCCACTGAGCCGCAGCAATGCCAACTGCGGCCCCGGCACTGACCAGCGCGTCGGAACGGTTGTCATAAGCCGCTGCCAGAACAGCCAGGTTATTGGTCCTCTCCGCTATGGAGCGATTGATCCGGTAGACCCCGTACATGACCAAAGCACTCGCCCCTGCTACGTAAATCGCCAGTGGGTCCGGCTTTTCCATCGGTTGGTCAGACAAAAGCAGTTGGAACGTTCCCTGCAAGAGGTCAACTCCCACAAACGCCATCAGTAGGGCGGCAATCAAGGCTGCCGCCGTCTCGGCCCGGAAGTGTCCATAGCGATGATCGTCGTCTGCCGGCTTCCCAGCAACGTACAGCCCGATCAGAATTGCCAGTGAGGCAAGGACATCGGAAGCACTGTTCCAGCCGTCCGCGACCAACGCACGGGAAGCGGTGTACCATCCAAATCCGAGCTTGGCGCATGCCAACAGCCCGTATACAACGATACTGATCCAGACTCCTCGCTTCCCTTGTTTTAACCGATCTTCAACGAACTGACGACCTTCCATCCGCATCCCTGCCTCCTGGCCTGCCCACGCTTCTCGCTGGCCGAACTGCAAAACTCTTTTCTCTATTATCGTAAAAAGCAAACACCGTGTTAGTCCAGAGAAACGTTTTTGTAACGGGTCAGGATTGGAGGGACGGGGAAAGAATGTTGGAGGGGGTCAAAGCTGCTCGTTCGTTTCGTCCCATGTGCCCCCTCGGATGGGCAACAGCGATCAGGTGAACTTCATATTTCCACCGTTGACATTGTTCGTAGACAGCGGTATGGTAAGAGAAGTGATTAACATCGTTCACTTATTATACATCGTTCATTTTGTGAACGACGTTTTAAGGAAGGAGCACTTCATATGGGCAGCGCAGACAGGCGCCAACGGGAGATTGAGGAGATCAAGAAGAAAATCATTGATGCAGCGACCGAATTGTTTATCCATGAAGGCTATGCTCACGTCTCGATCCGAAAAATCGCGCAGAAGATCGAATACTCGCCTACGACCATTTACAACTATTTTCGCGACAAGGAAGAGATCTTACACCACCTGTTAAAGCAGGGATACGCCCTCTTTTATCAGTACCTAGACACTGCGGTTCAAGAGGAGGCAGACACAGGCAGCGATAGCGTGCATCAACTGCGTTCTGCTTTGCGAGCCTATACGCGCTTCGGACTGGAGCATGCCGATTACTACAAACTAATCTTCATTGAGGACCTTGAGCGGAGACAGCCCTTCGAAGATTGCGAGACCGACCGGCACAGGGGGTTTGCCCTCTTGGCCAGGCTGGTAGAGCAGGCGATAGCGGAAAAAGGATCAGGCCATATCGACCTGCAACAAACCAGCCAACTGTTATGGGCTGCCGTGCACGGAATCACCTCCCTGTTGGTCACATTTGATGATTTCCCTTGGGTAGATGACCGCGAAGAGTTGATCGAATCCCTGATTGAAACGCAAATACGGGGGCTGTTCGCGTCTGTGTAGCGTCGATACGATATGGAGGAAGCGGAGGGAATCAGATGAAGACGGTGGGCAAGCGTTACACTGCAGCGTTTTGGATAGTAGCCTGTTTCTCCTTCCTGGTCGGCTTGTATTCGATCATGGTTTATACCTTTGCGAGTGAACCGGCACCCATGATCGCAACAAAACTGTCGCTGGGGGAAGTACTCGACCAAACGTGGTATCTCTTCTTGTACATTCATGTCTTTTGTTCCTCGCTCGCCATTATGACAGGTCCCTTCCAGTTCATCGGCGGGTTGCGCAAACGATTTCCCGGTTTGCACCGTCGTTTGGGGATGCTGTATATGCTCTGCATCGGGGGAGGTGGCTTGTCCGGTCTTTACCTTGCCTTCTTCGCCACTGGCGGTTGGTTTGCAGGTATGGGCTTCGCAGCCTTGTCCCTGCTCTGGATGTGGACAGCTTGGCGAGGGCTTCAGCACATACGCGCTGCTAACGTCCAGGAACACAGGAAGTGGATGATTCGCAATTTTGCCCTTACCTGCGCCGCCATCACATTGCGCATCTATTTGCCGCTGTCCATCGTCACATTTGGTTTGGCGCCATATGAGACCTACTACACTTGGATTTCCTGGCTGTGCTGGCTGCCCAACCTGTTTGTTGCCGAATGGTACATCCGCAGGAAGTTCTCTATATATAGAAAATACCTATCACAACAATAATATTTATAGATTAGACTTATAACCTCTTCGTTGCTTACAATGAAATCAGACCAAATGATGGAGGCGAGCGAAGATGGCGCAGTATTCAACCAATCGGTGGAACGCAGAACTGTACGATACCAAGATGGGATTTGTCTCAGAGTTGGGGAAAGGAGTGCTCGACTTTCTCGCTGTCCAAGCCGGTGAATCCGTACTTGATCTAGGATGCGGTACAGGCGACTTGACGGCAGCGATTGCTGATGCAGGCGCTCTCCCTGTGGGGATCGACCTTTCTGACGAGATGATCCGGCAGGCACGTGACAAATATCCATCACTCTGCTTTGCTGTGGCAAATGCAGAAACCTACCGGACAGAGCAGAGCTTCGATGCCGTCTTTTCCAATGCCGCTCTGCACTGGATGAAGCGACCGGCCGACGTCATCGATAGCATCTGGCTCG
The DNA here is from genome assembly GCF_020923435.1 of Brevibacillus humidisoli. Lineage (NCBI taxonomy): Bacteria > Bacillati > Bacillota > Bacilli > Caryophanales > Paenibacillaceae > Brevibacillus > Brevibacillus humidisoli. Next base: position 308,888 of record NZ_CP087263.1, on the reverse strand, counting down.
CCCTGCGGCCTGGTGGGCGCTTCGTGGCGGAATTTGGCGGAAAGGGAAATGTACAAACGATTGTTGCTGGTATTACGGAGGTACTTGCCGATTACGGTATAGATGCCTGGCAACGTCATCCATGGTACTTTCCCAGTATTGCCGAATACAGTACACTGCTGGAACAAAGGGGATTTACGGTTGCTTATGCCTGCCTGTTTGAGAGGCCAACACCGCTTGGAACAGAATCGGACGCGATTGCTGACTGGCTCGACTCTTTTGCCGACCCGTTTTTTTATGATTTTTCTGCCAAGGAAAAAGCAGCAGCCTACCGCAAGATCGCGGATAAGCTGCGGCCAAAGCTCTATATGGAGAGAAACTGGGTGGGTGACTACAGACGCTTGCGCGTGGTAGCCTATAAAGAACGAGATAATGGACAAAGCAGAAACTAAGTCACCATAAATGTGATTGGATCTCAGCACGGAAGCGGAGCCCATCTACCTTGACGCCTTTGTCAAGCAATCGCTTGACAAAGGCGTTTTTCGTTCACTCACTCATTCACTGCTCACAATCGCTTCTGCCTCCATCTCGACGAGAAGTCTGGGATCTATCAGCGCTTTCACCTCAACCATTGTGGCTACCGGTTTAATCTCTTTGAAAAACTCTCCGTGTGCCCGCCCAATCTCTTCCCATCTGGCGATATCTGTGACAAACATTCTCGTCCGAACCACATCGGCCAAAGAACCGCCAAGCTTCTGCAAAGCTTCTTCTATTGTTTTGATAATCTGTTTGGTCTGTTCATAGGCATCACCGACGCCAACCACCTCACCATCTCTCATCGCCGTCGTACCAGCCACCTCGATCCGATTGCCGACACGAATCGCTCTACAGTACCCGACGACCGGCTCCCATGGAGAACCGCTACTTACACTCACTCTCTCGTTCACGTCCCATCCCTCTCCCTCGTGTACAATCATACACTGCTCCGTTGACCCCTGCTTTTTTTGGCGATGATGACTGCGGCAAGCAGGAAGTCAGATCAGTCTGGACCGAATCATCTTTAACCAACCCATTGCTTGATCTTAGGGAACTTGCTGATTACATAATAGTCTAAAAGAAGCGCGACTACAATCGAGATGCCTGCGAGCGGCAATACGATCCCTAGCAATAAGATGATCACACAAACCCATCTGGCCACCCGATAGTCCCTTGGCACGGTTGGTGCCCCCAGTTTTCCAGATGGGCGCCGCTTCCACCACATGATCATACCACTGATGACGACTGCGACCAGTCCTATACAAGTAAGCAATCCAATCAATTGATTCCAGAAGCCAAAATAGTGTCCTTCGTGCAAAGCGATCCCAATCGCAATCGCCTTCGCCATGATGCCGTAATCAACGAAGCGCAAATCGGACAACACACTGCCGCTATACTGATCAATGTGCAGTGTCGCCTCATCTTCCGGTCTATCCGATGATACGGATACGGTGTAGACCCCGTGTTCCCCCTCCGGGTAGGTAATGGTGTAACCCGGATGCACGCCTCTCTCCTCCGCAATGCGGATCACATCCTCCAGCGGCAGCGTTTCGTTCGCGACTGTGGATACAGGTACCGGAAGCTGCTCCGCCGCCCACGGCACCTCCGCTATTTCTTTGGCCGGTATGACCGATTCCGGCTTAGGGCCCCAGGCCGTAGCGAAGGGCGGATAGCCGGTATTGGTCGCCGTGGCCAGTTGATTGATTTTTTCTCCCAGCACCCCTGACCAGGGCAGACCTGTCAAAATCAATAAGGCAACAAATGCGGACAGCCAGAACGCCGTCACAGCATGCAGGTCACGCCATAACGTTCGTCCTCCCTTGTTAAGTCGCGGAAGGATCGTCCCCAACAGCGCTTTTTGATCACGTGGCCACCAGAGATAGATCCCGGTGACAAGCAGGATCATCGCCCAGCAGGCCGCTAATTCCACCATCCGATCACCCACAGTGCCGATCATCAACTCTCCGTGCAGTCGTTCTATCTCTCCCATCAGTCGATCTGCATCGGCTAACTGCCCCACAATCTGGCCATCATACGGATTGACGAAAACAGTGAGCGAATCTGTTCCATCCTGAAGTCCCACCTCGGATGTGCGACCAGCTGCGAAACCGGGCTTGTAGCTGGCTATCTCAGCACCGGGATAAGCCTCGCGGACGGCAGCTATTTGTTGGGAGGGCGTCAATTGCTGCTGACCGTCCTGAACGTAGTATAAATCTTGATACATCCAGTCTTCGATCTGCGGCTTAAACAGGTAAATCGCTCCCGTCACGGCCAGCATAATAATGAACGGAGCAAAAATAATGCCAGCGTAGAAATGCCAGCGCCAGACGGCTGTATACAACCACCTTTGATCCCCTTGATCTCTCTTTTTCTCCTCATCGCGTACTGTAGATGCGAACATGAGTCGTCTCCCTCCCATGATTGCGTAGACACGCATCGTTCCTGCTAGGGAGTATAAGCGGGCGGGGAAGAAATGTCATGACTCAAGCGAGCCATTTATTTTTGTCGATCTGATGAACGGTTTGCCATTCCCTACGCCAATCCTTAGTGGGCAGGGCCCATAGCTCGACTGGCGACGAGAACGACATGAGAAAAGCACCGCAGCAGGATTTGCATACGGTGCTTTACATCACTCTTTACCTTGTCATGTTAGCGAGCAGCTTCGAAGCGCTTGCTCACTTCGTCCCAGTTGACGACATTCCAGAAAGCGCCGATGTAGTCAGGACGCTTGTTTTGATACTTCAGGTAGTAAGCGTGCTCCCATACGTCCAGTCCGAGAATCGGCGTCTTGCCTTCCATCAGCGGGCTGTCTTGGTTTGGCGTAGAGGTAACGGCCAGTTTGCCATTGTCAACAACCAACCAGGCCCAGCCGGAGCCGAAACGAGTGGTAGCCGCTTTGGCGAACTCGGCTTTGAAGTTGTCGAAGCTGCCGAACGCGGCATTGATCGCGTCAGCCAGTGCGCCGCTCGGAGCACCCCCACCATTTGGACTGAGGATTTCCCAGAACAAGGTGTGGTTAGCGTGTCCGCCACCGTTGTTGCGAACGGCAGTGCGGATCGATTCCGGAACGGCATCCAGGTTGCCGATCAGATCTTCGATTGATTTGGACTGCAGGTCAGCCTGACCTTCCAATGCAGCGTTCAGATTGTTTACGTATGTGGCGTGGTGGCGATCGTGGTGGATCTCCATCGTTTGTGCATCGATATGCGGTTCCAGTGCGTCAAAAGCATAGGGCAGTGGTGGCAGTTGATGAGCCATCTCAATTCCTCCTTATGTACTATGGTATTTCGTTTCCAATACATATTATAAACCAATCTACGAACTAACACAACAAATCTGTTGTTAAAGTATTGAAAAGAAAAAGTTTACCGCGTGTCTTCACCACAGCATTTGCCCAACGAGTAGTTTTGCCGAACAATGTGGATCCTATACCCCTGCAATTGTAACCCATCGTGCTAGACTTATGGAATATCAATCATCTAATCATACAGAAATCAGGTGACCCAACGTTGGAACTAGAACTCTCCACTATTATCTTGCTTGCTTTTTGGGGCTTCATCGCCGCATTCATCGACAGTTGCGTCGGGGGTGGCGGTCTGATCTCCCTGCCCGCACTGCTCGGCCTTGGCATCCCTCCCTATCTTGCACTTGGCACCAATAAGCTAGCTGGTACGATCTCCTCGGCGACAAGTTCTGCTACTTTTATCGCTCAGGGCAAGTTTGACCGGAAGCTGATGCTGCTGCTTTTCCCGGTGTCGTTTGTCGGTTCCATACTTGGAGCAAAGACAGTCCTGTTCATCCCGCAAGCGGTATTGTCCGTGCTGGTCGTCGTCATGATGGCTGCGATCTTTGTCTACACCTTGGTCAACAAACGATTCGGAACAGAGTCGCGATTTACAGGATTGACACGCCTGTCGCTCGGCTGGGGCATTCCGCTCACTTTTGTGATCGGATTTTATGACGGATTTTTTGGACCGGGTACGGGATCCTTTTTTATCTTTATGATGGTGCTTTTGTTCGGCTATGATTTCGTCACCGCAGCGGGCAACGGTCGGATCTTGAATCTCGCCAGCAACATCGGAGCTCTCTTGCTGTTCCTCTGGGAAGGTCAGGTGATGCTGCTGATCGGGATGGTGATGGGGGCAGCCATGTTGGCAGGAGCAGCATTAGGAGCCCGGATGGCGATCAAGACGGGGGTTCGCTATGTCCGGCCGCTGTTTCTACTTGTATCGCTTTCGCTGATGGGCAAAATCGTGTATGAACTGGTATTCTTATGAACAGGTCATCAATGAGGAATATTTGCAAACGAGAGAGATATGCCTAGTCCTACCAAAACGGTACCAATCAGTTTGTCTACAATGTGCTGATATTGAATCATCTTGACACGAAACCGCTCCTGAGAAAAAAAGACGGCAACTGTCCCGAACCATACCAGATGCACAAGCGAGATAAACAGCCCGTAAGCAAACTGGGTCGATAACGGCGTATCAGGACCAACCACCTGAGTATAGGTACTCACTACAAACAAGGTTGTTTTGGGGTTTAACGCATTTGTCAAAAAGCCTGTTCTAAACGAGGAAAAAGCTGAGGCTGTCGAGCTACCCTGCAGATCGATCGTCAGCTTCGATCTGTTGAAAAACGTTTTCCATCCCATATAGATAAGGTAGATCGCCCCTACCACCTTGATCAGAGTAAACAGGGCAACAGATTGTGAGATGATCACCCCTACTCCCAATACCGTATAAAAAACATGCAGCTGCACTCCAAGTGCTATGCCTAGTGCGGCAAGCAAACCGGGCTTTCTGCCATATAGATAGCTATTCCGTGTAACCATTGCAAAGTCCGGGCCGGGGCTGATAGTTGCCAGAACAGTGATTAAGGCGACAGCGATCAGTTCTGTCATGTTATTTGTCTCCTCATTCTCTACAGAGGCAGCCATACCCTGCAGTTCAATGCAAGAGCTGGCTGCCTTGTGCTCAACTTGTGCTCAAAGTGATACGTTTTTTTCATCCTTGCTCCGCTATTTTACTCATACCAAAAACGAAAAGCACCCGCTCCTATGGTGGCAGTGACCATCCATAACAGACGGTCGTTTTGCCCCTGTCCACTATAGGAAGTGCACTTCCCATCCTCTGAAAGTGCGGGATGCTTTTTCTACCTATTCGTCTTTCCCTCGCTTCTGCTTTATCCGTACAATCATGTTGTCGATTAACAGACCGAGGCCTGCCCCGTAAAAAGGGGCGGCAAAGCGCACGCCAGTCGGCAGAGCTTCCAGGTACACAATGACAACACCAACGATAAAACCAATCATCGTATAACGCAAACGGGTAGGGCCCATCGCACTCCCTCCCGGCTATTTTGGAAATTTGTTTGGCATCTTCATATTCTTCATGTTGCGCTGCATTTGCTTCAACTGTTTCTGATTCAGGTTCATCCCCATCGAACGGGCCATTGCCTGCAGCTGTTTCTCATCCATCTGCATGTTGCTCAACTGTTTGCGCAGATAATACGTACCCCCGAAAAAACCGCCAATCAGTCCGACGATCAGGGTCAGAACCGGTATGATCCAATCCATCATGCTTGTATACCACCCTTTTTGATAAAACGCGCTTACGTTTTCCAAAACGCAGCCGCTTTCTTTTTCACGTCCATTGTACCATAATCACTGCTGCCGTCCATGTCGGTTTTTCCTGATGGGGGCAACAGTTGGGACACACTGATCACTAAAAACATATAACTATTGATGAGGTGATCGATATGGCTCCTTTGTTGATCATTGATCCCGGTCACGGAGGAATTGACCCTGGTGGTGGAAGCAACCAGCTGTTTACGGAAAAGAAGATGGTGCTGGATATCTCGCTTTACCAGTACCGACGGTTTCAAGAGTTAGGCATCGAGGTAGCGATAACCCGCACAGAAGATATTACGTTGGACAGTGAGACGCGCGCTGAGATTGTGCGGAGCAGCGACGCTGACTACTGCATCTCCAACCATATCAATACCGGCGGCGGACGTGGGGCAGAGGCGATTTACTCCATCTACGCCACAGCGGCCCTGCCCAGCACGTTATTAGATCAACTGGAAGCTGTCGGGATGCCGAGACGCCGCGTCTTCACCCGCGCCTATCCCGGTAATCCCCGCCTTGACTACTACTACATGCACCGTGAAACCGGAAAAGTGGAGACGGTGATCCTCGAATACGGATTTGCCGACAACCCACTTGACGCCCAAAAGATCGATACCGATTGGGAGGCTCTGTCAGAGGCAGTCGTACGCGGCTTCTGTGAGCATACCGGAAAGACGTATCGCCCACCGAGCGGATCGGATACGCCAGCCCCCAACCCGCCAAACGGTACTCCTGTCAATTGGGATTCGCTCCCTGATTGGAAAAGAGAGGGAGTCGATTGGCTGTATGAACAGGGGCTTCTGACTAGCGCCGATTGGCGCAGCCAGATCGATCAGCCGTTGCCTCTGTGGGCAGAAGCAGTCGTACTGCGCCGCTTCTATGAAAAACTGCGAGGCAACTCGTAAACGATGGAGGCAATGCGAACATGCAGATGACCCTTGATCTAGCGGCGATCGTGGCGATTGCGCTGTCTGGTACGGCTACTCTGTCTAGGTGGCTCGGTATTCCCAGAAAACTGCGCGGGTGGATTGCTCTCCTGCTGATCGTGGGGCTGCACATCACCACCGAGTGGGGGCTGCAGCCTGACTTGTTCAACTGGCGAACTGCTCTATCAGAGGGTCTGGCTGCCGGCCTTGCCGCTATCGGGATCTATTCCACCAATAAAAACACACGGGAACAGTGGCAGCTCTACCGGGAGAAGATAAAAAATGCTGTCGGCCAAAAACGATCCACGGACCCGGAGACGGAGGACGAATCGCTCCTCTCCCCAAATCGCAATTCAGATAATATCAATCCCTATGTATGATCGGGAGCTGATGAGGCTCTCTTCTTTTTTGCGTAACGAGTCAGCGGAGTCTCTATCTCTCCAGAGTAATTTTCTTTGGCCGGTACGCTGACCAGCTCGTCCTCCGGGAATCGGTAGGCTGTCAGCATACCGCCAAAGACACATCCCTGGTCGATGTTGATCGCTCCTCGCTTACGCTCCGGCTCCGGACGCGGATCATGTCCCCAGACGATGGTGAGCGGACTCTGCTTCGCTTCGGTCCAATCCCTGCGGATCGGGCGGCCGTCTGCCGCCATCCCGGCTACGTCACCGTACCGGCAGAAGTTCTGTACGGCAGGTGAGGATTGGCCGATGTACTCATCGCGAATCCCGGCGTGAACAGCGACCGCCCGTACCTCGCCATCAACCGTCAGCAGGATGTGAGAAGGAGCTGTGATCAACAGCCAGCGACTCTGTTCTTGAAGCTGCCGGAGCGCCTCCGCCCCGAATTGGCGCTCAAAGTCCGCAAACTCAGCAGACACTTTTTCGTCGCCGTGCTTCAGGCTTACTTGCCGTCCGTCCAGCCAGCGGGCGATTTTCCATCCGTGGTTGCTGTCGGTCATCTCGGCCAACCCTGCTTTCACGTGTTTGATGAAAAACTTCAGCATGGGAATCGACTTGGGTCCGCGGCTGGTAATATCGCCAATCGACAGCAGCTTGCGTCCGGCTGGGTGGCGATATAATCCGTCGGTCTGATCCTGCTGATAGCCCAGTTGGCCAATCAACTGGATAAACTCGTCCCAGCAGGCATGGACGTCTCCGATGATATCAATCCCCAGATCGGCTGCGAGCTGATTAGCCCTCAGGTCGTCCCTGCCCCTCCTTTTCATTGTGCTCCCCCTTTTCTCGATGTATGGTTACTAGCCTTTCCACTATGCAAAAAAACCAATCAAACGGTTCAGGTCAGATGAGGTTGTGCTTGTGAACGTAGATGGCAGCCTGCGTACGATCCTCCACACCCAACTTGGATAAAATATTGCTGACATGGGTTTTGACCGTCTTGATCCCGATGATCAGTTCATCGGCGATCTCCTGATTGGATTTGCCCTGCCCGATCAGACGGAGCACTTCCAATTCGCGTGGTGTGAGCTGTTCATGGAGAGCAGGAGCCTGTCCATGCCGAAAGCGAGCCATGATCTTGCTGGCGACGCGCGATTCCAGCACCGGTTCTCCATTGTAGGCGGCGCGGATTGCTCGGGCAATCTCCGATGCGCGGGACGTTTTCAGCAAGTAGCTGAACGCTCCTGCTTCGATGACCGGATACACTTTTTCATCGTCGATAAAACTGGTGAGTACGATCACCTTGCAGGAAGGACATACCTCCCGCACTCTGCGTGTCGCCTCCACACCACCGATGCCGTCCATCACCAGATCCATCAAGATGACATCCGGCTTCAGTTCTTGAGCCAGTTTCACACCTTCCTCACCGCTTGACGCCTCCGCAACCAGCTCAATATCCTCTTCGGTGGATAGATAAGCAGCCAACCCCATTCGCACCATCTCATGGTCATCTACCAACATAACCCGGATCATCATCACCCGACTCCTCTCCTTCACCATCAGCTTCCGTCATCAAGGGAACAATCACTTCGATTTGCGTTCCTTTGCCGACTGCGGTATATACATCCAGCGTGCCTCCTACTTCCGCAACCCGCTCACGCATGGAGATCAGCCCATAGGAGGTCATTTTTTCCCCGTCAGGATTGAAGCCTGCTCCATCATCGGCGATTCTCAGACGCACCTGGTTATTCAAGACAAACAGTTTTACTTCGATTTTCTTCGCACCCGCATGGCGCAGACTGTTGGAGAGTGCTTCCTGCAATATGCGGAACAGATGATCTTCGATTCCGCTGGGGAGGCCGTCCACCTCTTCGATCTCCCAATGGATCTCCAGCGGATGCTTTTGGCACAGTTCTTCCAGCAACTCCACGATCGCATCACGAAGTGTCTTATCCTGCAGAGTGGCTGGACGGAGGTGAAGCAGCAGGGCACGCATCTCCGCCTGCGCAGCCGCTGCCATCTCCTCGACCAGTTCAATCTGCTGACCTGCCCGCAGCGGGTTGCTGTCGATCAGCCGTTTAATCGCAGCCGTCGACATCGCGATGGCGAACAACTGCTGGCTCACAGCATCGTGCAGCTCGCGAGCCAGCCGCTGCCGCTCTTCGAGGACGGCTGCTTGCCGTACTTGTTCGCCCAGTAACGCTTTTTGATTGGACAAGCGCTGCAATGAAGCCACTTGTTCTTCCCACTTGGCGGCAAGCCGGTTAAACTGCCAAGCGATCTCCCCCAGCTCATCATCGCCCAGTTCCGGCACCCGGTAGGAGAGCTGCCCGCGCTCCAGATTCATCGCCGCCTGCGCCAGTGTGTTCATCCGTTTTTTGAGCAGGTTGCCGATCACATAGCCGCTGATCACTCCGATCACGGAAGCCAGTAGCAAGGAAAATACAAAGAGCACAATGTACGTGGTCCAGTCGATCGCGGCTGGAAAGGTGATCCCGAGATAGGTAAGCAGCCAAACACGCAGCGAAGGTTCATTCTGCAAAAAGTTAACGATGAAAAGAAAAGCAGCAAAGAGGACGACGACGATCACACCCGCCAGCGCCCAGCCCTGCCTCACGTACTGCCATTGAATGCTGCTAAGTTTCGTCTGACGATTCACGTGAGCCACACCTCCTTAGATGTACCTCACATCGATATCGCCGACGATAAGCGAAACGATGATTTTTACCTTGCGGGACGTGTCATCGTAGTCTTGCGATTTCATCACAACCTGTCGATTGATGCCGCCTTGGCGATGTCCAAATACGTCGATATCGCCGATCGTGACCTCTGCGGCGACGGAGACGGCCAAGTCAACCGGCACGTAGATCGTGACATCGCCGACCCAACCGTTGACCAGCAGAAACGTCTCTTCCTCCAGAATCAAAGCCCGTGACAAATCGATTTTCACATCACCCACGCCGTGCCAGATGTGTAGATCCCGCAATTCGAAGCGTCCAGACGTGAGATGAAAATCACCGATCAGCGAACTGCGCGACTCATGGGGAGAAAAGACATGGCCTGGTTCAAAAGGCGATTCAAACCGCATCCGATGGCGATTGGCCGTCTGGTCGCTATCGTGCCGCTTCCCTGTTTGCCAGTAAGCTTTGCCCTTCTCCCGATAACTCTTCCACACTCGTTCTGCTTCCTGGAACGTGCGATGCTCTCCTTTCCACCAGGTGCCACGCTGTTTCTGGTACGCCCTGCCTCGGGGCGTTTCCGCCTCGTTTACGGCAGCCGCCGCCTCCGGTTCCTGCTCGCAATATTCCGATTCTGCATCGCGACGGGAGCGGATGAGACGAAAGCCAAGATAAACCAGCCCCACCGCGACCAGCAGACCGATCGCATCATCTACGCTGATATAGAACCATTCTTCCAGTGCAAGCAGGCCGCCCCATCCCAACAAAATGCCGCCTAGAATCCGGCGCTGTCTCAACCAGAACCGCCAGCCAAAATAGATGATCAACAACGGCCATAGGTCCCATACGCTAAAGGGGATTAGACCAATACTGCCCAAAAGCAATTTGACCCCGATAAAGATCACAACGATTCCTACGATCATTTTTTGCAGTCGAGTACTTTTCACAGGAGTCTCCTCCTTAGAGGTGCCACATCAGAATGCTACTTTCCCTTAAAGCAGGTATAGACAAAGGCAGGAGGCACATTTAGCGGCGTAAAGCTGATGTCCACCTGATCAAAACGCTGCTGCAGCTCCGCTTTCATCTGCAGCGAGTACTGAAAGGTGACAAACATCCCGCCGGGTACGAGCGACTCCGTCACATTTTCCAATATGCTGTTCCGCAGTGTTGGCGGGAAAACGGCAAATGGCAGACCGGAGATAATCACGTCGGCTTTGGGCAGATTCATCTGGGTCAGATAGCTGGTTAGCTGCGTCGCTTCGTCGCAGATGATCAGTCCGGGAAAGCGTTCGCGGAGAATCTCCCGAAACTCCGGATCACGCTCTACGACAAAAAACTGTGTATCCTCTCGCTTTCGCGTAAGGATGGCTTGCGTGAATACCCCCGTTCCCGGCCCCAACTCAATCATCACGTTGGCCTTTGACCAGGGAATCTGTCTGGTCATCTGTCGACACAAAAAACGGGAACTGGGGATCACGCTGCCCACCCGTCCTGGATGGGAGACGAAGCGTTTCAAAAACACCATAAAATCTGACACGAATGATACCTCCTAGGGGGAAAGGCAGTCCGGTGGTCGGACTGCCTGGCTGCTTGCGAGATGGATCCATTTTACCGTATATGGATGTCTATCCTTATGCTTGCTGTTCGCTTTCTGCTGCTTTTCCGTTTAGCTTTTCCTTGCGTTCTTTTAGTTCAGCTTCGATCTCATCATCGATCAGCGGCTCAAACGCCCGATCGAGACCATACGAGGTTTTCAAGCGCTCTCCGCTCATCTCCGCCTCCGCTTCCATACGAAGCACTTTTTCTTCCATGCGGGAGAATCCACGGCTGGCCGATTCATTGCCCAGGCCGGTGATCACTTGATTGAGCTGCTTCTGTGTACGAGCTACCTGAGCACGTGAGGTGAGTTCGTACTTTTTGGCGCGCATTTTGTAAAACTCGTCCTTTAATTCGGCTAGCTTCTCCCGCATCTGTTGCGCTGCGGTGCTAGCCGTCTCGTACAGCTTCTGGTACTCATCAGCACGGGCGCTGTACTGTTTTTTCTCCAGCAGTGCGCGACGAGCCAGGTCGTCTTCCCCTTCGCTAATCGCGAGGGTTGCCTGACGATCCCGTTTTTCGGCCATAGCCAGGGCTTCCTTATATTGCTGGCGGAACTTCTTCTCAACCGCTACCTGACGGGCAACGGCCACTTCTACCCGGCCAATCTCCGCTTCCATGTCACGCATGTACTGATTGAGCATGGTCACCGGATCTTCCATCGAATCGATTACGTCATTTACCGATGCCACCGTTACGTCACGCAGTCGTTTAAAGATACCCATTGTGATATTCCTCCTCATTTTATCATTGTTGGATGTGAAGTGAAAAATGTTTCTTGTCCTACAACTTCCGCTCTCTCTCCCGCTCCCAGCGATCCAGCGCGTCTTCCTTCAGTATCGACTTTGCCCACTGTCGTTCGGCAAAACCGGGCATCTCGCTGTCTGATGTCGAACGGCGTCGCAGCAGGCGAAGGCCAAAGTAGATGATCGCTACCGCTACCAGACTGCTGAATAACAACTCCAGTTTTCCGATCAGCATCAGTAAGCCGAACAGGAAGACAAAGATGCCCCAGAACCGATTGCCTGAATGCGCAGAGATCACTCGCTTCGCGCCGTAGACCATGATCGCGGCCGGGATCAAAATTCCTAAGATGTCGCCTATGTCGATCCCGATCAGATCCAGGAGAAGGAGCGCCCCGACAATGAGCAGAACCAGTCCGAGCAGGATCTTCCCTGACCGCTCACCCATCTGGCATCCCTCCATTTGCTTGTGTGATGTGGTGTTGTGGTTACAGCTTTATTGTAGACAATGGCAATGCTTCGCCATAACGGGCGGCCGAATGGTTTTCTTCTCCGTCTGGGGACGGATTCGCTGTCGTTCCAAGACCGGAGCGGGATGCGTCAACCAGAACACGACGTACATACCCCCGCGACGTTTCAGAAAATCCGAACAAAAATTGTGACATTTTTGTGAACGTGATTGGTGCAAACAGGAAAATTGCGATCATGCGCGAATTCTCTACAACTAGCATGATAAATAGCAAAAAAAGCCGAATCCCGTCATCGGGACCGGGGGAACCATTTGTTTGGGGTGAATGGCTGTTCGACACGACTAGCCTAGGGAAGCCTTTCTACCGAACCCTGCAGCTAACCTCGGAGGCTCACGAAAGGAGCAGCCTAGTGCGCACGTTTGTTTGTTCACTCGTCCTTGCAGGCATCCTCGCTCTCGGTTGTTCCGTATCGGCGGCAGAGGACCCGCTCATGACGACCATCAACAAGTTGTATGGTGTCCCGTACAAGACAGCAGGAAGCACGACTAACGGCTTTGACTGCTCCGGTTTTACCAGCTTCGTCTTCAATGCACTGGGTGCGGAGATTCCACGCACGTCGGCCTCCCAGTACTTGGTGGGACAAGCAGTGGCCAAACAAGATCTGCAGCCTGGAGACCTGGTGTTTTTTAACACCAACGGTCGCGGTGTGTCACATGTGGGGATCTACATCGGCAACAACACCTTTGCCCACTCCGCGTCCGGTCAAGGCGTAGTGAAGACCAGCCTCAGCGACCCCTATTATTGGGCCAGTCGCTACGTAGGGGCGAAGCGCATCCCGATTCCCGCTGTAGAAGCGGCCAAGCAAGCGGCAGCAGCAGAAGCGCAAAAAGAAGCGGAAGAGACCGCAAAGCAAGAGGCTTTGGCTCAGGCACAGCAGGATGCAGCAGAGCAAGGAAAGCAGCCGGATGCCGCTCAACAGACAACAGAGGCAGAAGCAGCCGCTCTCGAAAAGCAACCCGAGCAAGCGGCAGCACAATCGTAATCGTAAGGGATCGTCATGTTTAAGACATCCCGCAATAGGAATGACTACGAGAAGCCGAGGCAGTAGCCTCAGGCTTTTTTTGGTTCTGATTAGGACCTGATCTCAAGAGGAAGTACCAAACACTCCTCCTACTTCCACAACCTGAGAAGCTATTTTCATGGTAAGATGGGAACGAGAGAGAATCCTATTTGGGAGGGAATACCGTTGAAGGAGCGCGTGCTTGTCGTCGATGACAATCAGGAGATTATCGATCTCTTGCAAGATATACTGGAAAGCGAAGGATTCCAGATTTCTTCCGCGGAGAGCGGTACCCAGGCCCTTGCCCTCCTGCGTGAGGGGCTCCAACCGGACCTCATCCTGCTCGACATCATGATGCCCAACATGAGCGGTTATGAATTGTGCGCTCAGATTCGCCGCGAGTGGGAGATGCCGATCCTCTTTCTCAGCGCAAAAGGAAAAGCGGTGGACAAAGTGGTCGGTCTGGAGATCGGAGCGGATGACTACATCACTAAACCGTTTGACGCTGAGGAACTGCTCGCCCGCATCCGCGCCCACCTGCGCCGGTACGAGCGCCTGCGCCACAACTCGCAGGCAGCCGATAAGGAGCAGGAGGGGACCAGCGCCATCACGGTGCAAAAGTTCAAGGGGCTGGAGATTCATAAAGAGACATATACGGTCTATGTTGACGGCGAAAAAGTAGAGCTGTCGACAAAAGAATTCCAGCTGCTCACCTTCCTCGCCGAACATCCCGGTATCGTCTTCACCCGCGAACAGATCTACGATCGAGTCTGGGGATATGGATACGGTTCGCTCAACACCGTGACGGTCCACATCAAGAATCTGCGTGAAAAGCTGGAGAAAAACCATACGTTTATCAAGACGCAGTGGGGAACCGGTTACGTCTTTATCGGAGAGAAAGTATAGATGCAAATCGGAAAGAAACTTGTGCTCTCCTTTCTTGCGGTGATCATTATCCATCTGATCGCCTACCAGCTTGTCTTTAAGAATATCATCGTCGAGCAGATCAAAAACGATCGACACGAGGAATTCTTGCAAGAGCGGGAGGCGGCGAAACTGGTACGCATCGGTCAATTGATGCGATCCAGTTCGTTTAAAGATCCGACTGAGGCTCGCTTGCTAAGCGAACGCCTGCCGGAAGACCTGATGTACAAAGTAACCGTACAGGATGGAAATGGGCAGATCATCTACTCCAAAGAGTCCCGCGCCTACAACCTGCAAAAATCGGAGAAACAAGTGGTGGCGGAATACCATTTTCAGCATGAGCCCCCTCGGATGGGAGGAACCGTCGTTCAATTTTTTACCAATGAAACCGACATCCTGGCCAGCAAAGGGGTATCGATGATCATCCTCTACATTTACGGCAGTATCTTTTTGATCGGCCTCGTACTGGTTATTTTCCTGGTCCGCTGGATCCTGCAGCCGATCAACGAACTGTCTGCCGTGATTCAGCAGATCAGAGACGGAAAACGAAACATCACGTTTTCCTATCAGGCCAATGATGAATTCGGACAGCTCTTCCGCTATTTTTCCGACATGGTAGAACAGCTTCGCATCTCGGAAGAACGACAGCATGAATTGATCTCCGCGATCGCTCACGATTTCCGCACGCCGCTGACGACGATCAGGGGGTACGCCTCCTATCTCAGCCTGGGCCGCTTCACCGATCTGGAGCGAATCCAGAAGCAGACAGGCAAAATCGAGCAGAAGGCGATCGATCTGGAGCGGCTGCTGGACGAGCTGCAGGAATTCAGCAAAGTAAGCGACCACGTACCGCTGGTGATCAGCAGGATTCACATCCGCTCGTTTATCAGCAGTATTGTTGAAGAATATACAGAAAGGACCAAAGAAGCAGGCCTCTCCCTCACTACCCGGTTGCGGGTATCACAAGAGCTGCACATCGAGGCAGACGAAACCAAACTGCGACGGGTATTGGCCAACCTGTTGGACAACGCGATCTACTACAACAAGCCGGACGGATCTATTCTGCTAACTGTTGACCAGCGAGAGCATCACGTGTTGTTTTCCGTGATTGACAAAGGGGAAGGGATTGCAGAAGAAGATCTGCCGAAAGTATTCACCAAGTTTTACCGAGCCGACAAGTCGCGAAACCGCAACAACGGCGGTACGGGCTTAGGCCTTTCCATCTGCCAGCGGATTGTGGAGAGTCATGGCGGCGAGATTAATGTGATTAGCCATCTCGGCGAAGGCAGCTGCTTCTGGTTCACCATTCCTTATCATCAATAGAGAAACAAAGTTTACACAGTTTTATCACCACTTCACCATTTTTTTATAAACATTTGGTATCGTTGGTACCAACAAGCTGTTTTTACATTCCCGATTGGGCATCGCTGCTACTCTCCCGCAAATGGGACAGGCAGGGTGCCTTTTTTTCTGTAGCCGTTCAATAAACGGTTATTCTGGGCACACTTGATAGATGGAGATATCCGGATTATAATAAAATGAAGTTTTTTATCAACATGTCAGAATGTCAAAAAATGAGGTGACCCCTATGACCCCCCGGACCAAAGAGCAAAATGAGGAAATCCGAAAGCGGCGGATCTATCAGATACGTCATACTGCCGCAGAAGTCTATTTGGAAAAAGGCATGCGGATGGAGATGGGCGATGTGGCCAAAAAAGCCGGCTTGGGACGAGGTACCATCTACCATTACTACAACAACAAGCTCACCTTGTTGGAAGAGCTGCTCGATGACGCGTATACAGAAGCGTGCAGCATTACGCAGACTGCGTTTCCACCAGCAGAAGATCCGCTGATCTGCTTGGAGCGGTACGCCAAACGTCTGCTCACTGCATGGCTGGAAAAGCCTTTTATCTTTGTTCTGTATCAACACTTCTTCCAGCCCGTTGAGCCCCTGCCGCTTAGGAACCGGGAACAACTACTGCACAATGTTCATCACCATCTCTACTCTCCCGTAGTAAGGACGATCGAAACAGGGATCAGAACCGGTCGATTGGCTTCTGCTGATGCGGAGAGGAGCGCCCGCATCTTCTTCGGTTCGCTCGTCGGCACCGCTAGCTGCTATCTGTTGAAAAACAGCATGTTGGAAGCGCCAAGCGATTCCCGTTGGATGGATGATCTCGTCTGTCTGCTGCACAAAGGGTTGCGGACAAAATCAGAAGAAAAAGGAGTAGCTTGCGGTGATTACTTTGAAAAGTAAAAGAGAGATAGAACAAATGCATGAGGCGGGGAAACTATTGGCACAATGCCATCAGACAATCGCCCAAATGATACGGCCGGGGATTACGACGTGGGAGATTGATGCGTTTGTAGACAGGTTTTTGGCCAAGCACGGTGCTAAACCAGAACAAAAAGGGTATCGGGGGTACCAATATGCCACATGTGCCTCTGTCAATGATGAGGTGTGCCACGGCTTCCCGAGACGCAAACGGCTGGAGAACGGGGATATCGTGACCATCGACATGGTCGTCAATCTGCACGGAGCGCTAGTGGATTCTGCCTGGACCTACGCGGTCGGCACCCTCTCCGATCAGGCCGCTCATTTGCTCACGGTTACAAAAACAGCTCTTTACAAGGGCATTGAACAAGCCGTGGCCGGCAATCGTCTCGGCGACATCGGGCATGCGATTCAACAATATGTAGAGGCAGAAGGCTTCTCTGTTGTCAGGGATTTCACAGGACATGGTATTGGCCCCACGATCCACGAAGACCCGGACGTTTTTCACTATGGCAAACCGGGCAAGGGATTGCGTCTCAAAGAAGGGATGGTGTTTACCATCGAGCCAATGGTAAATGTCGGTGCCTGGCAGTGCAAAATGGATGACAATGGTTGGACGGCCCGGACAGCCGACGGCACACTCTCTGCACAGTATGAACATACAATCGCGATCACAAAAGGCGGGCCGCTGATCCTGACCGAACAAACCAGGTAAGCAAACAGCTGTCTCAACTGCCGCCCATCCCGTCGCGCAGGCGGGCAACCGAAGCGACACAGTGTTCTACCAGTTCATACAAGTCTTCAATGTTCCCTTCGCCAATCTTGCGATGAAAATCAAGCGTCACCTTGTTCTCGTAGCGTTCCGGGGGCCACAGCGACGACCTGTGCTCATCCAGCCGTGTACCGATATACTGGGTGATATGTGGTCGATCCCCCCAGATGCCGTCCAGGACAGAGGTGATCCACCGCGTCTCCCGGTTCCAGTCGGCTACGTGCAACATAAAATGAACACAGATCGTACAACCGATCTGTTCGGCGACCGGCATTTCCAACTGCTCGGAGGCAATATCGAGCAGTGTGGTTCTCAACGCAATCTGAGCAGATACAGCGTCCTTCTTTTCCTTATCCTCGGCCAGACAAAACGTGATCCTGTACTCACGACCATACGCAGCCAGATCGACCAGATCGGCACGAGCCGTCACCGCGATTTGTCCAGCCAAGTCACGGTCATAGACCGCTCCTTCCAAGACTACTTTTATATTGTCAAAGATGATTGGATCAAACATGGGCTGCCCCTCTCGCATCATTGCATTCTACCCCCTAGCATGCCCACTTTTCACTGTTTTTGCAAGCAAGAAAGCGCGCAAAAAAAATCACCGCCCATACTCCTGCGGAGTGTGAATGGTGATGCCGTCATCTGGTGCCATCTCACTTGTGCTCGTGATCCATCTGTGGTTGGAGAGATCATCTTCCCCGGCTAAGTTTGTCTTCTGGTGCCTGTTCACTGCAGTGAAAACATTCTGTCGCATATGATTCTGCCTGTTCCACGATCACATTGCCGCAAACGGAACAACATTTCTTCTGCAACGTCGCAAAAAACTCACTTACTGCCATCATCTCGCTCGCCCCCCTACAACGCTTGTTGCTGTTGATTGTAATACAACAGAATAAAAGGAACAAAACTTGTTATACGACATCCTGATCCGTTTTCTGCTTGATGCTATCGTTCTCTTCTTCTTGCTTCTTCATTCTCTGTATCATAACTTTCCACCATCTATTTATTCTGTTATAAAACAAACAGCTTCACTCATCGAAAACAAGGGATTTGCCCAGCTTCGCAGAATGGTATGAGGAGGGTAACGCCAGTTCCCCTTTTGGCCAGAACAAGAGCAAAGGGTTGGGCATCATGCATGAGATGAAAAAATCACGCTACTATAAGACCGGCTTTGTCATACTTGTCCTGATCGCCGCCTTTGTTGGTTATGCAGCGGTCGATATCTTGTCATTTCGTACCAAGAACCAGCTGGTTAAAACGGACGCAGCTATTGTACTGGGTGCAGCCGTTTGGGGGGATCAGCCCTCACCTGTTTTCAAGGAACGAATCAATCACGCGATCTGGCTCTATCGCAACGGCTACGTGCATCACCTCATCTTTACCGGCAGCAGAGCTGACCCGTCGCAACCTGCCGAATCAGAAGCAGCTCGCACGTATGCGATCAGCCATCAGGTTTCGCCTGCAGATATCCTCATCGAGACAAAATCAAGAACTACAGAAGAAAACTTGCAGTACGCCTATGCGATAGCCACCGAAAACGGGCTGCACACTTTTACGATCGTCAGCGATCCTTTGCATATGAAGCGTTCCATCACGATAGCTGAGCAGGTAGGGATGGAGGTGTACGCTTCCCCCACGCCAACCTCTGCATACAAAAGCTTGCGCACCCAACTCCCCTTTTTCCTGCGGGAATTGTTTTTCTACACAGGGTACCTGCTCACCCTTCCCTTCCGCTGAATCGGCTGGTAAAAACAAAAAAGCTGTCGTCCTCGCTTTCGGACAACAGCTTTTTTGCACGTGCCAACAGCAGCAACGGCCTGAGCGGCCGACTGTCTGGTCTTTTAGACGGCTTCGTAAATTTCTTCGTAACGCTTGCTGATTTCCTCATCGGACAAGCCGAGCTCACGCAGCCGTCTGATCAGCGCAGAAGCCCAAATCGATGAGCGCTCTTCCATCTTTTTGTACTTCTTGGTTTCCTTGGTACGGCGTTTCCCGCGATCTTCACTGTTCGACTTGATGTTATCCAGGATGAACAACATGTGCAGTGTCTCATCCTCATTGAGGTTCGCCCAGTTGTCATTCAGGAAGGCGACCACGTCTTTATAGTAACTGTCGAACTCTTCAAAAGTAATCTCCGTATCCATGTTCAGATATTCCTTCATCTTGTCAAACAATGCCTGCATCCTCTGTCACAACTCCCTCATATTTCTCTGCCCCATTATAACAAAAAGGGGTCGAGGGAGGAAGATTGTCCTGTATATGCAATTGCTGCCTTCGACGATTCAGCATGGAGTGGCTGTGAGCTGATGATGCATGATTGAGCAACACGCCATTGGATGAGAATTCTCCCGGGAAGCGGTATAATAAACGGGATCATGCCTTGAGGTGGTGCAGCGTATGAAACAATCCCGGAAGCAACATGATGTGAACATCGGTGTCGGCCAACAACTGACGCTAACGATAAAAAACCTTGGAATCAACGGCGAAGGGATCGGGTACTACAAGCGAAAGATCGTCTTCGTCGACGGAGCCCTCCCGGGGGAAGTGGTGCGAGCCGAGGTGACAAGGTCAGAAAGAAAGTACGCGGCTGCCCGACTGCTGAAAGTGCTGGAGCAGTCACCTGAGCGGATCGAGCCACCCTGCCCGCTCTACCACGAATGCGGCGGCTGCAGTCTGCAGCATCTCGATTACCAGGCACAGTTGGTGAGCAAACAAGCGCTTGTCGAGGAGTCCCTGCGCAAATACGCTGGTTTAGAGCATCCGCCTGTCGCTGAGACGATTGGGATGGAACACCCGTGGGATTACCGCAACAAAGCGCAGTTTCAAGTCGGACAAAAAAGCGGCAAGCTGATCGCCGGCCTCTATAAACCAGGCAGTCACGAATTGGTCAACCTCTCGGACTGCCCGATCCAGCACCAAGAGACCAACCGCATCGTTGCCAAGGCGCGTGAGATCATGGAGAAGCTGCAGATCCCCGCCTATGATGAACGGAAGAGGAGCGGCGTCGTTCGTACCATCGTAGCCAGAGTGGCCTTTGCCACCGGTGAAGCGCAGCTTACACTGGTCACCGCCGTACCCGCGATCCCTCGCGTCAAAGAACTGATTCTGGAGCTGCGTTATCAGATCCCTTCGCTGGTCAGCATCGTACAGAACGTCAATCCTCAAAAGACATCGCTCGTATTTGGCAGCACGACAAATACACTGTGGGGCAAGCCTTCCATTGTGGAGAAACTGGGAACCCTCTCGTTTGACCTGTCTGCCCGGGCCTTTTTTCAGTTAAATCCGTCACAAACCATCAAGCTTTATGACGAAGTGAAGAAAGCTGCCCAGCTAACCGGGCGCGAGTTGGTCTTTGATCTCTACTGCGGCACCGGCACGATCGGACTCTGGCTGGCGCCTTTTGCCAAAGAGGTACGCGGAATCGAAATCATTCCAGAAGCAGTGGAGGATGCGCGGAAGAACGCTGAGCAAAACAATATCGCGAATATCAGCTTCCACACTGGAAAGGCAGAGGTGTTGATGCCCAAATGGGCGAAACAGGGACTCAAACCTGATCTGGTCGTCGTCGATCCGCCGCGAACCGGCCTCGACGCCGCCTTGATCGATACCTTGCTCGCTGTCCGTCCAGAGCGGATCGTCTATGTCTCATGCAACCCTTCCACATTAGGCAAAGATGTGGGCCGCCTGCTCGCTGCCTACGATTTGCGCAACGTGCAGCCGATTGACATGTTTCCGCATACGGCACATGTAGAGTGTGTAATATTGATGACATTAAAGGGAGCTTCGAGTTAAGCCCCCTTCAACATCGGATTCTTGAAGTTGTAATGAATTTCAATGCGTCCATCTTCATAGACGAGTACCTTGTCTATAAGCTTGTGCAGCACTTGTCGGAGTGTTTCTTCATCAGGAAGCTCCAACTGGGCAAATTGTTGTATTTCCCTCTGAAAGGCACTGAGACTCGTCTCGGTGTCTTTTTCCTTGGAGAGCAGTTCTTCCAGTTCCATTTTTCTTTGGAGTAATGACTTGTAGTCTTTATCAATGAACTGGAATTGATCTTCATATGTCGCCTGGTCGATAACTTGGCGGGTGAGGAGTCGCAATAACTCGTTCTTCTCCCGTCTAACCGACTCAAGCTCCCGTAGGATTCGTTGAAGTTCCTCTGTTGCGCTAGCCATTTTATTCCCTGCCCTTTTTAGTGCAAGCTGTACAAGTGACTTCATATTGAGGGAGTTGGACGCAAGCTCTCGAATATCCGTAAGTACTTTCTCTTTTAGCAGCTCATGCTTGATGTAATGCTTCGTACACTTCCTGCTTCCGTTCTTCTTGTACGTTGCACAGATATAACCTTTTCTGTCATGCATATAGTTTAACCCCGCACCGCAATCTGGGCAGAAAGCAAGGCGGGCAAAGAGTGACTTGTTTCCACGACCTCTAAATACTTTCTCCGCTTTTTTGTTAATCTTCTCTTGGACGGCTTCAAATTCTTCTTTGGTTATAAGAGCTTCATGGGCATTGGGAACAATTATCCATTTATTTTCCTCAATCTCAATCCGCTTCTTATACCCTCTCTGTTGGTTGTATACCTTGTCCTTGAAGTCTACCTTCGACCGCCCTTGAACAAGGTCTCCCGTGTAATTAGGGTTCTTCAAGATGATCTTTACCGCCGTATCATGCCATTTGTCTCCTGCATTTTTCGCACCCAATACGGAGCGGGGGGTGGGGATGTTGTGAGCGTTTAGATAGTTGGCAATCTTTTGCATCCCCCATCCTTCCACGAGATACAGACGGAATATCAGCTTCACAGTAGGAGCATGTATTGGGTTAGGAACGAGCTTTCCCCTAATCTTGTCGTAACCATAAGGCGGGGTACCGTGAAACACCCCTTTCCGTGACTTCTCGGCAATGCCAAAGCTAACATTCGTTGAAATATCTTCACTCTGGCTTTGTGCCAGCATAGAGAAGATAGTTAACCTCAGTTCACCATCATCCTCAGACGAATTGTAACCGTCTTTTGCCGATATTACAGTTACTCCAAGACTCTTTAGCTTCCTGACAAGGGTCAGAGAGTCAACGGTATCCCTAGCCCAACGAGAAATTGATTTAATCAGAACAACGTCAAACTCTCCCCGCTCAGCATCCTTCATGAGCTTTTGGAGTTGCTCCCTTTTCACGATACTTGTTCCGCTTTTACCCTCATCGGCATAAATTTGAACGAGTTCCCATCCTTTTTCCTTTATGAAGTTTTCAAAGAACGATACCTGATTTTCCAAACTGTCTTTTTGACTATCCAAACCTGTACTTACTCGGGCATAAACCGCACATCTCATATAAATCTCCTCCTGCTTCGATCTATACGAGACGCACTACCAACTGTTAAGGGATTGTAGCACTTAACTCCCCGATCTGGAAGTCGTATAGAGAAAACGAAAATATTTTTTGATTTTCCGTACAAGCACCCCCCCCCAGTGTCTAGCATTTAGCACTGCCAAGCCATTAGGAGCGGGGACGTTGCGTTACCAATAGGAAATTTTTTACTAACTTTGGTGCGGAATGGAGGAGGAAGAGTGATGAGTCAAGTAACGAGAGTGTTTAGTGACACTGGAAGCATACAGGATTTGATGGAATCGGCTATCCTATCCTACTGGAATATAGAGAAGAGGAAAAACGACTCTGGCGGCGGGGAGAAAGAGAATACTGTAACACCATCAACAACTACACCAAATTTGAATACAGCAACTGATGAGCCATGATTGATACAGTCAGAATGTACGGAGACTATCACATCGATTACAACAAGATAGATTCCCTGCCATGGACTCACACTTATACTTTTGAGCATCAAGAAGATATAGGGATGCTTGGAGAAGTGCGAGAGTATAAAAAGAAAGACTCGCCGCTCTACATTAAATACTCTGTTGATACTCGCCGCTTAGTTGTTGAGGTCTCCATTCCGAAGTTTTTATACGGGAACAACATAACGATGATTACGGATGGTGATATACCGATTTTCTTCCGTAAGCTGAACAATTATCTTTGGGACAATTTCTATCTTCTCCCCCGCCATGATTCGGCGTATTGGATAGTGACACGCATGGACGTATGCTGGAATTTCCAAGTGGGCGGGGCGGTCAGGGAGTACATTGATGTATTCGGACAAATACACATCCCAAAGTATACGACTAGAGTTTACGGTGATAGAGAGACCGTGGAATGGATGAACAAAAGTATAAGAATGAGCTTTTACGACAAGGAACGGGAGCTAATAGCAAGAAAAGGCTCTAAAGAGATCATTGAATCTGCCAGAGGGGTGTTACGATTTGAGTGTAACGTCAGGAACAGCAACCAACTCAAGAAATATAGCATGAACAGATGGGCGGGGGAGCTATTGTGTGGGAAGGTTGCCAAGCAAATACTAGCAACCTATTTACAGCGTATAGGTGTAGACAAAGCATTGCCAACCTCCAATACATTTGAACAGGCAAAACAGCTTATAGATGCCTATGGAGTAGTAAAAGCTGAGCAATTGATGGGGTTTCTTTTGATGAACGATCTATATGGACAGGAGTTTGTCAGAAAGAGTTATACAACTTCAACATTGACGAGAAGGATGGATGATTTGAAAAAAGCAGGGATAGCTCCTTTCTTTTCAGATAAAGAGCTACCCCCACTTGATCTCAGTTTCTTGAAATTGTCATAGTTTCGCTTTCCCAATTGTGCCTAGAAATCGGTGCGTGGTGCGATTTCTAGGCATTTTTTAAGTATTAAAAGCGCACCAATACACACTATTTCCAATATAAAGGAATTTATATTACCATAGTATTAGTTCATGTTTTGGAGAGGATGATATTTTGTGCCGCAACCAAGACCTTGGTTGGATGAAATAGTTGATGCTCTTAGGGAATTAGGGGGAGAAGGAACACTAGAAGATATTTACACTAGGATATTTGATCGAGGAATAATGGACTTTGCCTCCAACCCATTTTGGAAAGATCGTGTAAGAGGAACTATTTATCAATATTCTAGTGATTGTGATGTATATAACGGAAAAAGAGATATCTTTTATTCGGTAAGCGGGAAAGGGAAAGGACAATGGGGGCTGCGGGACTTTGAACCATCCGAAAACAATGTTAATTTGACTGAAGATGATGAGGTCTTTGCAGAAGGCAAGAAGAAACTACGGCAACATATTTACAGAGAAAGAAACCCGCGGCTCATCAGGATAGCAAAGGAAAGATTCAAAGCCAATCATGGCGGACGTCTCTATTGTGAAGTCTGTGGGTTCGACTTTTATAGAGTTTATGGGGAAATCGGACAAGATTACATTGAGGGACATCACACAATTCCCATCTCTGAGCTTAAAGATGGAGATGTGACTAAAGTAGAAGATATTGCTTTGGTATGTTCAAATTGTCATAGAATGCTTCACAGGAAAAGACCTTGGTTAACAAAAGCTCAACTACAATCATTAATGAATGAAGTAAGGAGATGATATGATTGAAAGTCTCGGAGCGTACGATACAAGCAATAGGTCAGATAGTTACTGGCGACAACGGCATTTCTTTTTATAGGTCAGGCCCAGAATTGGTTCGATTTTTTAATGAATTAGGGTTTGACGATACATATGGAAAGGGATTTCCATCAAGATGGTATTATGCAGAACAGAATATCCGTTCAATCAATGGAACGGTTTCCCTCGTTCAGTTATTAGAATTACAACTGGATCCAAGACAATACATTGGCAGAGAGGACATGCTTGAAGCAATTGTTACACACCTGAATAATTATTTGAAGTTCGATGGGTACGAACTGGTTAAGGTCATTGATTTTTACAAAGTAAAAGAAATAAAAGGCTCCATTGTGGAACTAGAGGTTAGGAGTCAAGAATTGGTGGAGATTAACCAGCTATTTATCGTTGAGCAGATACAGAAATGTGATCACAAAATTCTCACAGGCGACTATGACGGAGCAATAACCAATGCTCGTTCACTTGTTGAAGCCGTATTGATTGAGATAGAAAAAAAGCGAGATTCCAAAGCGCCAGAATATGATGGAGACTTAATCAAGCTTTACAAAAGGGTTCAGAAGTTATTAAACCTTGAACCATCAAGAAAAGACATATCTGAGCCCCTAAAGCAAGTTTTGAGCGGATTAAATAGTATAGTAACTGGCTTATCTGGGATACGGAATAAAATGAGCGATTCGCATGTAATAACATATAAACCATCAAAACACCATGCAAAATTGGCAGTTAATTCAGCAAAAACCTTTGCTGACTTTATCTTTGAAACATTTGAATTTCAGAGGGAAAAGGGACTCATTGAAGTCAGTAGCTCATAGTTGGTAGTGCATCTCGGTTGTTCTAATTGCACACTTTAGTCATGTGGAGTGCTGTTCGCTGTTAGTGCGAAAGGACAAATACGGGGATGCATTGGCGTAAATAGCAAAGAGGGGCGGCGAACCCCTCTTTTTTCAATGTTGTAAACCAGTGGACTTTTGCCCATTTTGCTTACCTGTAACTGGGCAGTTGAATAGGATAAATGGTCAAGAAGAAAATCACTGAGAGGAGCATGATTATGTATTCTAATTCATGGTATCACCATCATTGGTATAATCCAATGCAATGCTACTGGAATAACAAATGGGGTTATGATTGGAATCCCCATTATTACAACCGGAACAACTACTACCATAATCCTTATGGAAACATCCCATTACACGATTATGGAACAAGGCCATTTGTAGTAAATATCGACCAAGCAGCCAAGCAAAACAACAATTATCGCACCGCTCTATGGACAGGGAAATATCTTCAAGTGACCTTGATGAGTATTAATGTTGGTGAAGACATAGGTTTAGAAGTCCATCCGACAACTGACCAATTCATACGGATTGAAGAAGGTCAGGCACTTGTTCAAATGGGTGATAGCAGTGATAGCATTGATTTTCAAGTAATGGCTTACGACGACTACGCAATTATGATACCTGCTGGAAAATGGCACAATGTAATCAATACAGGTAATCGCCCTCTTAAAGTTTACGTTATCTACGCCCCACCTGAGCATCCATATGGTACAGTTCATGAAACGAAAGCAATCGCTCAAGGAACGAGGTAAGTAAATTCTAGCCGCCCATAAGAGGCGGTTATTTACGTCCGACACGTATTTCAGGAATATTTCATAGAAATATAGTAGTCAAGTCATGTGGAGTGTACAGTGTTACTTACCTCAAAAGGGGCGAACGATTAAATGCTGTGAGCATTCTTTTTCTCAACCGATTTCCATTTGTCAAATGTTTCGTCCGTAAAACACTGTCAATCACCGGTTGGACAATATTTGCCATCATCTATGAATTGTTGTCGCTAAAAGCGGGTGCGGCCTCCCGGGCTTTCTGCGGGAGCGCCCGCCTGCGAATCAGCGCAAAGGACAAGGCGATCATCAAGGCAACGGCGAAACCGTACGGAAGATGCTTGTCAATCTGATACAAACCGGTGTTCAGCAAAGGGGGCACAACCGCGGCTATCCCTTGAATCATGCCGACCAGACCGGCGATGCCGCCTTGTTGTTCGGACGTGACGGCAAATGACGCACCCGTCATGATCCCCGGCATCATCAATCCCGCACCGACCCCAAACAGAAAGTAAGCCACGTAATACATGGACAACTTGGCAACAAATAACATGATCAGAAAGCTCAGAACGAGTAGCAGCGCTCCCCACAAAATCTGCGATTGCGGCTCAAGCTTTGACCGCTTCATCAACACCCCCTGCGTGGCGCTCATGGAAAATCCGCAAATCATCAATCCGAAGGAAACGAAGCGAGCAGTCTCCTGCGTGGTGAGCAACAACTGGACCTGAAAATAAAAGCCGCCGACGACCTGCAAGGATACGATGCAAAGACTGATCGCCAGACCCGACAGCAAATAGATGCGGAGTCCCCGCTTCAATGGGTTGATGCGAGGCGGACGCTCATGGATTACAGCCTTGCGTTTCGGTACAACGAGCATCACCGCCACGAACGCGACGACAGGCAACAGCGCTCCGATATACAGCGGCCAGATCAGACCGATCAGCGCGAAGGCTCCCGCGATCGCCGGTCCGAGCACGAGCCCGAGTCCGTTGGCCGCGCCCATCAGAGCCATTCCCGCCGATCGGCCGTGTTCGTCCGTCACGTCGGCCATATACGCCTGAGCGGAAGAAGGCACCGCGGCGGGAATGAACGCGCCGACCAGCGTTCTCGCAGCCACAAGCAAAACGAGGAGAAGGCCTCCGCTCAACAGACGCGAAGTCCCGCGTACATGACAGCGGTAAAGAACGCATAGCTGACGAACATCCCGGCGAAGCCCGCGAGAATCATCTGTCTTCTGCCGAACCGGTCACTCCATCTGCCCCATAACGGCGACATGACGGCCATGGAGACCGAGCCAAGCGAGATGATGATCCCCGAATGCATCTCGCTCAGACCTAATTCCCGTATGAGCGGAGGCATCACGGGGGCGATAATCATCAACCCAACCATCGCAACGAATACGCTGAAAAACATGCCGAACCGAATTCTTCCCATCTGTTTGTCCCTCCAGTAACCCGGCTGCAGACGGCTTTGGAAGCGGGAATACGCTGCCACTTCTCACCCCTCTCGAATAAATATGATTATCATTCTCGTTAAAAGAGGGCAAAAGAAGCGCCGCACTGCGCCTTCATACCTTCATCGTACAGAACGGGACATCGCTCTGCCGCCCCTGGACGGATCTTCTTAAACGGTCGGCGGATTTATCGATTCGTCGCGATCAGCCACTGTCCCCGCCTCTGACATTCGCTCGGATTGTAACCAAATGTCCGGCGGTAGGCAGATGCAAAGTGGCTCAGATTCACGTAGCCGACGCAGGCAGCAGCCTGACTGACGTTGGCTTTGCCCGCCTCCAGCAAACGGCGCGCCTCGTTCATCCTCAAATGCCGGATATAGCCGAACACCGTCGTGCCGAACAGCTCCTTGAAGCCTCGCTTCAGCTTGTAATCGTTGATGCCCACCGACCGCGCCAGTTCCAGCAAGCCGGGAGGTGTTCTCCAACTGCGCGTAAGGATCTCGCGAGCGCGTTGCAGGCAGCGGATATCGTCCGCGGACAGTCCGATGCGAGCTCGTCCAGTCATACCGGCCAACTCGAATTGAGCGAGGTGACTGGCAAGCAGTTCGTAACATTTGCCTTCGAGATACAGTTGCCGCAACGCTCCGATGTAAGCGCAGTCCCGTAATTGCTCGAACAGCTTAGCAACCTGTGGGTTACCGGCCAATTGCCGGCTGAAGAACTGTCCGGACGCCGTGAGCCGCAGCTCCGTCACCATAGCTTCGAAATGACGCAAATCGAATCGAACCTCCAGATGGGACAAATGCTCATCCGGACCGAGCTCCGCACCCACCCGGTGATCCGCCATGTATACGAGAGTCGAGACGCCGGGAGCTAATTCGAGGGCCGGTGCGCCTTCTCCCGACCAACTGCCTCGACCGGATAGCGTGTAGGAAAATTCGAGATGAGGATACATCGTCTGGCAGCGGAGCGGCAGCTGCTTAGTCAGGACGCCTTCGAACGCGCTGATCTCCAGCCCACCGCGCAAGCAGGTACGGTTCACTGTAGCTGAGCCGAACGGAAGCGGCAGCTCGTACAAACACTGGTTTCTGGCCCGATTTTCTTCCAATAGCCGAACGTTGGGACTCTCGTACAACGAGTCCAAACTATGCGTTTTCACTTGAATATTCAAACTATCCCCTCCCTTCACCGTCGTCATGTCTAAATTTTATGTCCGTTATGCAGTTAAATCTTCTACAATACATGAGCAAAAGTCAACGCACGAGTCTGCTATATTATTTTTGCATTTGACTTTGCCCTTAGGGAAAGGTGTATTAGTTAGTATGGAAGCAAGCATCGATATGTCATTACTTGGAGTCCGTATAAAACAAAAGAAGTGGAGGTGGCCTCTTGCTATCGATTGGAGAATTCTCAAAGATGTGTGGAGTCTCTACAAAAACGCTACGATATTATGATGAGATTGGATTAATGAATCCTGATCAGATTAAGCCTGAAAACGGCTATAGGTATTATTCCGTCAAGCAACTAAAAAAGATGCTCTTTATCAACCGTTTGAAATCTTATCATTTTTCTCTGGAAGAAATCAAAGCGATTTTGGAATGGGAAGAGGATCAATCGGAAGAGCAGCTTTATTCTACCCTTACTCGCAAGAGAAGAGAAATACAGGAAAAGCTAAGGGCTTTTCAGTATACCCTAAAACAAATCAGCAATGAGATTTTACATGTAGAGAAGGGTTTACCCATTATGTCTCACCTTGACCATATCAAAGTACAACTCGTTGAAACCCAGCCAATCCATATTCTTTATAGGCGTCAGATGATTGGTAGTGATGACGATGCTCCAGGATATGAAAAGTATTTTAGCAGGCTATACGAAAAGATGGCGAAAGAAAAACTCACCTTGCTTGGTACGCCCATGACTATTTATCACAGTCCCGAACACAATCCTGAGGGCAACGATACAGAGTTTGCCATCCCTATAGAGGAAGCGGTAAAAGGAACTAGATTGTTCCCCGGAGGTCTTTGTGCGAAGTCTGTGCTACAGGGTTCCTATTCAGAATTGACATCAGTATATGCCAAGCTGATGGAATGGATAGATCAAGAAGGATACGAATTGGCGGCATCACCATATGAAGTATATGTAACCGACCCCAATCAAGCCACTGTTCCTGAGGATATTGTGACCGAGGTGTATTTTCCTGTACAGAGAAAATCGTGACAAAAATAACCCGGAGGTATATATGATGGAAAGATCCTACTGGCCCACTACCCAGTGGCAAGCAGCCGACCCAACAGACCTGGGAATGGACCCGGTAAAGCTCTTGAAACTGGATCCTATGATCCAATCTGGATATAGTAATGTGAACGGTATGATCGTTGTGCGCAACGGCTATGTTGCCTTTGAAAAATATTATAACGGTTACGGTCCGGATGATCCGCACCATGTAGCATCTGTAACCAAAAGTATTATATCTGCGCTCATTGGCATTGCCATAGATAAGGGCCATATCAAAAGCGGAGACCAGAAGGTACTGGATTTTTTTCCAGATTACATATCACATACTGCTGATAGACAGAAAAAAGAAATTACCATACGCCATCTGCTCACCATGACAGTACCATATCCATTTGAGGACTGGCATGAACCACTAGACAAGTTGTGCAAACAGCCAGACTGGGTAGCCTACACTATTGATAGGATGGGCCAAAAAGGAAAACTAGGCGCGTTTAAGTATGCTACCGCAGGGGCACACCTGCTTTCTGCGATTATCACTCGCAGCACAGGTAAAAGCGCCCGCGAGTTTGCCAACGAGCATTTATTCAGCCCTATTGGCATGAAAAAAATCCCCGATTATAAAATGAAATCATTTGGGTTTGATGACTTATTCGGGAAAAACGTGAAAGGCTGGGTTGCAGACCCAACGGGCAATTCCACTGGAGGATGGGGAGTGACGCTAACTCTCCGTGATATGGCGCGTCTTGGCTTTCTCTATTTAAATCATGGTTTTTGGGAGCATAATCAGATTATTTCAGGCGCATGGACCCTTGAATCAACATCGATGAACCCCAATAAATATGGTTATCTGTGGTGGCTGCACGAAGAAGACGGAGTTTTTGCCTACTTGGCAATGGGAGATGGCGGTAATGTTATTTGCTGTATTCCAGAAAAAGACCTAGTAGTAGCCATCGCCTCAACAATCATCATGCACCCCAGGGATAGGTGGCCGCTGATTAAGGAATGTATTATCCCGGCTTTTATCACCTAAACCTCCCTGATCGCAACACTAGACCATCCAACATTTCAGGCAAGAATCAAACGTTTATTGCTCCATCCACCTTGTAATCCTCCAACGCAATATCGATGTCCAGTCCAAGAACCAGTTTTGCTAGTTGAAATCCGATATAGGGCCCCATCGTAAGTCCCGATGCACCTAACCCATTTGCAACAAAGATGCCCTCCCAGCCGGGCAACGCTCCGATGACCGGGAGAAATCCCGGAGTGAAAGGGCGAAAACCTACTCTTGCCTCCAGAAAGGTGCTGTTGGCCAGTCCGGGAGCATGCTCCAATGCCTTACTGAAAATCTCCTGCAAGCCGCCTGCCGTTACGCGGGTGTCGAAACCTTCCGGGTCGTTTTCATGTGTTGCGCCGATCACTATTCTGTTCTCATCAAAAGCCAATATATACTGATCGCCAGGCGGCATGACGACCGGCCAGCTGCCCGTGTCCGCACCTGGTAATCCCAGATGAACGATCTGCGCTTTCTGGAAGGTGACGTTGAACTGTACACCTAATGGCTGCAGCAGTTGATTGGCCCATGCACCAGCACAAACAACGACAATGTCTGAAGCGATATATTCGTCCCCAACTTGTACTCCTGTAACAGAGCTCCCGTTGGATCGGAGGATAGCTTCCCCGTTGCGAAAGGCAGCTCCTTTTCTTATCGCGGCGCGCAGCAGCGCGTCTCGCAGAGCATGTCCATCGACGCGGGCGGCACCACTGACGTGGAGAGCGGCGTAGTCGTTGCCCAGTGGAGGAAACAAGCTCTTTACCTGGCTTGCAGTGATCTGAGTAATCTCGCCAATCTCCGGAGCATCCTCCCTGCGTTTTAGAGCCCGTTTTTCCAGTTCAACGAGCTTTTCTCTTTCCTTATGGATACGGAGAACGCCAACGCGGGCATACCCGGTTTCTGTCTCCCCTTCCCTCTCCAGTTCTTCGATCAAGCCTGGATAAAAACGCGCCCCCTCCTTGACCAGCTTATACCAGGCTTGATTGCGTCGTTGTGACAACCATGGACAAATAATCCCTGCAGCAGCATCAGTTGCTTGTCCTTTGTCTTTTCGATCAACAATAAGCACTTCTGCTCCTCTTTTTGCCAATTGATATGCTGTCGAAGCGCCTAGAATTCCCGCACCAATTACAATACATCGTTGCATGTTTCAGCATCCTTTTCGTTTCTGAGCACACTGCTTGATTGAGGCGACGCGTTTCATTCCTCTTTAGTGTGCGCCTGTATATTTCCCCTACTATTTAAACAACTGGGATCAGACGGAGTCAAATCCAATGAAATAAGATGTATCGGCACCCCGCTCCTCCCCATGTTTGGAAGGTTATTTCCTTTTAGCGTGGAATTTTATGTGTAGTGAATATTCGGAGGAGTTTTTATGAAAAAAGAACGAGACGTGCTGATGAATAATTTTTACTGTGTTGAAAATACCTTTCTCTACAAACTAAGCGAAGCGTCTACTTTTGATTGGCCATTGTTCTGGGACTACTACAATAGCGTGCGGGAAATCATCAAACAAACTCTCGATCAACCGTTAGACAGAGACATTGCTAGAGCCATTAGCTTCACACATGCAAAAATCCTGGAACATTTCATCTGGGAGTACTGTGATAATAGTGTAGGTGAAACGAAACATTTCCCTTTCCATACGCTGCATGATGTGATTGAGCGTCTTGGTTACATGGTCGATGGATACTTTCAAGGTTATCTCATCGATGAACATCACTTTGGCGACGAATTGCAAAATCCAATCATCTCAGAAAATGAGATGGACGTACATCCATCCGTAATTCACCTTGGCTTTTTTAAGGCGGGGCTGGACATCCATGCCGTGGGATTTAAAAGTTCGGACGGTACGTATCAGATCTATCTAAATGAAGAGGATGACAAGTTTTTGGCTGATTCTAAAGTAAGCCGTAGAGAAGTAGCCGGTACATTCCTGTTCTCCGTTTCAGACTGCAGTACAGCGTATCGAGTCTTTCATGAATGGGTGATGAAACACTACTCCCCATATCGTTCACATCAATATGTTAAAGGAGAGATTCAATAGTGAGTAAACCAGCGATCCATGTAGCTTTGGTATGCGGACCGAATTGTGATATGGAGGCACAAGCTATACGTGCCACTCTGGAGTATTTGGGTGCAAGAGTGATTACCTATTGGATTGGCAGGCCAAATGATTTCATCTCCGTATTGTCTGGAGAAGATCTTTATCCTGACACCGAGATGATCATTCTCAGCTTCCACGGTGATGAAGGGAAGTTCATCATGCCGGAATTGGGTGAAGACGTTTATGAGCATGGGGAACCAAAAGGGGACTTTGGCCCAGACGAGATTATACGCTATGCTCAGTTGGACGGAAAGATCGTCTTTGGCAACGGCTGCACGTTAGGCGACCCGGCTCTAGCAAAAGCGTTTTTGGATCGCGGCTGTCAGATCTATATAGGACCAGATGATTATCCAGACGGAAATGAAGCGCTCATGTTCATCGTGCGGCTTTTCTATGAGGTGATTCAACACAACAAGAGTGTGAGCGAAGCTTATCAGATTGCCAGATCGATGAGTGATGAATTGTCCATGTACCAAATCTATCAAAGTCTCCGCTCATGACGACAACCGAAGCGCCCATGAACCCCTTCCTCCTCCATCTCTTGACAGTCATACCATATAGCTTTAACATGCATGCCACATAATCGATATATATCGCTCGTATTGTCATTGAAAATTGTAGTACAATCAGTTTGATAACCTAGCAAGGGAAGCGAGTCATGATGCAAAGGGAAGAACATCTGCCAAGGCCGAAACAGGCTTTGTCAAAGATTTTGGCGCAAACGATCAAGACGGGAATTATCAAATCAAACCTGATTCCAATGTTCGCCGGATTAACATTGGCTCTGTATACCTACCAGATCAGCCCTATGGAAAAGCTTGCAGAAATCATCTACGCTTTGATTGGTTCATTTCTGGTGATTGGCGCTGCCGGTGCTTTTAATAACTTGTATGATCGAGACATTGACTCCATTATGGAGAGAACCAAAAACAGACCAACCGTAACAGGAGAAATCAAGCCTGCAACCGTGTTATGGCTTGCTATACTGATGGCTGTCTTTGGCATCGCTGCGCTTGCGCTAACCACTCCGCTGGCCGCATTCTTGGGGTTTTTCGGCTTGTTTGTGTATCTTGTACCATACACCATGTGGACGAAGCGAAGAACCATCTATAATACTGAGGTTGGAAGCATCTCCGGAGCAATGCCCCCGCTCATCGGCTGGGCTGCTATCTATCCAGACATCACGCATCCCGCCATCCTCGGCCTTTTTGTGATCATGGTGATTTGGCAAATGCCTCATTTCTACGCCATCGCGATCCGCAAGCACGAAGAGTATCGGGCTGCCAAGGTTCCGATGCTTCCCGTAGTCAAAGGTGTCAAACGAACGTATATGCAAACAAATATCTACTTGGTCGTATTAATTGCCATCAGTTTTCTCTTTGGATCTCTAAGTCTGGGACTCATGTTGGTAGCCCTTCTTTTAAGCATCATCTGGCTGATCTTAAGCATTTTCGGCTATAAAGAAATGGATTCCGAGAAGTGGGCAAAAATCATGTTCGTTTATTCTCTGTTTCATATGACCCTTCTTTTTTCTACTGTGATTATCTATTCGCTGATGGGTATTTTCTTCGCTTAGCCAGGCTTATCCCGAACAGGGTAAGCCTTTTTTGTTATCCACCAGCAATGCTCTGCGCTCCTGTACCATCCATTGTGTCTTGACGTCACACAGCCGTTTCCCTCGGACGGTTTTTTATCTGACAGAATGGCAATGATGAAAAGGAAATGATCGTCGTTGCGCATAAAAGCGATAGGGGGAAATGAAGCGTGAAACCGACGTCGGAACAACGGATTACATTGCACGGCTTCAACAATCTTACCAAAACATTAAGTTTTAATAGGTACGATATCTGCTACACCAAAACCAAAGAAGAACGGAAAGCGTATATCGAATATATAAATGAACAGTACAATGCCGTTCGTTTAACAAACATTTTAAAAACAGTCTCCGAGATCATCGGAGCACATGTATTGAACATCGCAAAACAAGACTACATCCCACAAGGCGCAAGTGTTACCTTGTTGGTCTCAGAGGGGCCAGTCGTAGAAGTCCCATCCGAATCGTGGGATGAATCGCCCGGGCCTCTGCCCGAAGGGGTAGTGATGCAGTTGGATAAGAGCCATATCACCGTTCATACTTATCCTGAATACCATCCGTCTGAAGGGATCAGTACATTTAGAGCAGACATCGATGTATCCACATGCGGGGAAATCTCACCGTTAAAAGCGCTTAATTATCTGATTCACTCGTTTGACACAGATATTATGGCCATAGATTACCGGGTCCGGGGATTCACTAGAGATATAAACGGCAACAAGCTATTTATCGACCATGACATCAATTCCATACAAAACTACATTCCAGAGGAAGTAAAAAATGTATACCAGATGATTGACGTCAATGTGTACCAGGAACATATTTTTCATACAAAATGCAAGCTCAAAGCGTTTGATTTAAGCAACTATCTTTTTGGATATTCGAAAGAAGCGTTAACTCCGCAGGAACAGCAAGAAATAACAGAACGACTGCAAAAGGAAATGGATGAAATCTACTACGGCAAAAATATACCGCACAGCGATTAGCAGACGAGATCTGCGATTTGCATTTCCTCAGGAATACACCTTGCCTCCCCTACCAGTTATTGTTATAATCGATGCAATCCATGAGTTGAAGGAGTTCGAAACCATGAATCGCACCATGCCGAATCAGCTTCATCAACTTCATCATCATCACAAGCAGCGTTAGCACACCTGTCAAATAGTCAGGGTGGGCTAACGCTGATCGCGTTGGCCTCCCTGCGGCATACGAGCGCGCAGGACCAAGAGGTCCGGCGCGTTTTTTATTTTATGAAAGAGAAAGGAATGACGATCGTGCAGGATCTGTAATGGGCGAGGAGTGTGTTCTCCTTGCCCATTTTTTATAGGGCGACGATTTGAATTGAATATGCGTGATTTGTCGTTCTCTCGGTTGGCTTTGCAAATGAAGCAAAAAGGAGAGAATGACGATGAGCATCGTAACGGTTGATCAACTTTCCCACATGTATGGGGATAAAAACATATTTCAAAACGTTTCGTTTCGGTTACTGCGAGGGGAACATGCAGGTCTTGTCGGCAGCAATGGATCTGGCAAATCAACTCTGCTGCGCATCCTGGCGGGGACACTTCTTCCTGACGCGGGAAAGGTTGAATGGATTCCCCACGCAAAAATCGGCTTTTTACAGCAGCATGTGGACCTTAAGCCAGGTACAACGACAATCCAATATTTGCGAAGTGCTTTTGCTCACCTGTATGAAGCAGAGCAAAACATGCTGCAAATCGCAGAGAACATCGCCGCAGCAGATGAACACCGGGAACAATGGTTGGTACAATACGGCGAACTGCAGAGTAAGCTGGAACAATCTGACTTCTATCAGATTGACACAAAAGTAGAAGAAGTCGGTGCCGGATTAGGCATTCTGGAATTAGGCAGGGATCGCGATGTGCAGAACCTGAGCGGCGGCCAACGGACAAAATTGCTATTGGGCAAACTTTTGCTGGAGGAACCAGATGTCTTGCTGCTTGATGAACCGACAAACTATCTTGATGAAAACCATATTGAATGGCTGATCGGCTACTTGAAACAATACGAACAAGCGTTTATGGTCGTATCACATGACGAGCGGTTCTTAAACGAAATCACAACTTCGATCTATCATCTGGAACATCAAGCCATCAAACGCTACACCGGTAATTACGAAGCCTTTCTCCGCCATTACGAATTAGGCAAACAGCAATGGCAAGAAGCGTATCAGCGGCAGCAAAAAGAGATTATCAGGTTGGAGCGCTTTATTGAGAAGAACCGAAATCGCAAAGCCAAGCAAGCGAAAAGCAGGGAAAAAGCTTTGGCAAAGATGGAGCGAATCGCGAGGCCAAAGTCCGCGTTGAAGCCTCGGTTCCAGTTTCTCGTCCACACAGATCCGGTGCCTCGCATTTTAGAGGCGGAGCAACTACAGATCGGCTATACAGATCCGTTATTCGGACCGATCCAGTTGCAAATCAAACGAGGCGAAAAAATCGCGATCGTTGGCCATAACGGTATCGGAAAATCAACCATGCTGAAAACATTGCTGGGGTATTTGCCGCCACTCAGCGGCATTGTGCGTCTGGGTGAACGAGTCAAGGCAGCTTATTTTGCACAAGAGGAGCTTGCTTCAAGGCAAACAGCACTGGAACAATTGTGGTCATTTCGTCCCGATATGACACAAAAAGAGATACGGCAGACCTTGGCCATGTCCGGCCTGACAGATGAGCATATCCGGCAGCCGCTCTGCTCACTTAGCGGCGGCGAACAAGCAAAGGTTCGTTTATGTGAACTGATGTTATCCCAAAGCAATGTTCTTGTGTTGGATGAACCTACCAATCATTTGGACCTACAGGCCAAAGACGCCTTAAAACAAGCACTCAAGAATTACAACGGAACGATTCTGCTCGTTTCTCATGAACCGGCGTTTTATCATGACTGGGTATCACAGGTTTGGAACGTACATGATTGGTGCAATAAATAAAGAGAATGTGCTAAAAAGAGCATCAAGCTACTGCCATTACATGCAGAGTATGCTAGACTGATGAATCAAAAGGGGTACCAAGCCATATCCCCTGGCTACAGGAGGTTACGAATGAAACAACGGGGCATCCGCCGGATTCATACTGTACAGTATCAGAAAAACAGCCCGATCCATACCAATGGTTTTATATTGGAGCCGGGCAATTGGAAAGAGTACGACCCATTTCTGATGTTGGCCGAGGATTTCTTTCAAAAAGGCACGTTTGATTTCCATCCCCATCGCGGGATCGAAACCGTCACCTACGTGATTGAGGGAACCCTGGAGCATGCGGACAATAAAGCCGGCTATGGCAAGCTGGAACCAGGCGATGTGCAGTGGATGACTGCCGGACGGGGCGTTATCCATAAGGAAGACCCGGCAGAGGGTTCGACTGTGCACAGTTTGCAATTGTGGGTCAATCTCCCCCGTTCGCAGAAAATGACCGAGCCGCGCTATCAAAATTTGCGGAGCAACGAGATGCCTGTTCGCCAGGAAGAAGGGGCTGTTGTACGTGTCTTTTCCGGTTCTTCCAAGGGGGTACATGCCCCTACCCTCAATCATGTGCCAGTCACGATGGTGGAAATCGTGCTGGAGCCTGGTGCGGTTGTGACACAAGATCTGCCGGGAAACTACAATGGTTTTCTCTATATTCTCGAAGGCAGCGGTACGTTTGGGATCGACAGTATGGAAGGAAAGGCGGGGCAAGTATTGCACTTGAGCTCTGCTAATGACCACTCCGATAGTGAAGTCACCGTGACCGCCAAGGAAAAACTGCGTGTTCTTCTGTATGCAGGCCAGCCTGTCAATGAACCAGTGGTTGCCTATGGTCCGTTTGTGATGAATACCGAGGAAGAGATCCGTCAAGCCTTTGAGGATTATCGGTCCGGCAAGTTTGACTGATCCAAGGCAATCATAAGGAGACGCGTCCGCCATCGGGTAGAATGGTGGACGGGTCTCTATTTTTAACTAGAACTTCCAACGGCCGCTGCTCTGCCTCGCTTCAGTTCCCCCTCCGAGGCAGCGACCACCACTGCCGCTGACGCATCTCCGGTCACATTTACCGCCGTACGGAACATGTCAAGGATGCGGTCAATGCCGGCGATCAGCGCAATGCCTTCCAATGGCAGTTGAACAGAGGTCAGCACCATGGTTAACATCAATAGCCCGGCTCCCGGAACACCAGCCGTCCCGATGGAA
This sequence comes from Brevibacillus humidisoli, assembly GCF_020923435.1. Lineage (NCBI taxonomy): Bacteria > Bacillati > Bacillota > Bacilli > Caryophanales > Paenibacillaceae > Brevibacillus > Brevibacillus humidisoli. The sequence goes on along the minus strand of NZ_CP087263.1, from coordinate 269,654 downwards.
GCAAGCGTTGCTGTCAGCACAACCATCAACTGCTGCACCAGTGTCAAATCATAGCCAAAGAATTGAGCGACAAACAAGACGCATACGCCCTGGTAGAGTGCCGTACCGTCCATGTTGACGGTGGCGCCAAGCGGCAGAACAAAACTGCCAACCCGTTTGGATACGCCAAGGTTTTCCTCTGTGTTCCGAATCGTCACTGGCAGCGTACCGGAACTGCTGCACGTGCTGAACGCAACCAGACTGGCCGGGCCGATCCCTTTAAAGAAGCGTACAGGGCTGATCGCGGCAAACAGTTTAACGGCAGCCGAGTAGGTAATCAAGGCGTGCAACAAGCAGCCGATCGCTACCGCGAGGATCACTTTCATCAGCGGCAACAGGATCGATACCCCATATGAGCCCACTGTTGGAGCAATCAGGCCAAACACCCCCAGCGGAGCTACGCGCATCACGATCGATGTGATTTTGTACATCACCTCTGCCAGCCCCTCGAAAAAGCGGTAGACCGGCACCCCCTTTTCCCCGACGAGGGTGATCCCTAAACCGAGAAAAATGGCAAAGAAGATGATTTGCAGCATGTTTCCCTCTACCAGCGCCGCTACCGGATTGGTGGGAATGATCCCCAGCAGGGTTGCGACCAATCCCGGTGCTTCCTGATACTCCACTTTGCTTTCTGGTTCGGTGATCGCAAGCCCCGTCCCCGGTGAAAACAAGTTGCCGATCACCAAGCCTAGCGTCACTGCGATCGCCGTCGTCACGAGGTAGTAGAGAATCGTCTTGCCGCCCATCCGGCCCAGTTTTTTCAGATCTCCCGTACCGGCTACACCAACTACTAGTGAAGTGAGAACCAGCGGCACAATAATAAATTTTATCAAACGTAAGAATAAGTCCCCCAGCGGCTGCACCGCCTGCATGGCTGGTCCTGCGATGACGCCCGCAACCACAGCGATAATAAAGGCGATCATGATTTGTGTCAGCAAGCTAATCCTCATCTCGCCCATCCCCCCTCGCCAATATGTTCCATTCCATGACAGTATATGATGGCTTTTCTACTCTGATGCGCTAGCTATAGGCCCTGAAGAACTTAGAGGGACCAAAAAAGATATGTAGAAAGAGCTACGATTTTGTAAAAGTAAAAATTTTGTTACTTGTAAAATTTCCTATTTATTTTAAAATAAAAAGCGAGTCCAGTTACATCTGCTGCTTCAGACACCAAGAAAGTGAGTAGACGGGGGACCTCATCGCAAAGGAAGATAAGAAAAAGGAGGATTCAGTTCATGAAAAAAGCACAAGTCAAGCTTGCCTTTCTCAGCGCCGTGCTGGCAGTAGGTACCATGCTGGCGGGCTGCGGAGGCACCAACAACGCATCCAATGGAGGAGAGTCCGGCTCTTCGGCCAACCAGGAGCAAAGCGGAGGCGGCTCTGAGGGTGCCGCACAAGGCAAAGAAAAAATCGTCATCGCCTCTGTTGGTCCACTCTCCGGCTCAGCTTCCGACTACGGCAGCACAGCCAAAGCGGGGGCCGAGTACGCACTGGAACAGAAGAAAGCGGAGTTCGAAGAATTGGGCTTCACCGTGGAAATGCTGCCGCAGGACGATCAGGCAGACCCGAAACAAGCAGTTGCCATTGCCGAAATGATGGTCTCCAATCCTGACGTAGTCGCTCTCGTCGGTCACGTCACGACGGGTGCCTCGATTGCCGCATCTGTCAAGTACGAACAGGAAGGACTGGCGATGGTATCCCCGTCCAGCACCGGTTCCAGCTTGACCGAAGAAGGCAAGAAAGTCGTACACCGGATTTGTGCACGTGACGATCAACAAGGCTCCAAAGCAGCCATTTTTGCCAAGAATCAGCTGAACGTCAAATCCGCCTTCGTCATCCATGACAAGCAAGCATATGGCCAAGGTCTGGCTGACGAAGTGAAAAAGCAGTTCGAAAAGGACGGCGTGCAAGTGGTCGGATACGAGGGAATTACAGCTGGTGAGAAAGATTACAGCGCAATCATCAACCAAGTGGTTGCAGCCAACCCAGACATGATTTACTTCGGCGGCTACTATGCAGAAGCCGGTATCCTGATCAAACAAGCCCGCGACAAAGGCTATAAAGGTTACTTCATGGGCGGCGACGGTTTTGACTCTGCCGACATGCTGAAGATTGCTGGTCCGGCTGCAGAGGGTGTCGTCTTCACCTCTACTGTCGGCGACATCGCTTCGACAGAAGAAGGCAAGAAGTGGATCTCCGAGTACGAACAGGCTACCGGAAATAAAGTAGGGATCTTTACTTCGTTCGGTTACGATGCGATGAGCGTCACGCTGAACGGCGTGCTGGAAGCGATTAAAGCCAACGGCGGAAAGAAACCGACCCGTGAAGAGGTATTGACAGCAATCCACAATACGAAGGATTTCCAAGGCCAATTCGTCAAAGTATCTTTCAACGACAAAGGGGATAACGAGCACGCTGAAGTATTCGTCTACAAATACGAGAATGGTGAAAAAGTGTACGTGGGGAAAGCGGAATAGCCTCCTTCGCCGCCGATCCGGCTACGGATGCCCGCACACGATGAACAGCCCGGCAGAGACGCCGGGCTGTTCTTTTTTCTCCTTTTTTCGCTGGGCTCCAGTACCCATTACTGGGCGGGATGAATACGATGGGTATGGAATCTACGAGAAGAAAGGGGAATCACCATGCCAGACGGCCAAACCATCTATCGCGTCCGGCGGGGCGATTCACTGTACAAAATCGCACACCGATTTGGAATTACAGTAGAAGCACTGATGCGGGCCAACAACCTGACATCCCCGACGATTTACATCGGACAGACGCTGCAGATCCCCTCGTCACGGCCGGAAGTGTACACCGTTAAGGAAGGCGATACTCTCTATCAGCTTGCCCAGCAGTTCGAGACAGCCCCGGAGGCGCTCATGATCTACAATCGACTGACCACCACAGAATTGCAGGTTGGGCAGCGATTGCGCATTCCCGTCTATACGGAAGCGATCGTGCAGGTGGACGCAGCCAATGTACGCAACGCACCTGGCACAGAGACGGTCGTGATCGCGCAGATGGTGCGAGGAACGCGAATGCCGGTGGTCGGCGGTGCAGAGGACTGGGTGCAGGTCCGCCTCTATAATGGAAAACTGGGCTGGATTGCCCGCCAGTTGGTCAACATCGTTCCCCACGGCAGAGAAAAGCCGATTCTGGAGATTTTGGGGTATTACACCGAAGAAGAGGGCCCTACCCTGCCCAGTTCCTATCAGTCTTTCACCCAGCATGCTGCTCTCATTTCCGATGTCGGCTTGTTCCATTTCCGAATCGACCGGGAAAACCCGTCGCAGATCGAGAAATTTTTTACGTTTACAGACGAGTACATGAGATCAGTGGTTGCGACCGGACACCGAAACAATATCAAGATGCTGCCTGTCATCCACAATCTGTTGTATGAGCGGGGAAATCAAGAAGTAAACAAACAGGTGATCCACGTAATGCTGGAATCACCTGAAAACCGTCAGGCATTCATCAATGATGTGATCGAGTTGATTCAACGCTACAACTTTGACGGTGCACACCTCGACTTTGAAGACGTCAACTATGAGGACCGCAATCTGCTCTCCACCTTCTACCAAGAGCTGGGGCGGACCTTGAAACAGCGCGGCTACTATTATGCGGCTAGCGTGCCCGCACGCACGTCGGACCGGCCGACCAATCCTTTCTCTGCTCCGTTTGACTATGCGGTCATTGGCGCAGCAGTCGACGAATTCGTCGTGATGCTGTACAACGAACATGGCTGGCCAGGGAGCCCTCCAGGCCCCCCGGTGTCAATCGGCTGGATGGAACGGGTCGTCCGGTACACTCTGACGAAGATGCCAGCCAGCAAGATAACCGCCGCAGTATCGGTATTCGGATTTGACTTCAACCTGACCACCGGACGCAATACCTATGTCACCTATCAGATGGCCGTCAATCTGGCCCAGCGCTACAACGCCCAGATACGCTTTGATGAAGAGACGCAGACGCCAACCTTCTCCTACCAAGACGAGAGAGGGAACCGACACGAAGTCTGGTTCGAGAACGCCGCCTCCATCCGCTCCAAGCTGATGCTGGCCAATCGACTCGGCATCCGCGGTCTTGCCTTGTGGCGGTTGGGTATGGAAGACCCTGCGATGTGGGACATGATTCAGCGGGAGATTGTGGTCCGAAAGAGTGTAGTCTGAGGTCGGGCTATGCAGACAAACCGTCAGGGGTGAACGGCACACCAATTATTGGACTTTGGAGGTGCCGTTCACTCCTGACGGTCCTTTCTTAGGAGGAGCATAGTGGTTGGCGAAAGAGAAAAACAGGTTCGCTCCGCTCGTGCCAGTGCCTGCGGAGAAGCCGGGAAGACCGTCTGCGCTCCAACAAAGCGGTACGGCGGCCAAAAGCCCTCAAGGGGCGTTGGCATTTCAGGGTAGCAGTTGGCCGCCAAGCGTGTACCGCTTTGTTTCCGCTCCGACTCTGTGGGCACTGACAAGGCTTTCGCTCACCTGTTTTTCTCTTTCGCCTCGCAACGTTTACATGCGTACGCAACATTTCCTTGCGAACGTCTGAAATCTTGTCTTCCTACCCATGCAATTCCTTACAACAGGTCGATTATTCTTCCCATGCCTTGTTGCAAAAACAGTCCAATGCTGATGTTTTTATGGCTCGTAAATCATCTTTTTCGTCATTCCGCCATCGATCACCAGATTGGTGCCGGTGATGAAATCACTGTCCGATCCGGTCAGGAAAAGGCAAGCTTTGGCGATGTCCTCTGGATTCCCGACACGGCCGACTGGATGCTGAGCGTGATCCAGCGGACGCAGCTGCTGATAATCCCCCGTCTCAATCCAGCCAGGGCTGATCGCATTGACCCGGACCCCGTCCGGCCCCAGTGACACCGCCAGAGCATGTGTCAGCGCCACAATCCCTCCTTTGGAGGCGGCATATGCCTCCGAGTGGGGCTCAGACATCAGCGCCCGGGTGGAAGCGATGTTGACAATCGCTCCCCCGCCGCGCTGTTTCATCCAGCGAGCCGCTTCCCGCGAGCAGAAAAAGACAGACCGCAAGTTGGTGTTCAAGATCCGGTCCCAATCGGCAACACTTAGCTCATAGGGGTCTTTCCATTCTGATACGCCCGCATTGTTAATCAATATGTCAATCTTTCCGTACCTTTCCACGACGTTCTGCATCAAAGAGACGATCTGCTCGGGCTGGCTGACATCGGTGCGGGCCACCCATCCACTGCCACCTGCATCCTCCACCGCTTGTTTTGTCAGTTGACTCTCTTCTTCATCGCGGTCAGCGATGACTATCTGGGCACCTCGGCCGCCATAAGCAAGCGCAATCGCTCGGCCAATCCCTCTGCCTGCTCCGGTGACAACAACAACCTTGTTACGATACTCCAAACCTACCTGCCTCCTCGACCTAGAGGTTATGATTCCGGCTCGGCCTGCTCCGCCTCCCTAGGCAATAACCAGGAGAGGGCAAATCCGAGCAGGGCCGTGCCCATCATCACGGTAAACACTCCCATCAGCCCATGCGCCAGTGGACTGCTGCCGGACTGCGCCAGGTACCAGTTCAGCACAGCACCTAACAGGGCAACCCCCACCGTTTGGCCGATTGTCCGCATAAACTGCAAAGCGCCGGTGACAATCCCCCGCTGCTGCCAAGCCACACTGCTCTGTACCGCAATCGTTACGGAAGTGGTCGCAAACCCAAACCCCACTCCCAACACAAACACAGCGATCGGAATCGCCCACACAGGACTATCTGGCGTCAGCAGCGACAAGAAAAAGGTAGCGAGCACAAGCGTCGCCATCCCCACTACCGTCACCAGCTTGTAGCCCGCTTTGATCAGCATCCGTCCACCGACAGAAGCAGCGATCGGCCACCCTAGCGACATCGGCAGCACGGCCAATCCGGCAAAGGTGGCAGAATGCCCCTGCACATCCTGAATCCAGATCGGCAGATAGGCAGACGAACCGATCAGGATCGCTCCTTGAATAAAAGAAACGATTTGTGACACAGCGATCAGCGGGCGTCTAAAGAGCTGTATCGGCAGCATCGGCTCTGCCACCTTTTTCTCCACTCGTAAAAAGAGCAGGAACAACAGTGCACTGCCGATGAGCAGCCCAAACGTGACTGGCTCCAGCGCAATCCCGCTCCGCTCTCCACCCTCCAGCAGGGTGTAGAGAAACGTACCGATACTTAGGGTAAACAAAGCAGCCCCGGCGTAGTCGATGCTCACTTGTCTGGACACCAGCTTCTCATGAAAAAAGAGGTAGATCAAGATGATGGAGACCAACCCGACGGGGATGTTGATATAGAAGATCCACTCCCACGAAATGTAGTCGACAAAGAAACCGCCGACCAACGGGCCGACGATTCCGGCCACTCCCCACATAGCACTGAATAGCCCCATCAGCCTGGCCCGCTCTTCCTGGGTAAACACATCACCGATAATGGTCAAGGTCATCGGCTGAACAGCCCCGGCCCCTAATCCTTGCACGGCCCGAAAGATCATCAATTGGGTCATCGAACCGGACAGACCACAGAGAAAAGAACCCACCAGAAAGACGGCCGCTCCAAAGATAAAAATCCGCTTCCGCCCGAACAAATCAGCTAGCTTGCCGTAGATGGGGGTTGTCGCAGCAGTGGTCAACAGATAGATTGAAAAGACCCAGGAGATCAGTTCGCTGCCTCCCAGGTCGCGGGCGATGGCGGGCATCGCGGTGCTGATTACCGTGGTATCGATCGCAGTTAGAAAAGTAGCTACCATCAGGGCAAAAATAATATTACGTTTGGAGCTATTCACGGCACTCGTCATGTTGGCTACACACTCCTCTATTCTCTCATGCAGCATCGAATCAAGCCGGTTCGGGGCATGAGTCGTCCCTAAAATCCATTTCTATTATCCATCATTACCAACACTTTGTAAATAAAAATGTTTATAAAGCAATTAAAGAAAAACCGGATCGGCTCTCCGCCCGGTTTCCCCTCATGCAAAGACGATAATTTTCACTACGTCTTTTGTTCTTACCGTACTGATGGTTGATTCACGGATAGTTGATCCGCATAGAGTCTGCTAATCTCCTCCGGAGGTACAGTCGCCCGGCGCGTTTTAGCGTCGATCATCACCATCGTCGCATCTGCATCACAGACCATCACACCCGCTTGGTTAAACAGCTCATGGCGGATCACGAAGCTCTTGCCTCCACAGCGAAGCGGTCTGGAGACCACTTTTATCCTTTCACCCAGCAGCACCTCTTTACGGTAATTGACATTGATGTTAACCACAACCGGCAGAATCCCCCGCCCTTGAATCTCTTGCAATGACAGGCCGGCTTGACCCATCCAGTCAACCCTGCCCCATTCCATGTACTCCAGGTACTTGGCGTTGTTCAAATGACCGATCATATCGACCTCGGTTGAACGTACGATCGTCTCAAAAACATGCTCCATCGGATGTCCTCCTTTTCCTCAACACGTTGCTCTTGCTTCCTATTATACCATCAACTGCATAGTGAGTGAGTATTCATTCATATAATACAGGATGTTTTTTTCATCTGGAGCCACTATAATAAGAGAATATTCTGTTTTTACTGGAAAGGGAGGGAATCCAGCGTGCCGTTTATGGAACTATTGCCAATCTGGCAAAAGGCGCGCAGTCGCTATCAGGATACTTTAGACGGTTTGCGCTCTGATGAACTGACCTGTCGGCTGGTGCCAGGCAGCAACTCGATTGGCTTCCTGCTACGTCACAATGCGGAAGTGGAGTATCGCTTTGCCTTGATGTTTTTTGGGCGGGGGCTTCCCGAAGATGTAACACTGGAGACCATCGGACCTGTCAAGGACGACGGTCGCTACACGGATCTTACCCAGCTTTTGCCGTTTATGGAGCAGGCTAATGCCCACCTGGTAAACGCGATGCACTCGCTGCCGGTTGACAAGTGGGATGCGCCTGCCGAAGCGCCGATCGGCACGATGACACCACGGGAAGCTATAGGGCGACTGATCTACCACATGGGGCATCATGGCGGACAGATTGCCCTGATACGGAAATACGCCAACACGTCGTATTGAGGAGGTGACGCAACATGCAACGTACGCTGTTTGAGTGTGACGTACCCGGCGCTCTCCTTTCCTAGCCGGATGGGAATGGAGTTGGGCGGCTGACGATATTCCCCCCGGCGTAGGAGAAGATGCTTGTGCCCTTTGGGCAAGCAAAACAATCCTGACCGGGAGGGTCTCTACAGATGAACGAAACAGTAAAACGCAAGATCTGGGGAAGCGTATGCCTGTCAGCAGCAGCTTCCATCTGGGGTGGTGTATACGTAGTCAGCAAAGTAGTGCTCGACGTGATCCCCCCATTTACCCTGTTGGAAATCCGCTTTGCGATTGCCCTGTTGATCCTGGGCGGAATGGTGGTAGCCAGCGGTCGCTATGTCGCGCTGAAAGACATCCCGACGATGATGGCGATCGGGTTTGTCGGTCCGACGATCTCCATCGGTGCACAGTTTCTCGGAACAAAGCTCTCTACTGCCCATATGGGAGCGCTCATTACTTCCGCCTCGCCCGCTTTCATCGTGCTGTTTGCTTTCTGGCTGCTGCGCGAGCGGTTAAACCTGTATCAGCTAGCTGGGATTGTGCTGGCCACAGCAGGTGTCCTGATTGTCGTTGGCATCCCTGATGCAGCCGGAAGCTCATCCTCTTTTCTCGGCAACCTGATTTTACTTGCAGCAGCGCTAAGTTGGGGATTATACACGGTATTGGGCAAACGGGCAACAACTGTCTATTCCTCACTGGTGGTCACGGCTTACGCCTCTTTTTTCGGACTGATTTTCTCCAGTCCGCTGATGTTCTGGGAGTTGTCTGTGACCTCTGTCGAATGGACCTTTGACTGGAAGATCTGGCTTGGCGTTTTGTACATTGGCATTGTTTCCACTGCGGGAGCCTTCTATCTGTGGAATAAAGGCTTTGAACTGATGAGTGCAGGCAGTGGAGCCGGCTTTTTCTTCTTTCAGCCGATCGTGGGGACGTTCTTTGGTTGGCTGCTGCTGGGAGAATATCTGAGTCTCGGCTTTTTTGTCGGAGCATTGTTTATCCTCGCAGGTGTAGCCTTGTCCAATCTAACCGAAGAGAAACGAACCAAAGATACGGTGGAAGCTGCTAATTAGCAGACTGCAAAAAAAGCTCCTCCTTGTAGTAAACAGGTTTTACGATTTCAACTGTCTACTACAAGGGGAGCATATCAGTTGCCTCGGGCCTTGCTGTGGTTCCGTCTTGTTTTAGCGAATCGGGCAGGCGCCTGCCTCGCACGCCTCTGCATCAGACAAGTCGGAATCCTCTCCTTTTTCGTATTGCTGGAGGATCGCTGGGTCGAATGGTTTCATGATCGCCTGCAATTCTTCGTACTGCTCCTTGGTGCAGGCTTCGTACGGAGCAAGCTGATAGGTTCCGCCGTCCAGCTGCAGGAACGATACCCCAACGAAGTTGTCCCACCCACCGTAGACGATCTGTTCTACCTCATCCCACTCTTCGGGACGCACCGTGATGGTGTTGGAGGAGTTGTGTTCCGTATATTCCTTTTGGAAGCGGAAATAGGTATCAAACTGGCGCTTGGCGCTAACCTCGTTTTTCGTCTCCTTGGCCGCAGATGCGATCGGAAAGTCGATCACGTAGGTACGGGCGTTGGCCATCCGCTCCTCATACGTTTCCCCTGGTGTGCCCACTTCCGGGTGCACACGCCAACCCAGAGCTTGTACCGCTTTTGCCAGCGGATCGTTGGCGTTGATGCGAATCCGACGGATGTAATACGGGGAGTGTGACCAGTGCAGTCCGCTGGATACCCCGCCGGCTACCTGCGAAAGTGTCCCCTCTGGCTTGACAGTTGTCACCAACAGCGGTGAATTGACACGCAGTTCATAGGCATAGCGGTTCGCCTCTTCACGGGCTGCGCTGCCAAGCGCCTTTAGCAGTTCGATTTCCTGCTCTTCGGTGTATTCAACCGCTGCCAGCGCATCTTTTACACCCGTCAGTGATGTGCCTAACAATCGGTCACGCTGCTGCACGAAATCCCAATGAGGAAGTTCCAGCGTAACCAGCGTCATCCGCAGGGCAGCACGAGCCGACTTGCGCTGTGCTTCCAACAGCCCTTCCAGATCCAGATAGTTGGAGCCATCAGCACTTTCCTTGACGAACTGCATCAGATTGACCGTCGTCAGGTTGCAGACACCATACGAGTCGAGCAGGATTTCCGCGCAGGGGTTTAATCCCTCGGCATTGGGTCTGCGCCGATTGGCTTCTTCCAGATTGATAAAGCCAGGCTCCCCTTCCATCCGCATCATCGTAAACAGCAGATGCAGGAACTCTCTCGACGGCTTGTTGTGGAAGACGATCGAGTTGTTGGACATCCGCCGGTGATCCAATCCAAAGCGGCCGTCCCCCACTTTTTGAATGCTGTCAAACCACGACGGCTTGCGATCTCCCAGCATTTCTCCCACTTTTTTGTGGTGGGCCAGCTGTTCTTCCGTCCAGATCCCGTTAATGCCGTACTTGGCAAACATGCACTCGTAGTCGTCTTCGCCAAACAGGAAAATCTCTGCCGTACGACGCACACCGCCGACCACGACGTTGGCCCCGATCAAGTTGCCGATGTCGAGGATGTGGATGGGACGCACCCGACCGTAACCGGACTCGTCTGTGGCAATTGGCTCAAGGTACGGATCGATTTGGTTTTTCAACACCTTGTCGATGCCTTCAAACATTTCGCGCAGCGGTTCATGGCCGCTCGCCGTTCCGCCAAAAGTCATCAGCCGCTCCCCTTTAGGGCGTACGCTGTTGTAGGAAATTTTCACCGTATGGATGTGCTCGTACTCCCTCTCGGTGAGAATCTGCAAGTAGAGGCGCAGCGATTCAACCCAACCCTCTTTGCTGTCACCCACGTAGATTTTGGCAAAGCCGTTTTCCAGCACTTTCAACTCCGACCGTTCCAGGCGCTGGTGTTTGGGCAAGGGCTTGTACTCCGAAGAGAGAAGCGTCACATTGGTGCGAATCGGCGTGAGCGCTCGAGCCATCTCCGTGGTGCATTTGAAGCCGACACCGGTTCCCACCAGCAGCAGGTAAAACAGATCACACAAATCTTCCCATGACTTGATATTCAAAAAAGAACAGTTGAAGTTAGCCAACGGATACTTGTCCGCCACGCCATTCTCCGCTCCGCCTACCCACAACGTCCGGCCGGACAAAAACTGGCGCAGGTTAAACATGTTGTCAAACAAGCCTTCCGCTTCTTTCTCTAATTCTTGTATGTCAGGCGCCAGGCCGATTTTCTCCATGTGCTGATAGGCCAGCTTGATGTTGAAATCAACGGCACGGCGACATGTTTCTTTCCAGGTTTCTCTTCTCCCCTTTTCGGGTATAAAACGAGAGTATGTACGGTAATAGACAAACTGACCCAACGCATTCATATGCGAGGGAAAATCTGGGTAACGTGCGATAAAATCATCGCTCAAAAACTGGGTTCTCATCTCTGTTGCCAACATATCGCTTCCTCCTTCTTACTGGCGAAACTACGTCGAATCCGCTTCCTTGCGAAGCCAGATCCAGGTGCCCTCGGGTGCTTCTTACTGGCGAAACTACGTCGAATCCGCTTCCTTGCAGAGCGCCTCTTAGATAAAGTTAACTATTTTTTCGCCAAAAAAACAATAGCTAATTTCAATATATTGTGCAATATATTATTCGACAATACAACATATAGTATTGACAAGCAAAATGTCAAGAGGAAACCATAAAATAAAAGGACGAGCCGACGGGGCCCGTCAATCATTGGATCATGATTGATTCCTTTCGTTTTACCGCTCCTACTGCCTCCCAGACATAGAGCGATACATAACTTCGCCAGGGACGCCAGCTTTCGCCAATGCGCCTGATCTCCTTTTCATCCGGCTTGTCCTCCAGTCGGTAGACGAGCTGGATGCCATTTCGCAAGCCAATATCGGCAGCAGGGAGCAGGTCCGGGCGCCCCATGCCGAACATCAGCAGGCACTCCACCGTCCATCGGCCCACTCCTCGCAGCGCTGTCAGGTGGTTGATGATTTCTTCATCCGCCATCTGTTCCAGTCGATCCAGCTCCACTTTGCCATCTACTACTGCGCGGGCAAAGTCGATGATGTACTCGGCTTTGCGTTGGCTGTACTGCAGTTCTCGCAGTTGCTCTACTTGCAGCCGGGCAATCGCCTCCGCGGTGGGAAAGACCAGATACGAGTGCCCGTCCCGGTCTACTACTTGATCGCCGCACAACTGCAGCAGGCGGCGGGCTAACGTCGCAGCAAAGGCAAGATTGAGCTGCTGCCCGATAATCGTGCGCACCATCGATTGAAACAGGTCAGGATCTAGCAGGAAACGGAGTCCGCGAAAGTGTTGGGTTAGCGGACGAAGCCACTTGTCTTCCGTCATACAAGCATACAGCGGGGCCAAATCGACGTCTGCGCTGAACATATGTCGAATCGTGGCTAACAGTTCTGCTTGTCCGGCAGCAGAAAGCGACGCGTCCGTCTCCACTTCGATACGCGGCTGCTCCAGGTCACCGGCAAAGCGAAGCGTCACCACATGCGGTCTGTTGTCGATGCGAAACGCACGCTTCAATATGCGGGATTCCGGCTCCACTCGCAGTTGATCATCCGGGTGAGTCTCCAATCTGCGGAGCAGCCGTTCAAACGAGTAAGGCGGTTTTAACTCAACAACGGCAGAAAACATCTGTTCTCCTTCTCCTTTTACGGTAGATACTGCTCAACGATCTTTACGACTGCCCCGTTGTGCAGGTACAAGTGGTAGGGCGCGCGAAAGCCATCAGCAAACCGTTCTCCTGTCAGGCTAGTCTGGAAGTCGGATAACGTAACCCGTTTGCTGCCATCCGCTGACTCGGGACCCCAGACGAGAATCACTGCCTCTGGTGATAGGGCAACGGGTTCATAGGTTTCGCTTTCATTTTGGATGTAAAAACCATTGGGAGCAGTGCAGGACTCTGTCGCTGCATCACATCGACCGTCTGCGATCATCGCTGTCTTGATCGCTTGTTCATCCGTCAACCATTTTGCCTCATCCAATGAAGCGCTCCATTGCCCCTGTTGCCCAGAGAGTGCAGAGATGTAGCCAAACCGCTGCTGACTCACCAGTTCAAACGCCCGATCCAGCAGCACGGCCGCTTCCGCATAGGTGAGATAAGTGCTGGGGGATAACGTATCACCGGGATAACCCTTGACCAATCCAAGCTGATAAGCGACCTCCCACAAGGCATTGTTTTCCTCGCCGATCTGATCAACATCCGCGTATACCAGGTCCAACTGCGCCTCTTTTGCCGAAAACGAGCCTGGCGCTTTGCCAGCCGCATTGAGCAGTTTGACCAAGCCGCCTACTGCCCATCTGCGTTCGATCTTTCCGTCCTGCAGTTGGAGATGGGTATAGGCATTAATCCAATAGTGGTAGTCTTTGTGCTTTTCTGCCAACACAGGAGCAAAAACAACGGTTACCATCCGCTCCCACTCATCGGCTTCAATCGGCTTGTCCAACGATCCCTCGGGGATTTCTGCACCGATCGCCTGCATCACGGCAGCGGCATCTGCCGCCCAGTGAACGGGGGCTCCTGCTGAGGCGCTGGCAAAGCCCGGCAGTGCCCACATCATACTGAGGCCGAGCACAAGCCACAATATCGTTCTCATGACATCCCTCCATATACGGTACTTGTCCCCACACTGAACAGAGACACATAACATGGCGTACAAAGATCACATTGTCTCAAGTGTACCACTTACAGAAGGGAAGAGGAAATATCATCTGCTCTCCTTTAACCGACCACCGAAGCCAAACCCTCCACCGCAAATGAAAAACAGCCCACTACCGGCACTTTTCTTGCTCGGTAGTGGACCGCTTGATTACACTTACACAGTTCGTACCATTATTTGCTGAACAATCCCTTCAGCACAAAAGCGACGTTAGCTGGCCGTTCTGCGAGACGACGCATAAAGTAACCGTACCAATCGTTGCCATACGGAACATAGACACGCATCCGGTATCCTTCGTTTGCCAGTTCCACCTGTGACTGCGCCCGAATCCCGTACAGCATCTGGAATTCAAACCGATCACGCGGGATATCATACTCTTTCTCCAACTGCTTGACATAGTTGATGATGTTGTCGTCATGCGTGGCGATAGCGGCATAGTTGCCGTTGAGCAGGTGCTGTTTGATGATCTTCTTGTAATTCTCATCGACATCTGCCTTCTCCGGATAGGCTACCTCCGGCGGCTCCTTGTACGCCCCTTTTACCAGACGCAGGTTCACCCGCTTTTCTTTCAATCGTTCGATGTCGTCGGACGCCTTGTAGAGATAAGCTTGAATCACCGTGCCTACATTATCGTAGTCGCGCAGCAGTTCCTCCAGGATCTCCAGGGTTACCTCGTTGTGCGCATAATCCTCCATATCGATCCGCACAAAGTTATTGCCATAGCGCTTGGCCGCATCGAGAATACGCCGCATGTTGTCCATGCAGAGCTCTCGGCTAATGTCCAGTCCTAGCTGGGTCATTTTCAATGAGAGGTTGCAGTTGACACCAGAGGTATGAATCGACTCCAGCGTGCGAATGCAGTAATCTGCTGATTCGTTGGCTTCCTCCACACTAAACACGAATTCACCCAGGTGATCGAGCGTACAGAGCAGCCCCTTCTGGTTTAAGTCGCGTACGGTCTGAATCGCTTCAGCGATCGTTTCTCCGGCAACCACTCGACTTGCCCCAAAGCGAAGTCCCCATTTCTTTGCCGCTGCATTTAACGTTTTGTTTTTCGAAAGGAACAGGAAAAAATTTTTCAACAATTGTTCCATCAGTCCGCTTCTCCTCCTCGTAACATCTGTGTGACATCTAACCAAGCACAAACTGTGCCAAGTTGCTTGTCTCACATTTTCCCGGAAATAACGATACCATCTGCTCAATGAATAAACACATATGTACAGAATTGTGTCTAATGAAGTACACTTATGAGTAAATACATCAGACATGAGTCTTATTTCTTAGGATGTGATCATTTGAAACCATTATTCTCCCTGTATCATCGGCTGGATTCGTTGGCTGCACCGCTCCCCGCAGATGCTGTTATCATACGCAGCAGCCCGCTCAGTCGTGTGTCTACACCTGACGGAGGGGCCACAGACGTATTGATTATTAGCGGCGAGATTCCGTTGATCGAAGCATTCAATCAATTGGTAACGTTCACGCAGCGATCAAACGGTCAACCAACAGAATCCCCCTCCCTCTGGCCTGGTGCTCTGCTTGCCGAAAACCCTGCCGGTGAGAGCGGGCTGATCCCAGTCCCTCACCTGCTCGCCGTGGTCGCAGAAGCAGCAAATAATCAATCGGTGTTGCTGGACACACTGCTGGACACGATGAGCGAGGCGACAACGATTGTAGACAGCGAGAATCAAGTGGTCTACTGGAACCGTGCGGCAGAAACCATCTATGAGATCTCTCGCGAAGAAGTGGTCGGCACGCCACTTGATCGGCACTTCGCCAGCGAATCGATCCGGTTGAAGGACGCACTTGCCAACGGCACGACGGTGCGGCGTGTGTATCACATCCCCCGGCCCGACACCCATGTCTTGATCAACTCCTCGGCCATTCGCCGCCAAGAGACGATCATCGGGGCGATCTCGATTGAGCAGGATATCACGGAGTTGGTGCGGTTAAATGAAGAATTGGAAAATGCCACAACCAACCTGCATCACCTGCAGCAGGAGATGAATCGTTATCAAGCTGCTGACGATCCCTTTTACACGATCAAAGGTCTCTCCGCTCCGTTGCAGACAACGATTCAGATCGCCCGCAAAGTGGCGCAGACGGATGCGACGGTGCTGCTGTATGGTGAAAGCGGCGTGGGCAAGGAGTTGTTCGCCCGAGCGATTCACCAGTCAAGCCGACGGCACGACAAACCGTTCATCGCGATTAACTGCGGCGCGATTCCGGCTGCTCTGTTCGAAAGCGAGCTGTTCGGCTATCAGGGCGGTGCTTTTACGGGGGCTGAGAAGCGGGGAAAACCAGGAAAACTGGAACTTTCAGACGGTGGGACGCTGTTTCTGGACGAGATTGGCGAACTGCCTCTTGAACTGCAGGTGAAGCTGCTGCGGGCACTGCAGGAACGGCAGTTTTACCGTGTCGGCGGAACCGACCCGATCACGGTGAATACCCGTATCGTGGCGGCCACCAACCGGCAGTTGGAACAGATGGTGGCAGACGGACGCTTTCGTGAGGATCTCTACTACCGGTTAAATGTCTTTTCCCTGGAAATCCCGCCGCTCAGACAGCGCAGGGAAGATATCTCCGAGTTGGTCCAGCTCTTTTTGCAGGAGTATTCAGCCGCCCATGGACAGCCAGTGCCGCGCATCGCAACAGAGGTGATGCAGGCACTGCTCAGCTACCCCTGGCCCGGAAACGTTCGTGAACTGCGCAACATTATGGAGCGCCTCTCCATTCTGCAGGAAAACGGCGTGATCCTGCCGGAACACCTGCCGAGCCAGATCTTGTCCCACTCCCGTTCTCTGCCGCTGTCAAACGGGTACACCGCAGAGACAGGCAGAAGACCACAAACGACTGTGGAAACAACCGTTGCTTCTCTCTTTCACGATGCGGCTGCCCTGTCTACTGCTGACGAACGAACGCGCATCATCGCAGCACTTGATCGAACCTACGGCAACAAAAAAGCGGCTGCCCAACTGCTGGGCATCTCCCGCGGCACCCTCTACAACAAAATGCGCAAATACGGACTCTTGATCAACAGCACTGATGAGACGGGAGGCTGAGAGATGTGGCTAGTTTTCACCTGGACGACGGTACATTAACGGTTTCACTGGCCGGTGAATCTGTCACCCTACTCCCGAAAGAATACGCCTTGTTCGCTTATCTGTTGAACCATCCGGATCGGACGCTTTCTCGCGAACAGCTGCTCGATGCCGTATGGCCCTCAGAGCACCCCACGGATCGAACCATAGACGATCATATCTACCGTCTGCGCAAAAGGCTCCGTCATTGGAGTCATTCGATGATGATCGAGACGGTTAGAGGGCAGGGGTATCGACTCAGATTGAACACAGAGCCGTCCTTTTACGGTCTGGCTCAGCACGATCAAGAATTTGTGGAAGGCTTCCGCAAGCTGATTGGAAAGTACCACTTGTACGGGATGGGCAGTGCTATGCTGACCATTGCGGCTCACCAGGACGTTCTGGGAATTAAAATGGATCGGTTTTATGAGGTGTACGTGCGGTTTGTCAGCGGAAAGTTTCACTGGATCGTCGACAATCAATCTCTTTCCTTTTGGGAGGAGAAGCTTCCCTACTTGCTGATTTTGTACAGCTATGTCCAATCTGATCATGAAAAAACGCTGTACTACTATCAACGGGCCCTTCAGTCGGGAAAACTATCCGCCGGCTGGCAGCACGACCTCAAAACCGAATTGGTGAGCTTGTACTTGTTCCTCGGTCGCCTGGAGCAGGCAAAGCAGGGGATTGAAGCGCTCAAGAAACAGTTGGCAACAACCGATGAGGATATCTGCCACTATCTGTTCGTGCTCGCCAATGAACTGAAGTACGGCTTGATCACGAACAATCAGTCCCTGCTAGACAAGGCACAGCAGCAGGTTGACGAGCGGCTTGCCCGTGTGCCCTATCTGCGCGAGCAGGGGACTCACGCCGTGCTCAAAGGCATGATCCTGTTACAGCGCGGAGCACGCGCAGCGGCTGTGTCCCATATCGATGAAGGACTGAACACACTGCGTTTTTCACGGTTTGCCCCTCATCTGATTCAATCTGTACGCAGCCTGTTGTTCTTTTTGGAACAATACCATCACGACCCTCCGCTGCTCTCCGCATATACCGCACTGTGGAACGAGTTGAAGGTAACGTACCGCTTTTTCGATTTGGAACAAAAAATCAGGCGCGAGTTGCATGCCTATCTCTGATATTCTTCTGACATTTCCCCGCTATCCTGCAAGTAGTACCGGATAGGGGGATTTATTATGCTGCAGCAAGCCGATGCGTCACTTTGGAGCAATCGTGTATTTGCCCGGATGTTCGTCTCATACAGTTTATCTACGTTTGGCGACTGGTTTGACTTCGTCGCGATGATGATCCTGTTCGGCTACGTCTGGCAGGCTGACCCCATCATGATGAGTCTGGTGCCGGTGGCCTACGCCATCCCCGGCATACTGGCTGGCCAACACGCCGGGGTACTGGCTGATCGCTATCGCAAGCTCCCGTTGATGATTGGGGCCGATCTGATCTGCGGAGTCCTTACCGTCGCGCTGCTCGCTGCTGACAGCCCGCTGTTGGCCCTGCCGCTGCTGCTGTGCCGCTCTGCCGCCAGCTTGTTTCACGAACCAGCCCAGCAGGCGCTGATTCGCCATATCGTTCCCGAGGAAAAACTGCTGGAGGCTACGACTTGGCTCGGCTCTGTCTTTCAGCTTTCCAAAGTGCTGGGGCCGTTGATCGGATCGGTCGTATTAACATTTGCCTCGGTGCAACTCTGTCTGATCATCAATGCAGCTAGCTTCTTCATCTCAGCCCTGCTGCTGCTCTCTGTGGCGCCTGAAAGTGAATCAGCGGGACAGCCGGAGTCTGATGGAGAAAATCAAGCCCCTGTGCAGATGCAAGGTGCCTGGAGAGAGGGATGGAGGATCCTCGCGACCAGTCGGATGCTGCTGGGCAGCTTTCTGTTTACGATGGTTGCTTTTGCCGCTGTGGAAATGATCGATATCCAACTGCCGATTATCTTCCGGGAGGCGGCTCCCGATCAACCGGAATTGACCGGTTGGTGCGTATCTGCCATAGGAATCGGATCGTTTCTCAGCCTCTTTGCCATCAACAGACGCAAGCGTCTGCGCTCGTACAGTTGGCCGATCGCCGGCGGTACCGTGCTGCTGGGCCTTATGTTTCTCTCCGTCGGGCTGTATACAGCAGGGACCCCGATCATTTGGCCGCTGACGATCGCCTTTGCTGGAGGAATCGGCAATGGGATGTTGTTTGCCGGATTTACCTACCTCGTGCAGACGGAAACGCCCAAAGAGGCAATCGGCCGCATCTACGGGATTATCGAATCAGTCAGAAGCGCCATTTTTATCATAGCTCCCCTGATCGGAGGCGGTTTGGTCAGCCTGCTGGGACCTGCCGTCATGTTTCAGCTGACGGGTGTCTTGATCGTGCTGATCGGTACAGTCGGCTTCATCGGCAAAAAGCGGATCTGGTCCGCTCCTCCCGCCCATGTGAAACAAGCGGAAACGCATTCGCTTCCGCTTAATTAACTCACTATGCTCCTATTTGCTCGTTGGCGGACGCAAACGGATGATGCGGTCGTCATCTCCGGCTGGTCGCCCACGTCCGTCGTGATTGTTGGTCAGCAGATACAGCGACCCGTCAGCCGCTTCGAAAACCGTTCGGATCCTTCCGTACCGCCCGTGCAGAATCGGCTGAACGGTCATATCCTCCACGTCTACAGCCAGCACCTGCTGCCCCCGCAAGTTAGCCAGCAGCAACCGTCCCTGCCACTCCCCCTGTGTGACAAACGTCATGCCCGATGGCGCCCAGGTCTCGGTGCCGCTCTGTACGAGCGGAGCTTGCAGCTGCCGAGCACGTCCTGCTCCCTCGATCAGCGGCCAGCCGTAGTTAGCCCCCGGTACGATCCGGTTCAACTCGTCATGAGCCGACTGCCCGTGCTCGGAACTGTACAGCTCTCCGGTCTGCGGATGCCAGGCCAATCCTTGTGGGTTGCGATGGCCCAAACTGTAAACAGGGGAACCAGGGAACGGATTGTCCCTGGGGATCTCTCCATCGAGAGCAATACGCAGGATTTTTCCGGCCAGACTGGACGGATCTTGCGCCAGATCAGGAACCTGCGCATCTCCAGTAGTGATGTAGAGATAGCCGTCCGGTCCGATTTTGATCCTGCCGCCGTTGTGAAACAGATTACCGGGGATGTCGTCCAGCAGCACATGATCGACTTGCACCTTGTTTCCTGCTTCTTTCAGCCGAATCACCCGGTTTTTCACCTCATCTCCTTGCCGATAGGAATGATAGGCGTACATATAGTGATTATCGGCGAAGTCCGGGTCGAGAGCTAACCCTAGCAGGCCTCCTTCGCCCTCGCTGAGAAACGGAGCCGGAAACGAAATGAGCGCTTCTTCCAGCACTCTGCCATCCTGAATCACGCGAATCGTACCGGGCCGTTCGGTAAAGAAGAGACGCCCGTCAGGAGCAGCAACCAGTTCCCACGGAACGTGCAGCCGCCCGGCGACGATTTCCTCCTGGTAGGGAATTTCTGCTGACGACGGTTTATCTCCGCCTACCCCCAGTTGCCATGGCAGGTCGCAACCTGTCTGCATCAGCAACAATCCGCCTGCCAGCACATGCAGCCACTTCATCCTGCTCTCCACTCTCCTCTCTCGGTACTTTGTGCGACGAGCTTGTTCTTTATCCCCTGCCTACTGATTTGGATGCCGAACCACCGTAGTTCGTTACATTCTACGCCACATTTTCAAAGAAAAAGCACTGTCCAGCCCGTGAATCGGCTATAATGAGGACAGTGCATGCAAGGAGGTAGAAACCATGACCCGCTATCAAGTCGTTACCCTCGGATTCGCCATTGGTGTGGCCGCCAGTTTGATCGGAGTCGGGATTTCCATCGGCGAACGAAGCACTGCCGGTATTGTCCTCTCTCTGTTGGCTGCCACACTGCTCATGGGTGGAGGATTTCGCTACAAAAAGAAACATCAGCGCTAACGCCGGACGAGCAGGCTGTTTAAGTAGAAAAAGAAGGTTGCCATGCTGTTGGCTCGTTTCATCAACTGTTTGGCGATGGTATAGATTTGCGGCTGATCGCGATTCACCTTGCGATCGACCAGGTAAAAAGCAACCAGTCCATTGACGATCAGACGATGGAACACCGGATTGGGCAGATCGTGAACACTCACTGTCGCCTGATCCAAAAAATACTGCAGTCGCTCGATAGCTTCCTCTTGGCTCTGATAGTAGCTGACAAAGTTAAGATCGCCCCCGACACGATCTTCTTCCAAATCGATCAAGTAATCGAGCAGGATGTGCAAGCCGCAGATCCACGGAAAATAAGCAGAGTCGATGGCCTGCGCCTGGCTCTTCGGCAGCTCGGGCTGAGTAGCGAGACAGAACAACGCAAAAATGCCAATCGTAGAGCCGGTCACCGCCGCGAATTCCTGCCAGTGCAGCTGAGGATACATAGGACGGTACTGCTCCCACCAGGCGAGCAGTTTCGCCTCCCGCTGATCGTGAGCGATGTGCTTGTAGACCTGTAAATCACTGTACAAACGGGAGAGTTCCAGCACGCGTTCCTGCACGATCGGATAAGACGGAAGAGACGCCACCTTTTCCTGACAGCTTCGAACGAGGTCAGCCAAAAATCCTCCGTCATCTTTTTGCTCTCGATAGCTATAATAATCCCGCAGTGGTGCCCCTGGCGTAAGGGCGTCCTGCATCGACAGATGAAGCTGTCGAAAATCTGCCGGGTCCAGTGAGGTGCTTCGGTCGCACAGATTATCCAGATAGTCGCTGATCGTCTGGTAAGCCACAATCAGCGGAACCAGGTTATGTACATGTGGAATCGCCTGGGCTGCGTAGACGGCTCCTCCTTGGCAATGGAACTTTTTTGTATTCATACTGGCCAGTGCCTGCTTTCTCAGTTCGGGGTCGGGCATCTGTTCAGCCCGACGATACCAAGCTGAAAAATCCCTCTCCAATTGAGGGTTGACGTGGCGGTATACCCGGTACATCAACTGCCACGGGTTTCTGATCGGCTTCCCCTGCACGCCTTGTGTTCCTCCTTTGTCGATCAATACATTCATCATACCACATTCCCGTCGCCTGTCCTCATCTGCTTCCCTTATCTTTTTCTTTTAACTTTTTGTAGGTTTCTGTAGGTTTACATGAGAAACTCGTATCATATATTTCAGAATGGTTTCTTTATGCTCTTGAGGAACCGCTTAAAGAAAAAAAGGGGGGCTTATCTTGAAAAAAGCAAAACTGATGTTAGCATCCATCGTGATGGCCAGCATGGCTCTGCTCGCTGCTTGCGGCAGTGGTAACGGCGGCGGCAACGCCGGCGGTGGCGAGGGCGGCAACGCCGGAAGCGGCGATCCGTCGCAGATGGTAATCGCAACTGGTGGTACAGGCGGTACGTACTATCCGCTCGGCGGCGCGATGGCAGAGCAAATCAAAGAAGCGACTGGTATCGCCACTACGGCTGAAGTAACTGGTGCTTCCGCTGAGAACATGCGCCTGATCAAAGACGGGGATGCCCACATCGCGTTTGTGCAAGGTGACATTGCCGACTATGCCAGCAAAGGCGTCAACATGTTCCAGGAAGACGGCAAAATCGAGAACTTCCAGGCACTTGGCGCATTGTATAACGAAACCGTACAGATCGTGGTGGCTGCTGACAGCAACATCAACAGCGTTGCCGACCTGAAAGGAAAACGCGTTTCTGTAGGTTCTCCCGGGAGCGGTACGGAAGCCAACGCTCAACAAATCCTGGAAGCGTACGGCATGACCTTCGAAGATCTGGAGCTGCAGCGTCTCTCGTTCTCTGACTCTTCCAAAGCGATTCAGGACGGCCAATTGGACGCCGCTTTCCAAACGGCAGGTGCGCCAACAGCCGCCATCACTGAGCTGGCTGCTACCAAGGGAGTTAAAGTAATCCCGCTTGACGCTGACAAGATCGCATCGCTGATTGAAAAGTATCCGTACTACGTCGAGGAGACTATCCCGGGCAACACCTATCAAACGGTGCCGGATGATGTGAAAACAGTTTCCGTACGAGCGATCCTGGTCGTGAAAAGCGATCTGAGCGAAGATCTGGTATACAAAGCAACAAAGGCGATCTTTGAGAATACGGACAAACTGCCTGCGAAGAAAGAAGCAATCAAGGCTGAAAATGCACTGCAAGGAATCAGTTTGCCGGTTCACCCTGGCGCGCAGAAATACTACGACGAAAAAGGCGTAAAGTAATCCTGCAAGATGGGGCAAATGAGCAACAGGTTTGGAATAAACCGGAAAGGGCGGATGAATGTCCGCCTTTTCTCCTTCATCCTGGCCTTGATTTTTTGTATTATTCTGGCAATGTTTCCATTTGACGATGCTTTGGTCATTCGGGACTCCCAGACAGGGCGGCTGCTGTGGGAAACCCCTGTTGACAACGGTCTATCTTTCGGCATTCGCTGGATTCACTCCATTCACCGAACACCCGTCGTGGAGTTTTTTCGCGTCGAAGGGAGCGAATTGGTGGAGTACCAGATGTCGTTTGAAGACTACGGCATTGGCATGAACAACCAGCTTGCCCCTGGTGAACAATTGGTTAACCGGAACGGAACCTTTTACGTTGAGAACATGCACCGTCTGTTTCCAGAGATCCGTCTCTACATCGGACAGGTACGTGCCAACCACACCCTGCTTTTTCAAGGAGAAGAAATACCGCTGCGCACGCTGGATCGACCAGGTTCATCGATTACGATCCGGGTGGAAAAGCGTTCGATCATCGACAGATTGGAGGGTAGTACATCGTGAGCACACCTAACGCACAACAAGCAGAGCTGAACGAGATGATGGCCAAGTTCGACAAAGAGTCGGCCTACCGCACGTTTCGTGGTCCTCTGCTGAAGATCAGCTTCGGCCTGCTCGTCCTCTTTTCTCTTTACCAGTTGGTCAGCTCTTATTTCTTTACGGTACCTCCACAAATCCATCGCCCGATCCACCTGGCCTTTGGCCTGGGTTTGATATACCTCCTGTATCCTGCCCGGAGCAAAAGCGATAAAACGAAAATCGGGATCGGAGGAATCCTGCTCAGCATCGTCGCCTTTCTGATCCCGCTGTACTGGGTGTACGATTATGACGGATTGGTGCTGCGGACAGGCCGCTACACGGAACTTGACCTGATCATCGGCGGCATCGGCATCCTGCTGGTAATCGAAGCGGCCCGGCGTGTGGTCGGATGGCCGATCACCATCATTGCCTCGCTGTTTTTGCTGTACTCGTATCTAGGCCCGTACATGCCCGGGTTCCTGGAGCACAGCGGCAAAGACCTCGACCGGATCATCGGTCACTCTTTCTTTACCCTAGAAGGGATATTCGGGACACCGATCTATGTCTCGTCCACCTTTATTTTCTTGTTTATCTTGTTCGGTGCCTTTTTGGAAAAGACGGGTGTCGGCCAGTATTTCAATGATTTGGCCTTGGTCATCGCTGGGCGCAGGATCGGCGGTCCAGCCAAAGTGGCCGTTTTCTCCAGTGCGCTGCAGGGCACAATCAGCGGCAGTTCGGTGGCCAACGTAGTTACATCCGGTTCTTTTACCATTCCGATGATGAAGCGATTAGGCTACCGCAACGAGTTTGCCGGTGCGGTGGAAGCTTCCGCCTCCACTGGCGGTCAGATCATGCCCCCGATCATGGGAGCGGCAGCGTTCCTGATGGCGGAATTCCTTGGCATGAACTACTGGGATGTAGCGAAAGCAGCAGCCCTGCCGGCGATCCTCTTCTTCGCCGGTGTTTGGATTATGGTTCACTTGGAAGCGAAGCGTCTGGGACTGCGCGGGCTGCCAAAAGAAGAAGTGCCGGACAAATGGGAAGTCTTGAAAAAGATTTACCTGCTGCTGCCGATCTTTGTGATTATCGGCGTCCTAGCTGCAGGCTACTCCGCAGAACGGGCGGCCATCATCGGGATTATCTCAACTGTGGTCGTCGGCGCATTCCGTCGGGAGACGCGGATGTCGATTCGCGACATCATGGAAGCGCTGGCATCCGGGGCCCGCATGGCGCTTGGCGTCGTTGCGGCAACCGCTTGCGCCGGGATTATCGTCGGCACAGTAACCCTCACCGGAATCGGACTTAAGCTGGCCAACGGTCTGATCGACTTGTCCGGCGGCATTCTGATCCTGACGCTGTTCTTTACGATGATTGCGTCGTTGATTCTCGGGATGGGAACACCGACAACTGCCAACTATATCATCACCTCGACAATAGCGGCTCCGGCGCTGATCCAGATGAATGTGCCTGATCTCTCGGCACACATGTTTACCTTCTACTTCGGGATTGTGGCCGACATCACGCCTCCGGTCTGTCTGGCTGCGTTTGCCGCATCGGGGATTGCCAAGTCAAAACCGATTATGACCGGTGTAGAGTCGACCCGGTTGTCGATCGCCGCGTTTATGGCTCCTTATATTTTTGTCCTGTCACCAGCCCTGCTTTTGATCAACACCACTTGGTACGGGGCACTCCTGGTGATGATTACCTCCCTGATCGGAATGATCGGTGTAGGAGCGGGACTGATCGGCTACTGGATGTCACCGCTCAATCCGCTTGAACGGATCATTTCCGTTATTGGTGGTGTCCTGGCGATCGTACCCGGGGGAACGACCGACTTGATCGGTTTTGCGCTGCTGGCGGCTACCTTCGGAATCTCCATCTATAAATCGCGGAAAAACAAAAGTTTGCCGCTGCAAGCATAATCATGCAAAAAGGCCCGGGGCTCTCCCGGGCCTTTCGATTACATAACCAAAGCAGATCGCTTATTCCACAATCAGGATTTTATCCGCTGCCGCTTGAGCCGGGTACGATAACGCAAACGGTCCTGTCACTACTGCTTTTACGGAGACACCTTTTTTTATGTCCTCCAGGGCGGCCGGCACATAGACATCCCCTTGTTGTTTGACTAGTTTCGTCTCCTCCGTAATGGTCAGCACGATTTTGTCGTAGCTGTCTGTCCGCTCCGGCTTCTCGACGAGTATCGTCGCCAAGCGTTTTGCCTCGCTTGTTGCTCCTTCCTGAGGTTGAATCAGCTTTACCTCTGTGACATTGCCATCGATATTGCTTGCCGCCTCGTCCTCGGTGGTCCAAGTATCATCGTTCCCCACTTTTTTGTTGCTGATTGATTCAACTACCGGTTTATAATCAGCAGGCAAGTACGTGACCGCTTTTGCTTCCGTAATGACTTGTGCATGTAATGTATCAGGCTGCGGGGCAATCAGCTCATAGTAGACGTTAGCTGTGCCATCATCGTTGAAGATGATCTCCCGGATGATCATCTGATAGCCGGCATTCGCCTTCGGCTCGCTTGTTAAGGTGATTTTGTTGACACCATTCGTCACGGCATCTATTTGGACATCAACTTTTTCTGCCTGTTCATCGTCTGTTCCTACTGCCGGTTCCTGAGAATCGACGATTTGTTGGGCAGGGGGTTGCAGCACTGTACGTTCCGCTACTTCTGATTGAGCAAAAGCAGCCCCCACCGAGACACTTATCAAGGCGCTAGACAAGAGCAGCGCTGTTTTCCATTGTTTCATCCATCTCACTCCCAATCGCATTTATGTGGTCGTTCTACACCTTTGGACTGGGGAAGGGGAAAAAACGTTTCAACAAATTTTCCAGACAATCTTCGGTGGGGACAAAAAAAGCTGCCCGATCTTTCCGGACAACTTTTTGTAAAGCGGCAAAACCAGTATTGCGGCTAGTCGGCACGACCTGCTTCGCGTCCCTCGTTGCGAAGCCTCGTCCGCCCTTCGCTCTGCTCGATCAGTCCCTGCTTTAGCAGACGTCCGATCGCCCGTTTAAACGCCGCTTTGCTAAGGCCAAAAGTTTCTCTGATCACTTCCGGTGATGACTCATCCGTGTACGGCATCGTACCATCCCGTTTCATCATGTATGCCAGCAAGCGATCGGCATCTTCTTTGAATTGCTGTTCCTTGGGAGCGCGCAGTGAACCGTTGATCCGTCCATCCTCCCGCACGTAGGTGATCCGCGCGTACACGTCTGCTCCGATCCTCAGCGGTCTGGGCATCTCGTCACGATGAATGAACATCACATGTTCTGTTTCGGTAAAGACAAACGCTCCCTCGGCAATCAGATTGTATACGGTGCCCTCAACCCAGCGCCCCCTCATCTCTGGACTGGCTGGACGTGCTATCGTCAAGATGATCTGGTCATCAGCAGGTTTGGCAAGCAAACGGTCACGTTTGTCACGGCTGAGTGTAACCAGCACCTTGTCCCCCTCTTCTGGCCACTCCTGCTGCCGCTTTGGCAGGTCATCGATGGAAAGCAGCAAGTCTTTGGCCATGCCGTTGTCCAAAAATACGCCAAGTTTTGGAACGACATTAACCACCTCCAGCCAACCGTACTCTCCTTCGCGTACATGAGGCATACGCATGGTAGCAGCCAGCCTGTTTTCCTGATCGCGGTAGAGAAATACATCTACCACGTCTCCTTCTTTGGGCTGAGACGTGACTTCGTTCTGGTGGAGCAGCACATCGATATCCCCGTTGGTCACAAAATAGCCAAACGGCGCTTTCCGGGCGACACGCAGGGGCACTACCGTCCCTGCTTGCAACCTCCTATCCTGTTCATGACGGGAATGACGTTCTTTCATCGGATCACTTCCTCATCGGGCTGTTGGTTCTGTCGACCTGCGTCCGAGCACAGCCTTTGTCGACCTTGTCACTGCTTATGTTTCCCTGTTTCTCCTCCTCTGATGACGATCAAACCAAACAACCTCTAGGAGGAAACTTGTCTGCTCAGGTTGGCCATCTCGATGGCTGCCGTTGCAGCCTCCCAGCCTTTGTTGCCTGCTTTGGTGCCAGCTCGTTCAATCGCCTGCTCGATACTGTCGGTCGTCAACACTCCGAAGATGGTCGGCACTCCAGACGATAAACCGACAGAAGCTACCCCTTTGGCGCATTCGTTGCACACGTAATCAAAGTGCGGTGTCGAGCCACGAATCACGGCACCCAGCGTAATCACAGCGTCGTATCTGCCGGACTCCGCCATTTTTTTGGTGATCAGCGGAATCTCAAAAGCACCTGGTACCCAGGCGAGCTCAATATTTTTCTCGTCTACACCATGTCGTTTCAATGCGTCGAGAGCGCCGCTGACCAGTTTGCCGACGATGAACTCATTAAAACGTCCGGCCACGATGCCGATTGAGAGTCCTGTTCCTACGAGATGTCCTTCATACATACGCATATCGCTCACTCCTTGGTAAAGCTAAGCAGATGGCCCAGCTTGTCGTGTTTGGTTTTGAGATAACGTTCATTTTGCGGATGACTTTCCATCTGAATCGGTACCCGCTCTACCACTTCCAGCCCGTACCCGCTCAGCCCGCGAATCTTCTTCGGGTTGTTAGTCATCAGTAGGATCTTTCTCACCCCGATATCGCGCAGGATTTGTGCCCCAATGCCATAATCGCGCAGATCGGCAGGGAAGCCCAGCTTCTCATTGGCTTCCACCGTATCGTAGCCCTCTTCTTGCAGCTTGTACGCTCGCAGTTTGTTGAGCAGTCCGATGCCCCTGCCTTCCTGCCGCATGTAGAGCAGCACTCCTCTGCCCGCCTCTTCGATCTGCCGCAGAGCAGCATGAAGTTGCGGACCGCAGTCGCAACGATATGAGCCGAATACGTCTCCGGTCAAACATTCGGAATGCACCCGAACCAGCACCGGCTCATCTGGTGTAATCTCCCCCTTGATCAGAGCGAGATGCTCCTTATCGTCCACTTCGTTGGTGTAAGCCGAGACCGTAAACCGTCCGTATTCACTGGGCAACTCCACCGCCACCTCCCGCTTCACCAGACATTCCGTCTTGGTACGGTAGCGAATCAGCTCCTCGATTGAGATCAGTTTCAGGTCAAAGCGTTCTGCTACTTTCACCAACTCCGGCAGTCGGGCCATGCTGCCGTCCTCATTGATGATCTCACAAATCACCCCAGCCGGATAGCTTCCCGCCAACCGGGCCAAATCGACAGCCGCCTCTGTATGTCCGGCGCGACGCAGTACCCCGCCCTTTTTGGCAATCAGCGGAAAAATATGCCCAGGTCGCCGAAAGTGCTCCGGTCCCATCCGCTCATCCAGCATCGCGCGAATCGTCGCCGAACGTTCGTGCGCGGAGATACCGGTTGTGGTTCCGATTTCGTCGATGGAAACGGTAAAGGCGGTGCCTTGCCGGTCAGTGTTTACGTCTACCATCGGCTTCAGGTTGAGTGCCTGTGCCCGTTCCTCGGTGATCGGTACACAGACAAGTCCTCGCCCATGAGTAATCATAAAATTGATTACTTCAGGAGTAGCGGTTTCAGCTAGCGCGACAAAGTCGCCTTCGTTTTCACGGTCTTCATCGTCGACCACAATAACCGGTTTTCCTCGTTTCAAGTCCTCGATTGCTTCTTCGATCGTATGCAACACCTTGGTTCCCTCCTCAGCCTTCCCTCTGCTGCCTTTTATACAAAACCGTGCTGGCGTAAGAAGTCAACATTCATCCCTGACTTGCCTGGTGGTTTTTTTTCTCCCTGCTGCCAGTCAATCAGCCGATTCACGTACTTGGCGATCATGTCGCATTCCAGGTTAACCGTATCGCCTGCCTGTTTCCCCTGTAGATTGGTGTGGGACAGAGTGTGAGGAATAATGGATAGAGAAAAGCCTTCTGCTGTCACATCTGTAATCGTCAGGCTGATTCCGTCAACAGCCACCGAACCCCGCGGTACCATGTAGCGAAGCAGGTCGGCCTCAGTCTTGATCCTAAACAGAATCGCATTAGCGTAAGACTCACGAGAGGCAATCAGACCAGTGCCATCAACGTGGCCAGAGACGATATGGCCGCCAAATCGATCTCCCATGGCCATCGCCCGCTCCAGATTCACCCCATCTCCTCGCTTAAGCGAGCCCAAGTTGGTATTTCTCAGCGTTTCCGGCATCACATCAGCCGTAAAACCACTCGCTGTGTATGACGTAACGGTCAGACAGACGCCGTTTACGGCGATGCTGTCGCCCAAGTGTACATCCTGCAGCACTTCCCTTGCCTCGATCAGCAGTGTACCGGATTTGCTGCCGACATCAATCCGGGCAATCCGGCCCACTTCTTCGATGATCCCGGTAAACATGAACTACTCTCCCTCCCCTTGCACAAAGCGGGGATAGCCGACGATACGCAGATCCTGCTCATTAATCCGCTCTACTTCAACCCTGTCGAGTGGCACCGCCTCGTCCATCGTAGGCAAGCCACTCCCGCCAAAAGGAGTAGGGGCACCAGCACCGCCCACCAACTTGAGGGAGACGTAACTGATTACTTTGTTAATCGCCTGTGCAGTCAGGAACGCACCGTTGATCTCCGCTCCTCCTTCGACGAGAAGCGAGCTGACGCCCCGTTTGCCCAACGATTCAAGGACACGCAGCACATCCACCTTGTGGCTGTCCCCCAGCCGAATCACTTCGACCCCCTGCTGAGCCAACTGTTCCTGCTTGTCCAGCGGCGCTCGGTCCGTCGTGTAGATCCAGGTGGCCGCTTCGCCGTCGGTCACCACTTTTGCCGTAGGCGGCGTGCGCAGCGTGGTGTCGAGGATGACGCGAATCGGATGGCGTGCATGACCATCCGGCAGCCGCACCGTCAGCGCCGGATCGTCGGCAATCACCGTACCTACACCGACCAGAATGGCATCGTACTGGTGTCTCAACACATGAACTTCCTCTCGCGCTTCCCGTCCTGACACCCAGCGGCTGTGGCCGGTTCCGGTCGCTGTTTTTCCGTCCAGGGTACTGGCTGTTTTCACCGTTACGAATGGCCGCCCCGTCGTGATGTAGTGAAAGAAAATTTCATTCAACTGCCTTGCCTGCTCCTCCAATACGCCCACGGTAACGTGGATACCCGCCTCCTGCAGCCGCTTGATCCCTTTCCCTGCCACTTTGGGATTGGGGTCGCATGCGGCTACAACAACACGGGCCACCCCCGCATGGATAATCGCCTCCACGCAAGGAGGGGTACGACCAGTATGACTGCATGGCTCCAAGGTGACATACAAATCAGCGCCCCTTGCCTTCTCCCCGGCCATCGCCAAGGCATGTACTTCGGCATGAGCCTCTCCTGCCCGCAAATGGGCGCCCATTCCAACGATCGCACCGTTGCGCACCACAACGGCGCCAACCATCGGATTGGGGCTGGTTTGGCCGGCCGTTCCCTGCGCCATTTGCAGAGCAACAGACATGTAATCGGCATCCCGCACTTCTCGCCACATCCTTTCAGCCAACATACGCTATCACTCATTATACACAATGTAGCTTTGCCCGCCCATCTTCACAAGGTGCGGAAGTGCAGAACAAAAAATGGTTCTGCCAATTCATTCAAATAAATGGGAATAATGTGGTATCATAGGCAAGTCTGGCATATTCGCCAGCAAGTCCAGCGAGGTTGTACATATATATAGATAACACCGGTTAAATTCTGTAAGGGAACAGGAGCGATCATATGCTTGAGTACGTGCATTCCATCATTCTCGGGATTGTTCAGGGTCTTACCGAGTTCCTGCCAATCTCCAGCACTGGTCATCTCGTCTTGTTCGGCAAACTTTTTGGACTGCGTGAAGCAGGTCTGTTGTTTGATACATTGCTGCACTTTGGAACACTGATAGCCGTAGTCGTCGCCTTTTGGAGCGAGGTCCGCTACATCATCACCCATCCCACCAGCCGCCTCGCCAAACTACTGCTGGTCGGCACCATTCCGACAGCGGTGATCGGGCTGCTCTTCCACGATTTTTTTGAAGAAATCTCCCGCACCGGCGAGACGATCGGATTTGAGTTTTTGGCGACCGGACTGATTTTATGGGCGGTAGAGTCGATCAAAAAAGGGCACCGCACGATTTCTCATATCAACTACGTTGACTCGTTGATTATCGGGACGCTGCAAGGAGCAGCGATCCTGCCGGCGATCTCCCGCTCCGGTCTTACCATCGCCGGGTCGCTGCTGCGCGGCATCGATCGGACGGACGCGGCACGTTTTTCGTTTCTGCTCTCCTTGCCGGCGATTACGGGGGCAACCGTCCTGCAGGCAAAAGATCTGTTGGAGAGTAAAACCCTTGGGATTGCACTCGCTCCCATGCTGGTCGGTGCACTATTTGCTGCCATCGCCGGCTACGCTGCAATCCGCTGGATGTTGAAGGTGATCACGGCCCATTCACTAAAAAGTTTTGCCATCTATGTCTGGGGACTCGGCATCGCGATTATCATGCTGCAAGTCTTGGGGAAATGGTAACAAAAAAAGGTCCACCGAAAACAAGTGGGCTGCTCTCGGCTGACCGACTTGCTCTATAGGAACCCTTCCGTTCACTATTCCGTTTATGGCCGTATAAACATCTGCGTCCAATAGTGGCGGTACGATCCTCCCTGGGCGTAACCCACGCCGATCTCTGTGTACTGCGGACTTAAAATATTTTGTCTGTGCCCCGGACTATTCATCCAGCTTCGCATCACAGCCTGTGGGCTCGTTTGGCCAGCTGCGATATTCTCGCCGGCAGCCATGTAGGAGACGCCAAACGCCTTCATCATCTCAAATGGAGAACCGTATGTGGGTGATTGATGGGAAAAGTAGCGGCGATCCCGCATATCCTGCGATTTAACACGGGCCACCCGTGAGAGTTCCCAGTTGGCTTTGAGCGGCTTGAGACCGTGTTTTGCCCGTTCTTGGTTGACCAACTGAACGACTTGTGCTTCCACCCCTTTTTCTGCTGTCAATAACGGGACGGTCACCCGATCGCCGGGATAGATCAGGTTGGGGTTTTTAAACTGCGGGTTGGCACTGATAATTTCCGATAAGCCCACCTGGTACTTGAGGGAGATTTTCCAAAGCGAATCACCCGGCTGCACCACGTATACGTCGGAATCGGCTGCATAGCCCATCCCACCGGCGTATAAGCTTCCCGCCATGCAGATGCTCAGGAACAACAAGATAACCCGTTTTGCCACAGTTGCTCACTCCTTGTTCGCTGCGAAAATGTTAGTTGATCCTGTCTTTCTCGTCTTCCTCGACATACCGTTTAGCTACGATTTTTAATACCGTCAGTACGACTGCATAGACGGAAGCAGCCAGCAAGGAAGTGGCCAGCCATGTATCCGTCCCCAACAGTACGTATAACAACACATGGGCGATAAAGATGCCGAGCACCCAGCCAAATAGATTCATTCGGTCTATGTAAGTCCAAACATTTGCCATACAGTGACGCTGCCTCCTCACTCTTTCAGGCCGTTCTTGTTGTGAACAGAACGGCTTACATGTCACAAGTATGGTATTGCCATAACGAGACAAACTTATGCCTTGTCAACAAGGAAACGGCCAAAAACAGAACGCTGGGTACCCCATCACGGATGTTACGGATGAATACAAAAAGAAAGAAAGCATAATGCTCGCAGGTACACAGAGGTGCCGGGACAACAGAAAAAAGTGTCAGCCCTTTGCCCGAAAAAACAGAGCCGCAAAGAAGCCAAACACGATTGCCGCCGAGATTCCCGCACTGGTTACTTCAAAGATGCCGGTTATCACGCCAATCAATCCGCTCTTCTCCGCTTCCGCCATCGCCCCGTGCACCAGAGCATTACCAAAGCTGGTTATCGGGACCGACGCACCCGCACCGGCAAACTCGATCAACGGATCGTAGAGTCCCAGTCCGTCCAGTACGGCACCCAACACCACCAGTGTCGACATCGTATGGGCCGGCGTAAAGCGGAGGACATCCATCATGAATTGTCCGATCACGCAGATGATACCGCCGACCACAAATGCCCAAAAAAAGATCATGCTCTCTCCCTCCTTAGTCCGCTTCGATCGAAACCGCGTGGGCGATACACGGGATGCTCTCTCCTTGTTGATAAGATAGTGGTGACAATAGCGCCCCTGTCGCCACAACCAGAATCCGCTTCAACTCTCCTGCCCTCATCCTGTTGAGCAGATGGCCGTAGGTGACCACCGCGCAACAGGCGGCTCCGCTGCCACCCGCCTGAACTGCCGGATCGTCACCGTAGATCAGAACGCCGCAATCGATGTAGCGATCCAACGGGATGGCAATCTGGTGTCGAGGCAGCAGCTCTGACAAGATAGAGTGACCTACGCGTCCCAGGTCTCCGGTCACGACCAGGTCATAGTAATCAAACGGGAGATTGCGGTCGCGAAAGTGTGTTTCGATCGTACTCAAGGCGGCCGGCGCCATTGCTCCTCCCATATTAAACGGGTCAGAAATGCCCATATCAACCACGCGTCCAATCGTCGCTGAGGTTACACGGGGACCTGTGCCCTCAGCCGCTACCACCGCCGCCCCGGAGCCGGTTACCGTCCACTGGGCCGTCGGGGGTTTCTGTGAGCCGTACTCCGTAGGGTAGCGGAATTGTTTTTCTGCTGAAGCATTGTGGCTGCAGGTAGCGGCCAGCACATATTCCGCCGATTGACTGTCAACCAAGAGAGATGCAAGCGCCAATGCTTCCGTCGTCGTCGAGCAAGCCCCAAACAGCCCCAGATAAGGGACAGAGAGCGTCCGAGCGGCGAAACTGGCAGAAATGATCTGGTTCATCAGGTCACCGGCGAGAAAAAACTGGATCTTGTCGTTGGTAAGCCCCGCTTTTTCCACCGCTTTCTCGGCTGCTTCCTCCAACAACACCCGTTCTGCCTGTTCCCAACTGTCCTGACCCAACCAAATATCGCCGTGCAGGGTGTCAAAATCATCGGAGAGGGGATGGCTGGCTTCAAATGGTCCTCCTACCGCCGACGAAGCCAGAATGACCGGCTTGTTTGCAAACCGCCAAGTTTGATGTCCTTCCCGCATGCCTCAGCCCCCCATCTTGATCAGTGTCTTGACAATCCCGATAACAAACGCAGCAAAGACACCAAATACAATGACCGAGCCAGCCAGCTTAAACATATTGCCGCCTACTCCAAGTACATACCCTTCACTCCTGTGCTCAATTGCCGCTGAGGCAATCGAGTTGGCAAAACCCGTCACGGGGACAGCGGTTCCCGCACCGGCCCACTGGGCGATTCTATCGTACACCCCAAACCCGGTCAGCAGGACGGAACTGAAGATCAGGACAGCTACCGTCGGGCTGCTGGCTGTTTTTTCAGTGAAATGAAAGACACGAATAAACATTTCCTGAATCCCCTGTCCGATCAGACAGATCAGTCCGCCAACCAGAAAGGCGCGTGAAAAGTTACGCAGCAGCGGACGAGGCGGTTCGTGCCGCTTGGCCACTTCTTTGTACTGCAGTTGGACAGGGGTCAGCTTTTTTCGTTTTTGATCAGGCACCTTCAATCGTTCCTTTCCGGCTAACGTGTCAACAACGGTTTCACTTGATCGATCACATCCTGCAATTGGCCAGCCATCATCTCGTACTGTTTTTTGGCTGTGTTCGTTTGTGTGGACAACGCAAACAACTCCAAATCGGCCTGACACTTCTTCAGTTCGGCAAACGTCAGCTTGTCCGTTTGCGGGGGCGGCACCTGAATCTTGTCATCGTAAAGATCCAGGTAGAGCTGACCGGTCTCGTCAACCTGACCCAGAAACACATTCTCCTGAGCCACCCCGATTTTGGTTAGTTCCGTCTTTAACCAGGAACGGCTTAAACCGACCGTGGCAAGTGGTTCGTCCATGATGACGCCATCCATAATCACAGTCTGCGGTTCTGTCACGGGAGCCACTGAGAGCCCTGCTTTTTTCGCTGTCAGCGGCTGATTTTCCGCTTTCAGCAGCACACTGATTTCACCGCTCGGTTCCATCACCGCAAACTCCACGTCAGCTACCTTGAACACGTTTTTGGCACGCAGCTGCTCCAACAGGTCATCAATGGTCAGACGCTCCTGTTTGAGGCTGTCCTCCATTACTTTTCCGTGTTTAATCAGCACAGTTCCTCTCCCTTCAAAGAAATCGCGAAGCCGCTTGCTCTTGATCGAGAGCCATTCGGTTACAATCGGGAACAGGCCGAATACGGTTAAAGCAATGATTCCGTGCACCAGATTGCCTTCCAGATCCGTTGCGATAAAAGCGGCAATCGAACCAAAGGTGATACCCACAATGTACTCAATATACGTAACCTGCCTGATTTGCCGCTTGCCGATCACTTTCGCCAGCAAAAACAAGTACGCCAGAGCAAAAAGCGACCGCAGCAAAATGTTGATCCAGTCGGGCACGTCTCCTTCCCCCTCTACACCAGTCAACATACACCTCCGGCAAATGTGCGGAAGAGAGAGGAGGCCCCTCTCCCTTGCCTGCCAGGGTTAGAATCCTTTGTATTGCGGTTCCTCGTTTTCCATTTCCGTCACACGTTGTTCCAAGGTGTTGACAATGGATTGGGTGGTTTGAGCCGCCTGAGTGTAAGCCTGCTTGGCGGTCTTGTTTTGTGTATTCAATGCAAATGTTTCCAAGTTGGCTTGCGCGCTTTTCAAACTTGCCAGCGTTTGCTTTACCTGAGTTGCTACTGTCACTTGCATCACCCCCTTCCAACCGTTAGGGTCAACGTTTTCCGTAAAGTTATACTTCCGCCGATAGAGTATATTTTCCCATATGTAATTTTTTTCCTATGGATAAACCAACAGCAAACGTTAGGTTTGTGTAATATATATCGATAAACACTACACCAAAACCCTCTTTATCACGATGTGTAATATTAAATAACATATTATGAAAAAATTAGTTGCATATAGCTTCCTTCTGTCATATAATCACTCCTATATCAGTATTCATGTCACGTAATCTTACAAAAGGGGAGTGGAGATGTGATGTTTCGGATACTCTGGATGGCAGCGCTGTTAACCTTTGGCTTGCCGCTTGTCGCACTTGCCGCAGAACCAACACCTGCTGAGCTGGCCTCGGCTATCGATGCCACATGGGTGATGGTAGCAGCGGTTCTGGTCATCTTTATGCAGGCAGGATTCGCCTTGCTGGAAGCAGGTGCAACACGCATGAAAAATGCCGGGCACGTAGCCGGCAAAACGATTCTCACCTTTGGTATCTGCAGCATCGCCTTTTGGGCCCTCGGGTTTGGGCTGACGTTTGGTGATGGCAATCAGTTCATCGGATTGTCCGGCTTTTTCTTTGACGGAGCGGACGAATCAGCTTTCTCCTCGCTCTCCGCTATTGCGATTCCCGCCGGGATTAAGTTTTTATTCCAATTAGGCTTTGTCGGTGTATCTCTAGCTATTGCTTGGGGCGGTTTTGCCGAACGTGCAAAGCTCTCCGTCTACTTCGTATTTGGCATCCTGTTCACGATTGTGATCTATCCGGTCATCGGCCACTGGGTATGGGGCGGCGGCTGGTTGGCTGAACTGGGAATGCAGGATTTCGCCGGTTCAACTGTTGTTCACCTGCAGGGAGCCGTTGCCGCACTGGTGGCTACGATGCTGTTAAAACCGCGGATCGGCAAATACAACAAGGATGGTACGGCCAACCTGATTCCTGGACATAACCAGGTGTACACGGTTCTTGGCGTGATCATCCTCTGGGTCGGCTGGTTTGGTTTTAATGCCGGTTCCACATTCGGCTCTGTTTCCGGGATGTTTGGTTATGTAGCGATGACGACTAACCTGGCTGCAGCCGCAGGTGCTGTGGCAGCCCTGGTCATTTCCTGGATTGTGATGGGGAAGGCAGACATCCCCAGCATGCTGAACGGTGTGTTGGCAGCACTTGTCGCCATCACTGCTGCCTGCGCCTTTGTGGAGCCATGGGCAGCCGTGCTGATCGGATTGATTGCAGGAGTGATTACGTTTTTCACTGCGATCTGGTTTGAACGTCGCGGAATTGACGATCCGGTCTTTGCCTTTTCCGTTCACGGGATTGCCGGTATCTGGGGAACGCTTTCTACAGGATTGTTCGCCACACCTGAATTGACCGCACAAGTTGGCATCGGTCAGGCCGGTCTGTTCTACGGCGGCGGACTATACCAGCTTGGCGTACAGGCGCTCGGTGTACTGGGAGCGATGGTCTACGTCTTTATCGTATCGTTTGTCATTCTCGGTATTCTGAAGGCGACGATGGGCCTGCGGGTAACCGAAGAGGAAGAAGTGATCGGACTGGATCTAAGTGAGCATGGTCTCTACGGCTATCCGGAATTGCTTCGTGCAGAGGAACAGCATGTACGCAGTGTCAAGAAAGAAGGTTCCGGGGATGTATCAGGCTCTCTCACCTGATTGGATCAGCGTCATTCAGTCAGCAGCCAATTTCTCCGAGTTGAGTGTGCTTCGGCGTGAACTGCTTGGACGTAGGGACATCGTTGTTCCCGACAGTCCACAGCCCACAGCTGCGCTCAATATGCTGCACCAACTAATCGTCCAACAAGCGATAGAAATTTCGATCCGGTTATGCAACCACTCAGGCATGGGGAATCCCCCCGTGCCTTACGTCTTTCTCGCTTATGGCAGCGGCGGCCGGATGGAACAGTCGCAAACCAGTGATCAGGACAACGGGCTGGTCTATCAAATCCCGGATGGCGCCAGTGAACAAGAGCAGAGGGAAGTGGAATTGTTCTTCTCCCAATTGGCGGATACCCTGGTTGGCGGACTGGCTGAAGTCGGATATCCGGAGTGCAGCGGGGGCGTGATCTGTTCCAATCCACGCTGGCGCCGCTCCCTGGAGATCTGGAAGTCGCGCTATGACGATTGGGCAGAAGATCCTGTATGGGAGCATATCCGCTATCTGCTGCTGTGCGGGGATGCCCGCCCGCTGAGCGGGGATTTCAGACTATACAGTCAGCTGCAGGCTCATTACCAGCATGTGCTGACCAGTCGACCACAGCTGTTTAACCGGATGCTGCATAACACGTTGTACTATCGAGTCCCACTCAACTGGTTCGGCCGCCTGCGCACCGAGGTACGCGGCAGATACCAAGGAGCGCTCAACTTGAAGTACGGCGTATACCTTCCCTATGTCAACAGTGTCCGGCTGTGGGCTCTCGCTGCCGGCATTGGAGCGACTAGTACGCTGGAGCGTATTAGAGGACTGCGTGAAGCGGGTGATTGGTCACATGCCTTTTGTGATGAAATCGAGAGCAATTTTCGCAAGATCCTATTGCTGCGGCTGCTGCCGATAGACCAGTGGCCGGACGATGACTACGAAAGCAACAGCTATCTCAAGCTGGAAGGATTGCCAACAGGACTCAACGAGATAAAATCAATCATCAAGGCGTCCCAACGCTTGCAAAAGCTAACCTGGCACCGCTTTGCCCACTCTCCTGGAATGCCTGGCCAAAAGGGGTGGTTCCGATGAAACAGGGCTGGAATCCGCTAAACCGACTTTGGAATCAACAACGCCGCGAAAATGTGCCAGCCTCTCTGTCCGCCGCCATGCCGGGGGCTGACCTGCAACATCAGGCGTTTTTACGCAGCATGACCAAGGATGTGCAGCAGACAAAAGATGGCAGTCTGTCACTCGATGATCTGGAAGCAGTTGTTGTCGATCTGGAGACTACCGGTTTCCGGGTATCGCAAGGAGACGAAATCATCGCCATCGGCGCGATCGCTGTTCGCGGTACCACAGTTCAGGAAGAAGAGACCTTTTTCACACTGGTTCATACCAACCGCAGCATCCCCGAACATGTCCAAAACCTGACCGGGCTCTCTCCTTCCCAACTGGCTGGCGCACCCACCCTGCTATCAGCACTTTCTGCTTTTTTTCAGTTTGTTGGCGATCGTCCGCTAGTCGCGCATCATTCGCTGCATGAACGCCAGTTTCTGCATGCTGCTTTGTGGAAGACCAGTCGAAGCAGATTTGTCCATCGCCTGATCGATACGATAGTATTGATCCGGATTTGTGAAGAAGCGATCGGAGATACTACCCTCGATGCCTTGTGCGCACGCAACCAGATTCCTGTTCGGAACAGACACCATGCCTACTGGGATGCACACGCCTGTGCACACCTGTGGACCGCCTATATGCGGCGAGTCATTGACCTCGGGTATCGCGACCTGATGGAGCTGTACCGCGAGCTCCGTTAGCGGCAATACCCTTCGCTTGCACCAGAACGAACCTTGTCTGACGGTCGGAGCCAGACTGCTTGCTTAAAGACAACAGGTAAAAAGTAAGGTACGATAGAATAGATTGATGTATAGACCATCTCCCCCTGAACAGGAGGTATGGAAGATGAGCAAAAATCTCTCTCACGAGCTGGGGACTGGGTTGAAGCCACAGCAGTTTATCGACGGTATGAGCAAAAACAAAGAGGATTTTATGTGCTGGTACGAGCAGTTCACGTGGGAAAGAGCTAACGACGAGGCTTTCTTCGCATCGCTCGTTGACCGCTCTCATCTGCGCTGTCTGATACTGGCTGCAGATTGGTGCGGAGATGTCGTGCGCAACGTGCCTGTCGTATTTCGTCTGATGGAAAAAGCGTCTATCCCTACCGAGGTACTGATCATGGAAGAACATCTGGATGTAATGGATCAGTTTTTGACCATGGGCGGTCGGGCTATCCCCATCGTCATATTCACCGATGACCAAGGGAACGTCCTCGGGCAATGGGGCCCACGCCCCAAACGGGTACAGGACGTGATGGTTGCCTTTAAACAAGCCAATCCCGACCGCGATGCACCGGACTACGAGGAGAAGCTCAAAATGGCCAGAGCGGAAATGTTGAACCGCTATGGTGAAGGTACAGCGTATCAGTCTGTCATTGTAAAAGAGTTCCGCGAACTGCTGGTTTCCCTCTAAGCTGTTCGAGGCAGTACAGTACCCTGACAACTGAAAACCGCAGGTGTTGCCGCACCTGCGGTCGTACAACGAATCTCCTCCCGAATCGAGGGGCTTTCAACTGCTCAGACCTCCCTGCTGCATGGATACGGGGAGGTTTAATATTTTCTGGAAACGTTTAGCAAGGACACGACAAGCGCAATCAACGCAACCACGAACACACCAAACTGAATCATCAGATTGATTGCCTCATGCGCCAGCATCACCTTCCCACCTCCCTCCCTTCAAGGAATACCCTCAGGGCAGAGAAACGGCTGTACAGGAATAAGTATATCCAAAGCGGGATGAGAACATACGTTCCCACCAGCCATCATAACGTTTCCATCACGATCAATCAGCGATGAACGAATTGCGTACCCGTCCCCAAAACGGCAGCTTTTTGTACCGAGCAAACTTTACCTTGTTGCTGCCGACTCGGCAGGTAATCGCGCGAACCTGCTTCCACACCGCCTGTTCCCGATCAAGGCCGATCATGATTTCCGGATTCATCACGATAAACTCGATCTCATGGTGGCTCGGCAGGACAAGCGAACTGTTAATCGTCCGATAGGTTTGATTATTGATCGATGCGATCTCCGAGAGTTGGATCGCTTCGATGGATGGATGGACAATGGCTCCATTAACCGCTTTGTTGTAAGCCGTACTTCCGGAAGGGGAAGAGACGATCAGACCATCACCACGGAATGTCTCAAACTCATCTCCATTGATAAAGACGCAAACGACCAATGTGGACAGAGATGCGTTGCGTATCACCAATTCGTTAAGAGCCCATTTGCTGTGCATGCTCCCATCACTCATGTGAATGTCACATTGAACCGTCGGGTACTCCACGATCTGCGGGTTTCCCTCATCCAATGCCTGTACAAAGTCGTTCAATTCCTCAGGCCGCCAGTCTGCGTAGAAACCGAGGTGGCCCGTATGGATACCGACGTAGGTGGCGTCCAGTCCATACTGATGCACCGCTTCCAAAAGGGTGCCGTCACCACCGATCGAGAGAACCAGATCTGGCTGCTCCCCCGGATGATCAATGATCTGATACGTATGCCTGCTGGCCCGCAGTTTTTCTTTGATTTGCTGTTCCACCTCTCGGGTGAAGTCATCGTTGCGCAGAACCATTGCGATCTTCATCAAAACCGTTCCTCTCTGCCTTCCTCTATCGCCCGCCCTGACTAGGGCTTAGGGCTACCCCTACTATAGCACACCACAGTACTCACCGCGATTGCTGGGGCTTGTCCACCACAGTGACGAAAAAAAAGGACGCTGCAACGGCGCCCTGTGTCACGTGTCCTGGATCACGTCTGCTCCAGTTTTTGCTCAATCCGGTGCAGTACCATCTCAGCCTTTTGCACCCATTCTTCATCGAGTGGAGCATCCTTTTCGATCGGTTCCTGAAACTGGTTCATCAATGGCGCAGCTACTTTGCTCGACTGATAACCGACGTTTTCCTCCACCCCTGTCTGGTAGACATGTTTTAGCACAAACGGTGTTCCGAACTCGATCTGTGCGTCTCCTTCATCCAAATGGCCGTGTCGCACTTCAATCGGCAGCCGGAGGAAAACCATCGCCCGATCGTCCAATTGACGATCAAAGAATCCACGATCATAGTCCCAATTGGCCAAAGTAAAGCCCTCCGGCTCCAGGTTGTCGCGGATCTGTCCGAATGAACCCTGTTTCCCGGTTATCGTACTGTTCAGCTGTTCCATCTGCATCCCGCCTTTTTACATGGTCATCGTTAGTTTGCGTCAAGGGGAATGCTTATAATTCTTGTGAGAAAGATCGGACTTTTTCCCCAGTTTGGAACGGGCCCCTAAGCGGGAATGGAACCAATGCAACCTGCCGACAAGGAGAGTCCGCCATGCCTTCTATCTTGGGATTGTTATCCTCCCTGCTTTTATTGCAAACCCAGCTTGTGACACCACCTGTCTCTGTTACTCAGCAAGAGGTGCCCGTCAACCAGACACAGGTTTTGCCGCAGGCGACCCATGCCAGCCAAACCGCCACTGCTGCCTCTGCCTCTGCTGATGAAGCAGTCAGCATAGCGGAGGAGTCATACGTCCCCAAGGTGCTCGCCTACTATGTAGAGTATTCGGAAAACGATCAACGATCGTACTCGTCCCTCTCTTCGTATTCTTCCTACATCAGCGATATCTCGGTTGCCATGTTTAACGCGACAGCCGAAGGAAGTCTGAACGGCCGGGTCCCTGCGGCCGCCCTGGAGTTGGCTCACAGCCATCAGATCAACGCCTATCTCTGTCTGACCAACCACGGTGAAAAGCTGTTTGACAAAAGAATCGCGCACGCCATCCTGACCAATCCGGAGGCACAATCCCGATTGATCGGAGCGCTGCTTGAGACAGTCAAAAAACACCGGTTTGCAGGGGTAAACCTCGATTTCGAAAACGTGCCCGCAAGCGATCGTGACGCCTATACGCAATTTGTGAAACAGCTGGCCGAGCGCCTTCACCAGCAGAAAAAGCAGTTGATCGTCTCCGTGCCCGCAAAAACAGCCGATCTGCCCAGCCACTCCTGGACGTACGGCTTTGACTATGCCGGTATTGGCCGGTACAGCGACTACGTCCAGGTGATGACCTACGACCAACACGGACCGTGGAGCGAAGCGGGACCAGTGGCCGCCTATCCATGGGTAGACCAGGTGGTTGGCTATACCGCCAGTCAGATCCCCGCTGAAAAAATCCTGCTCGGAATCCCCAGCTACGGCTATGAGTGGAGCCCCACCAGGGACCGAGCGGTTACATACACGGCGCTGCCAGACCTGATTAAGCGGACTGGGGCACAGTCAAACTGGGATGAAGGCTCGCAGTCCCCTTATCTAACCTATACAACAGGCGACGGCAGCCACATCGTATGGTATGAAGACGAACGGAGCATCGACGCCAAGCAGCAGCTTGCCAAGTCGAGTCAGTTGGCAGGTTACGGCGTATGGCGATTAGGTTTTGAGGACGCCTCGTTCTGGAATGCACTTCTGGAATAAACCTGCTCTCACTTTGGATGGGTAAAACTTCCTGTAGACCAGGACGTAAACCAACCCTTTGATCGGTTGTTTATGCGGAAAAACGCTCCGGCAGAAACG
This sequence comes from Brevibacillus humidisoli, assembly GCF_020923435.1. Lineage (NCBI taxonomy): Bacteria > Bacillati > Bacillota > Bacilli > Caryophanales > Paenibacillaceae > Brevibacillus > Brevibacillus humidisoli. Next base: position 225,980 of record NZ_CP087263.1, on the reverse strand, counting down.
GACGAAGCGGATGCCGTTCCCCTCCGGTCACGTAATCGGCCATCCATTTCGCGGTTACCGGTGACAGCAGAATACCATTGCGGAAATGGCCGCTTGCCACTGCGATCCCCTCCCATCCGGGAAGCGGCCCTAACAAGGGAAGTCCGTCCGCGGTAGCGGGACGAAGCCCCGACCAGGCAGTCAGAAAGTCCGCCTGCTGCAGGTTTGGTACATACGGTAGCACCCCATTGAGCACTTTGGCCAGTCCCGCCAGTGTAACTCCTCGCCGGAAACCCGCTTCATCTTCCGTCGCACCGATGATGATCCTGCCGTCTTTTTTGGGAACAAGATATCCGCTGGCGCCAAAGATGACTCTCCGCAGTTGAACACTCTCGGATGAGACGGCAGCCACCTGGCCGCGCACCGGACGAATCGGCAGTTGCAATCCCAACCACTGGCCAATCACACTGGCCCAGGCGCCAGCGGCGATGATCGTCTCGGCAGCGTGACAAACTCCGGTCGTTGTCTCCATACCCAGCACACGCCCGCCACTGATCACCGGGGCTATCGCCACCGTCCCTGCCAGCATCCGCACGCCGCGCTTCCGACAGGCCGCCGCCAGCGCCTGCAGCAGCAGTTGGTTGCTTACATGACCTTCGTCCGGGGAAAAGATCGCCCCCCGCGCGTCTGAAGCAATCATTGGCTCCCATTGCCGCAGTTGCTGCTGATCCAGCCACTCTACACGACATCCCTCCGCTTTCTGCCAGTTATACCTCTCTCGAAACTGGTCCAGCTCTTGCTCATTCATCGCCACTCGCATAATCCCTTCCAATCCCAGCTGGGCATCGATACCAGTCAGCTCCCGCAGTTGATCCACCCATTGCGGATAGAGCGCCAATGAAGCAAGTCCCAGCTCCAGCAGCGGCCCCGGCTGATCAAATTCCTGCAGCGGCCCGAGAATACCTGCTGCCGCTGCGGATGCCTGGCCTCCCCAATCACCCTGTTCCACGATGGTCACAGTAAGCCCGCGACCTGCCAACTCGTACGCCAAACTTAATCCAATGATGCCGCCTCCGACTACCAGGCAATCGCTCGTCATCGCACTCCCCATGCTTCTTCTCCCCTGTCATTTCTCTTGATTTCCCCTTTTGACCTATCCGTCGATGCTTTCGATCCACTCGATCCACTCGCTCTCATCCCATCGCACGCAAAAAGCCCGCCTCTCCTGGAAAGGAAAGACGGGCCCGTTCATCGAATAAGCACGATGAAAACCACAAGGTCCAACGTCGCTTCCCTTCGCCAGTATGATCTGGATCAGGTCCAAAGGGTCGACAGATACACGCTGTCCTCTCAGCCCGCTTCACGGACTCCCCTAGTCGTTGTGCCGTTATTTGTTTTCATTCTGTTTCATGTATCAGTATAGCCCCCCGAGCAGGGAGGCGGCAAGTGAAGAATCATCAAGCTAATCTTCGTCCTTGACATCGTCACTCTCCGGAATCGGCTCAAACGCTTCTACCTGCTCAAACTCCCGCAGTTTGTCCAACTGCTCCAAGTGGTGCCGGAACTGTTCCGTATTAATCAAGTACTCCTCACCATTGTGGACCGCGCGGATGCGCCCCTCGATGATTTTCTCCAGAATGAACGATTCGGGCAGATCGAGATAAGCTGCAGTCTCCTTCACCGTCAGATACATACGCTTACTTCCCTCCATACAACCTGGCTTCCAGTACGCCCCGCTGTTGTTCAAACCCAGGTTTGCCAAGCAGTGCGAACATGTTTTGCTTGTACGCCTCCACTCCAGGCTGATCAAATGGATTAACCCCCAGCAGATAGCCGCTAATGCCGCAGGCCTTCTCGAAGAAATAAATAAGGCTGCCGACCGAGTACGCGGATATCTCCGGAATCTCGATCAACAGATTGGGCACTCCGCCATCAGTGTGAGCGAGCAGCGTCCCCTCCAAAGCCTTTTTGTTGACGAAGTCCATTCCTTTTCCAGCGAGGAAATTTAATCCGTCCAGATCGGCCTCCTCGTTGTTGATGATGATCTCCCTCGTCGGTTTAAGGACGTTAATCACCGTCTCAAACAAGTCTCGCCGGCCATCCTGAATATACTGTCCCAGTGAGTGCAGATCGGCCGAAAACTCGGCAGAAGCAGGAAAAATCCCTTTGCCGTCTTTTCCTTCCGACTCTCCAAACAACTGCTTCCACCACTCCGCGAAAAAGCGGAACTGTGGTTCGTAACTAACCAGCAGCTCGATCGTTTTTCCCTTCCGGTAGAGCGCATTGCGGATGGCGGCGTACCGATAGCAGGGATTGGCCGCCAAGTCGGGAGTGAGGTACTCCTCGTAAGCCGCCTGTGCCCCCTGCATCAAGCTGTCGATGTCGGCGCCACTCACCGCAATCGGCAAAAGGCCGACCGCCGTCAGCACCGAGTACCGTCCCCCCACATCGTCCGGTATCACAAAGGAAGTGTAGCCCTCCTCGTCAGCCAGCCTTTTCAGTGCGCCACGCGACTGGTCAGTCGTCGCATAGATCCGCTTCCGCGCCCCTTCACGACCGTACTTCTGCTCCATTACCTGGCGGATCAGACGGAAAGCCAATGCCGGTTCTGTCGTTGTGCCTGACTTGGAGATCACATTGACTGACAGATCCTTACTATCCAACAGCTCCATCAGATGAGATACGTAGGTAGGACTGATCGTATTGCCCAGAAAATAGATCTCCGGCGTAGAACGCTTTTCCTTGGGCAGAAGATTGTAAAAGGAATGACCGAGGAGATCGATCACTGCTTTTGCCCCTAAGTAGGAACCGCCAATCCCAATCACCAGCAGCACATCGGAATCAGTTTGAATCGTGGACGCAGCCTGTTTGATTCGGTCAAACTCGTCACGGTCGTAACGGGACGGCAGATCAACCCATCCCACATAGTCACCACCAGGGCCTGTCCGATCATGCAGCATCCGGTGAGCCTGTGCTACAGTCGGAGCGAGATACTCCCATTCATGCGGTTGAACGGCTGAGCGTGCATAGGAATCAGCAAAACGGATTGCGTGCTTCATAGTTCCCCTCCCTGAATCGTAACGCTTTTCCCCATCTTACCACGAACTGGTACGAGACGCGCGGGACGAATCTCGTCCAATCGCTCAGGCAGCAGAACCGATAATCTTCAGTAGGAAAAAGAGCACAATTCCGATCAGCGTCATTCCTCCCCACAGGTATTTGCGCCATGCCGTATGCGGTTGTTTTTGCTTTGCCAAACCGACCCACTTCCACGTACCGACCGCCACCAAAACGACACTTACCAGCAGGATGACTGCGCCCATCGTTTTCCCTCCTCCCTTCCTACTAGCTATATGGGAAAAAGGTGCCAAACATTCCCTGACATTTGGGGAGAAGATCTAGCTGTACTTGGAAATGCCTTTCTTTTCGTATTCATCCAGCAGTTCGCCAAAGCTTTTGTTGCGTTCCCGTTCTTCCTGCTCCTGACGCTTCCGCTCCTGCTCCCGTTCGGCTTCACGCTGACGTTCTGCCTTTATTTGCCGCTCAACTTCCTTTAGTTTTGTCAGCAGATCTCCTCCCAGCCTCTCTTTCACCTGGTATCCGGACAGCTGTTCCTGTGATTGTTTCTCCTCCGCCGCCTTGTTGTGACTGCGCTGTTTTTGTCGTTTTGCCACACGGTTTCCCCCTTTATTCTGACTGATCATTCACCTGCTCGTTTTCGGTCATACTAACGTAATCCACGAGAAGGAGGGATTGCAAAATGGTTCGCAACAAAGAGAAAGACTTTCCGAAAACAGCCGACATCCGCGGCCCTAAAGCGCGGTCTGAAGCCTTGCGACCAAACGGCTCCATCAATAGTGAACCACAAGAACGGCTAAAAGAAAACCGATGAGACGGTCCGGTTCCATGATCTGTGCCATGGCTGTGGCATGGTCAGCGCCATCGGCTGCATCATGGACTGCCCTGTCGATCAGCCATAACCCGAAAAAATCCGAAGGAGTGATTCTTTTGAATCGGCAAGAGCCTTGGCGTGATGTGCACGAAAAGAACACGCTCCCAGACAAGGAGGTTGCGATTGACGAGACTTTGCCCCACCAAATCAGTTCACCTGATTTTAAACAGGCCAACCGGCCGATGGAAGAACCGTTTGTCAATGAATTCGGGGTTGTGATTGGGGACAGTTTCTACGACTCGCCAGAATCGCCGCTCAACCAATGGAGCACAGAGACAGACCCCGCTGTCATGGCTGGCGATCGCTGGGTACATCCGACCAACGACATCGGCTGGAACAAACCGGAGAATCGCGAGCTGCTGGAGGATCAGCCGCCCAAAGGCGTTCCCTTTATGCACCCTACAAAAGATGTGAGTTACCGGAAGGATTAGCCGGTAACCAAGTTTCATCTGCGGACGTCCTGTATGAGAGGGCGTCCGCTTGTTTTGCGTCTATGATACAATAGATAGGGCACTCTATAGGGAAGGGAGTTTGCGGACATGACCCTCCAACTGATGATCGAACCTGCCTTTTCATTAGCCTATCAGCGGTACGCCGGATACCGTCCGGGAGAGACCTTGCGCCTCTACGTACGCACGGGAGGCCCAGGGACGGGCGGTCTGTTTTATGCGATTGAAAAAGACCAGCAACTGCCGGGCGACGCGCTGTTTGAAGTGGAAGGCTTGCGTTTTGTGATACGTCCCGCCGACTTTTGGTACTTCAACGGGGGGACACTCCGTTACGACCAGCGGTACGGCGATTTCGGATTCCAATTCTCCAACCCTGGTCTGGACGCTTAGAGGAGACGTGGAAACTTATCGCAAACTGATTCGTACATATACGAGGTACGCGTTTGTTTTTTCCAATCCATTGCTCCGGGGGGCGAGACCCATATGAAGCAGTCTACGCGAAACCGATCGGTCCTTCTTGCGGTTGGAGCGTTTCTGCTCTCCAACTTGAAGTGGTTGTGGAGTTTGCTTAAATTTTCAAAATTTGGCGGTACCCTGATTTCGATGGCGGTCAGCCTCAGCTTTTATGCGGCCATCTACGGCTGGAAGTTCGCTGCCGCACTGATCTACCTCATCTTCATTCATGAGATGGGGCATCTCGTCGCGGCCAAAATGAAGGGCATTCGCACCTCACCGGCGATCTTTATCCCGTTTGTCGGGGCTGTTATCTCGATGAAAGAACAACCACGCGACGCCCGGACAGAAGCTTTTCTGGCCTATGGGGGACCGTTTGCCGGACTGATTTCGTTTTTGCCGGCGGTCCCGCTGTACTTGTGGACGAATGAACCATTCTGGGGTTTGGTCATCTTTCTTGGGGCGATGATCAATCTGTTCAACTTGCTGCCTGTCTCCCCGCTGGACGGGGGGAGGATCGTTTCCGTCCTGTCGTCCAAGGTATGGCTGATTGGTCTGATTCTGATGGGTGGTTTCCTTTACTTTTCACCGTCTCCGCTATTGTTTCTCATCTTCCTGCTGGGACTGTTCACCTGGTGGTCGCGTGTGCGGGAGGGATACCAGCAGCGGGTATTATCCTATGAGAAAGAAAAGCTGCTCGACCTGATCGAAGAACTGCGGCTGTGGCCCAACTACTGGTCTATGTCGGAACGGCGCTCCCAACTGTACGCAGAAGTGCTGCGCATGGAGCAACCTCCCAAACAGCAGCGTTTTTATCTGCCTTTCCTGCAGGATGAAAAGCGATTTGCACGAGACCGAGAACAGTTGGACCGCGAGTTCGCACAGAAGAAGTGGGATCTCCTGCAGCGGTGGGAACGCTCTCCTACGCAATATGAGGATGGTGACCCCAATCGGCCACTCCCGTCTCCCCTGCTGAGCAAAGAGATTGAAAAAGCGGCGGAACGGATGCAGCACGTAGAGGAACGGCTGCATCGGCTCAGCACCTACTATGAATCAGCCACTGCGACCAAGTGGAAAGTGTTGGCCGCCTATCTCGGGCTGGCGCTTGTTCTCTCCCTCTTTCTGCTGTATGGCAACGGGATCATGGAGCAGCATCAGGAATTGCTGATGAACAGGTAGTGAGCCTCCGAGATGAGAAGGACCGTCAGGGAAAATCCTGACGGTTCTTTGCCTTGCGTTGGACGAACAGCCCAAGTCATGCCTTTGTCAAATCAACTTGTTCAAAGTGCTCCACAGTTGGAAACGGATCGTAAAAGTGATGGAGCATCTTCTTCCATTCCTGGTATTCAGGGGAGCCGCGAAAGCCCAATGTATGATCCTCCAGCGTCTCCCATCGGACCAACAGCAGGTATTTTCCTTTTTCCTCCAAACAGCGCTGCAGTTCATGCGAGCGATACCCCCGCATGCTGGAAATGATCCTGGACGCCTCGCGAAATGCTTTTTCAAAGTCTTGATCCTGCCCTGCCCTCACCTGCAGCATGGCCGCCTCGAGAATCATCGGGATCACCTCGGCTTCTTTTTCTTTCCTCTGGATGATGCGCATCATGAGCAGCATAAATCCTTTGAGGACTGTTTGTTAGCATACCACAGCACGAGGCAGATTGGCAGGCTCGCCGACAGATCTTGTGGGCAGCAGGCAGAAAGACACTGAAAAAGATACGCTCCTGACGTACAAACCGTCCCCCGCCTGGTGGGATTTGGTCTACATTCAGGAGCGTATGCCAAACTTGTTGAAAGATTTACTCTACACGTTACGATGTATAAGCGACTGCTTTTTGTTTATTGTCCAACCCCAACGTACTGTGCAGCAATTGCATCGCCTCACGGGTGTATGAAGCAGGAATGGCATAAGAGATTCTCCTGTCATCCACATACAGCCAGTCGATCGGGATTTTTTTTGCTGCCAAGATCCCAGCCATCTCCCTTGACCGCTCAGATGCGTCCTCTAGGTTGTGGCCTATCATGGACACCTTGGTCAGCCCTTGCCGATATTTCCAAAAGCCGGCTGTCTGCAGCTGTTCGTCTGCTTCCAGTGCGGCTTTTACCTTCTTGAGTTGGGCCGCTGGGACGGTGAAGGAAAGCGTAGAAGACTTCCGCAAAAAGGGATCGGTCTCAATCTGGGCTGCAGCCAGGATACGAGCGATGGCAGGGGCTTTCTCTTCCACCCGGTCACTTTTCAGAGAGACAACAGCAACGTCCTCACGGTGAGCAATTCCGCGGATAGCAGATAGGGATGCGGGCATCTTCGCTCCGATATGCGTGCCCTCTTCCTCGGTAAAGCTGGAGCGAACCTCGAGCGGTACCTGGTGGTTCCGCGCTGTCTCCACTGCACGGGGATGCAGCACAGCTGCTCCCGAACGGGAGAGCTCCAGCATCTCCTGATACGTGATCTCCGGTATCTTCCGGGCGAGCGGGACGACTCGCGGATCGGCGGTATACACCCCTTCTACGTCGGTGAAGATTTGGCACTTTTCTGCCCGCAGACTGGCTGCCAAGGCGACAGCGCTGGTATCGGAACCCCCTCGTCCCAGTGTTGTAATCTCCTGATCTTCCGTGAGACCCTGATAACCGGCTACAATGACAACCTGCCCTCTCTGCAGATGAGTCTGTATCCGCGTGTCGTCGATCGATAGGATACGAGCATTGCTATGGCGAGAGTCAGTTGTGATCCCTGCCTGCCAGCCAGTTAGAGAGACGGCGTCACATCCTCTCTGCTGAAGTGCCAGGGCAAGCAGGGCAACGGAGACCTGTTCTCCGGTACTCAACAGCATGTCGATTTCACGTTCACTGGGATCGCCGGTGATCTCGCCCGCCATCTCAGTCAGTGTATCTGTCGTCTTCCCCATTGCAGACAGGACGACCACGAGCTGCTGCCCCGCCTGTTTCGATCGCATCACACGATCGGCCACTTTCTCAATCCGTTCAACAGAACCTACCGAAGTACCACCGTACTTCTGAACAAGTAAAGCCAATGTTCTTTTTCCTCCCCATACACCAATTTTGGGCAAGTGGGCGAGAATGCGAGCCGCCTGCCCGGCCAGATGCGTAGCAGGCGGCCTTTCTTCAATCACGGGTTGCGATATAGTCTGGTCTCGGCATTTGCCCTGAAAACGGAGCGACCAGCTTGTTTTCCACGCTGTTGTATACGTAAAAAACGTTGCTGCGCGGCATCGGCGTGATATTGCCGTTGGAACCGTGCATGATATTGCAGTCGAACAACACAACCGTGCCCGCAGGTCCGAGGGCAGCGTCGATTCCGTTGCGTTTTGCCAGTCGGCTCAGATTATCATCGTCCGGAACCCCGTATTCCTGTTTGCGGAGCGACTGTTCAAAATGGTTTTCTGGTGTTTCTCCCACGCAGGCAATAAATTCCTTGTGAGAACCGGGGATCAGCAGCAGCGGACCATTGTAGTGATAATTATCCTCCAGCGTGATCGAGCAGCTCAGCGCTCGCATCCGCGGCATGCCATCTTCCACATGCCAAGTCTCAAAATCGGAGTGCCAGTAGAACTCTTTTCCGGTAAATCCTTTTTTGTAGTTGATCCGGGACTGATGGATGTATACCTCACTGCCCAGGATCTGCTGTACGATCTGGACCAGCCGAGGATGCTGCGAGAGCCGTTGGAATACTTCATTATCCCGGTGGACGGCGAAGATGGAGCGAACTTCACGACTTTCCGGCTCCAGAATCACTTCTTTTCGATCGGAGTTCTGGTTGGCGTTCCAGAGTCGATTCAGCTCATCGCGAAACTGTTGTACCTCCTCCGGTGAGAAGAAGCTTTTCAGGCACAAGTAGCCGTTTTTTTCGTAAGAGGCTAACGTTTCCTGATCGAGCGGCCCTTCCCTTCCGTCTAGATTGGTGTAGACGACAGGATCTTTTCTTTCGATAACAGTAGGCTTGGCACTTACCCGGGATGGGTAGAGATCTTCAACAGCCGTATTGGTTTGCGTCATGTTTACAGCTCCTCTCTCTCGTTTTGGATCAGTCTCTACTCTTGCAGCAGGGGGTACACCCCTTCTTCATCATGAACCTCACGTCCCGTGAGCGGGGGGTTGAATACGCAGACCATGCGCATATCGGATTTGGCGCGGAGATAGTGCTTTTCGTGTCCATCCAGCGCGTACATCATGCCCGGCTTGATGCGATAGGTTTCACCACCGATGACCTCGATCTCTCCTTCGCCTTCGATGCAGTAGACCGCTTCGACGTGGTTTTTGTACCAGATGAAGGTTTCCGTACCCGCCTTGATCACCGTATCGTGCAGGGAGAAGCCCATGTTTTCCTTTTTCAAAAGCAGCCGCCGGCTGTTCCACGTAGGGGTATCAATATCGTCGTTTGCACCAATGATCTCTTCCAGATGCTTAACAATCATGAATTCGCTCTCCTTTCACTGACAAGCCTTGATACTCTCTTCCAGAATGGATAATCCTTTTTGCAAACCTTCCGCATCAATCGTTAACGGCGGCATTACTTTCATCACTTCACTTTTCGCGCCGGAGGTCTCCATGATTAACCCCCGTTTAAATGCCTCAGAGCAAATCTTGTCTGCCAGTCCGTCCACACCTACGCTGATTCCCTGCATCAGTCCTCTGCCTCGCGCCTCTCCTTTGAGATAGGGGTATGATGAGACAAGCTGCTGCAAGAAAGCATGCACCACTTCACCTTTGGCCTTCACGTCTTTTGCCAATTGGTCGTCCTTCCAGTAGCTGAACGCTTCTGACGCTGCTACAAACCCCAAGTTGTTTCCACGGAAGGTTCCATTGTGTTCGCCCGGTCCCCAGATATCCAGCTCCGGTTTGAACAGCGTGAGTGCCAGTGGCAGCCCGTATCCGCCGATCGACTTGGACAAGCAGACGATATCCGGTTGGATGCCGGCCGGTTCAAAACTGAAGAATGGACCGGTACGTCCGCAGCCGACCTGGATGTCGTCTACGATCAGCAAGATATCGTGCTTGCGACAAAGGGCTTCGATTTTTTTCAGCCAGGGGAAACCGGCTACGTTGATACCGCCTTCCCCTTGTACGGTTTCCAGGATCATCGCTGCCGGAAGAGAGACACCGCTGCCGTCGTCTTCCAAGAGGCGATCAATATACTCCGTCGTATCCACGCCATCGCCCATGTAATTGTCAAACGGCATGGCGATCGCATTGGTCAGCGGTAATCCGGCGCCATTCCGCTTCATCCGGTTGCCGGTGATCGCAAGCGAGCCGATCGTCATCCCGTGAAACCCATTGGTAAAGCTGACAATCGTCTCTCTCCCCGTGACCTTGCGGGCTAGCTTCAAGGCGCTTTCTACCGCGTTGGTACCGGTGGGACCGGGAAACATCACCTTGTAGTTCAGCCCGCGCGGTTTGAGGATCACATCGTGCAACGTCTGCAACAAGTTTTCTTTTGCCTCAGTCGCCATATCCAGACTATGGGCAATGCCGTCATTTTGCAGATACTCCAGCAGTTTTTTCTTGATGCGAGGATTGTTGTGTCCGTAATTAAGTGCTCCTGCTCCGGCGAAAAAGTCAATGTATTCATTTCCGGCCCGATCCCACAGTCTGTAACCGCTCGCCTTGGTAAATACAGCGGGGAAACTGCGGCAGTAACTCCTTACTTCCGATTCCAACTGCTCAAACACATGTAACGGTTTTTGCACTTCGGCAATTGCTTTCATCTATTGAACCTCCTATTGTTTTCCCTTAAAGGGACCAATTCGGAATGTCAGCTCAGTCTCATGGGTTTCTCCTGGAAACAGGTCTGCAGGGAAACACTCGGTCACTTCACAGGGTGCTCCCAACTCTCTGGCAGCTTTGCGAAACAGGGATGCGGACGGGAGATTGGACGGGGACACTGTCGCCTCCAGATAACGCACTTGTTTGCAGGACTCCCTCTGCAGCAATTCTCGGAGCATCTTGCTTCCTACTCCCATTCCTCGCTGCTGCTTGTTAACTCCGATTTGCCAGACGAATACCGTGTCAGGTGCAGTTGGTGGACAAAAAGCGGTGACAAACCCTACCACCTCATCCTCCCATTCCGCGATGACGCATGTATCCGCAAAAAATTTGCAGTACATCAGATAGGCGTAGGCCGAATTTTGGTCCAGCACACCCGAGTCACGCACCAGTTTCCACATCGCTGCTCCGTCCTCTTCAGACGGTTTTCGCATCGTCAGCCGTTTGGCTGCTTCCGTCTTCACGTTGATCACCTCCTTATACAGCTTTTTTGACAGAAACCACTTATTATATGCTGAATATTAGGAATATTCTGTATAATTTTAACCTGCGAGTCCTGTCATAACACTTGTCCGTTTCTTCCCATCGTGCTTTCTTCCATTTTTGTTCGCTCTCTCCCTTCCCTCCTCTCTTTGCAGGCAAGCTTAATAGAGAAAGCCGACGCACACTGCTCTCCTTGCCTCATCAATGGGCCATTCCCTACGGAAAGCAGATACGTCGGCTCTATTCATTCCAATAGACATACCAAAGAAGCCTTCTGTGCACGAATGATGAACCAAGAGAAAGAAATCGATGGTTCTTCGCACACAACAAGTCATGTATGTAAAATCGTCCATTTCTGCTTTAGCCGACGAGGTTAGCTGACGGGTAGGATGGCAGATTCGCATCCCTTCTGCTACGGACAGAATTAACCCCGGGTAATGGTTCCCCCGCTTCCGCTTGCACGGAACTAGGCCCGCTATGATTTTGGTCTTTTCCTTCCACCCTTTCGAACTTGACAGTGATTCAGTTCTTGATCTCTTGAGTACGGTTATAATGTTACCATAACCCTTCCAGAGGCTCACCCTCTGTATCCTTTGATATTTGCCCTTCAGACACCGTCAGTTGGGATTAAGCGCGATTACCAGTCCTATCCAAAAGATACTCCCCTATCCTCCCCAAGTACTCCCTGATCCGTCGTTTTGGTCATCAGCATCTCCCCACGAACCCGAGAACCCGAAAACGAAAACGGCAGCAAGAATAAAAACATGGGGTTTTCCTCAAACTACAGCTAGCAAACCCAGGTAAAAAGGGGGACCCGCGCGATGAATTACGAATACATCCTCTACGGCATCTTCACCCTCATATTAGTCGGCAGCTTTATTTATACTTTTATGATCGGGAAAAGAAAACAGCGAAAAGAGTTGGATAACGATACGGCAGAAGTAACCGTAAAACACAAGGTGATGGGCAATCCTGTGGTCATCGCCTACATGATTGGTTTCGCCATCCTTTTGGGATTTTGGCTCTATTCGTTATTGTATTGATACGAAGACTGGGATGGAGGGAGGTATCTATCTTATGGAAAAAAAACGATACTATGTTTCGGTCCAGGCTGGAACCGTCCTTGAAAACAAGGGGGATGCTGCCTATGAATACGAGATTGAGGCTACCCCGGAAGAGGTACAGGCTCTGATGATCTTGCTTGAAGAAAAGTACGATGATGATTGGCTAACCTTTTTCCGCGCCCACATCTCAGGCGTCCCCTATCATTACGACCGGGAGAACGACCTGTACGACAACGATTTGCGCGAAATCTACTCGCTGATCCATCGTCTGGGAACAGAAGAAACAAAGCGACAGATCGAATCGGCGGGATTGGTCACTTCCTCTTTGAATGATCCCGGAATTTGACAAATCCCGGATTGGTTATAAGACAGGAAACCCTCTTCGTTATAACGAAAAAACCGGTTCCGCTTCATCGTGAAGCAGACCGGTTTTTGGTGTTTGATCCGTTGCATTAGAAAATCAAGAATCCAAGGCTCAGGATCGCTCCTGTCACCAACAGCATCATCAGGCAGTAGCCCATGATATCGCGTGCGCCCAATCCAGCGATAGCCAGTGCAGGCAGCGCCCAGAAAGGTTGGATCAGGTTGGTCCAGGCATCACCCCACGCGATCGCCATCGCTACTTCCGAATACGGAACACCCAACTCCGCTGCAGCCGGCATCATGATCGGCGCCTGTACCGCCCATTGCCCACCGCCTGACGGCACGAACACGTTGACCAGACCGGCGCTCAAGAAAGCGAACAGCGGCAGAGTGGCAGCGTTGGACACATCGATAAACCAGCCGGATACAGTGGCAGCCAGCCCAGAAGCCGTCATCATGCCGATGATACCGGCATAGAAAGGAAACTGAACGACAATGCCGCTAGCCCCCTTGATTGCTTCTCCCATCGCATCAAGAAAACGACGCGGGGTACCGTGCAGCAAGATCCCCAGGAACAGGAAGATCAGATTGACGATATCAAGGTTTAGTTTAAAGCCATTCTCCCAGAAGTACCAGACGATAAAAGCGAGACCAAGCAAAAACACGAGAAATGAGATAAGGAAGCTGTTCTCTAAACGATCAGCAGGGGTATCAACAGCCACAGTAGCGGCCTGCTCCTCCTCTGCCAAGGCCGCTCCTCGAAACACGATCGTGTCTTTTTCAGACGGCATCATCAGTCGATTCATGAGTGGAATCGCAATCAACATGGCGACGATCAGCGTGATGTTAAGCGGCGAGAACAGCGTCTCCGTAGTCGGGATGATCCCGATCACATCCTGCAAGGAGTGGTTCTCTGTCGCAATCGTCAGCGGTACGGAGCCAGAGAGACCGCCATGCCAGACGATAAAACCACTGTAAGCACTGGCAATCAGCAAGCGATAGTCTACCTTGTCTACCTGGCGGGCCACTTCCTTAGCCAGCAAGGCACCGATAACCAGCCCGAATCCCCAGTTGATCATGGCAGCCAAACAGGAGACAAACGCGGTCAGCATGATCGCCTGGCCAGGTGAATGGGCCAATCCGGCAATAAAGCGCATGCCCCTTTTGAAAAAACGGGTGCTGGCCAATGTATGACCCGTCACCAGGATCAGGACCATCTGCATCGCAAACGTGAGCAGGCTCCAAAATCCGTCACCCCAGAATGTCACCATCTCGAGCGCACTTTTTCCGTTTACCAGCATGCCGGCCACAAAAACGACAAAAGTCAGAATAACAGCAAATAAGAACGGATCCGGCAGGTAGCGCTGCACCATGCGCACAGAAGCGTTGGTCAAAGCTCGAAACACGGAACAACTCTCCTTTCTAAAAGTTGTTATATTTGCAAAGTTAAGTGTATCAGCAGATGCAAACGCTTTCAACTAGTAAAAAAGAAACAGACCGTCTCCGGCCTGTTGTCTTTCCATGTATTCCACTATTTTGGAAAATTACGCAGAATGGATACTTCCACCCGTCTGTTCTGAGCCCGCCCCTCTGCGGTATCATTGGATGCAATCGGACGGTATTCACCGTAACCGGTGGCACTGAACTTTCGTGGGTCCAGCTTTTCATTTTCCAGCAGGATTTTCATGAAGTTGAGAGCCCGCTTGGAACTGAGTTCCCAGTTGGAGGGAAACTCGCGGGTGTTGATCGGCACATTGTCCGTGTGCCCGGCAACGGTCACTTCACGCGGCTGCGGCTCCAACAGCTTGGAGATCTCCGCCGCCAGATGGCGCGCTTCCGGACGGACCACCGCACTTCCGGAATCAAACAGGGCATTGTCGAGAATCGTGATCAGCAATCCTAGATCCGTGATTTTGGTTTCCAGCTTGTCCTTCAGCCCGTTCTGCTCAATGTAGTTGTCCAGTTGTTCTTTCAATTTCTGCAATTCACGCGTTTCCTGCTGGAACTTCCGCTCCTGCTCCTGTTCCTCTTTGGTCTGCACATGCTTCATCTCAACCGTAGGCACTGGTGCGTTGGGCGGCGCTGGCATTGGATTGGGACTTTGGAAGAATCCCGTCCCTCCATTGAAAGCCACTTTGAGTGACTGAACCAACTGATCGAACTTCTGCGCATCCAGTTTGCTGGAGGCGAACAGCACAATAAACAAAGCGAGCAAGAGGGTGAGCAAATCGGCGTAGGGGATCAACCAGGTTTCGTCAATGTGCTCCTCGTGCTGGTGCTTCTTTTTTCTCCTAGCCATCGACACCAACACCTTCTTCTCGATTCACCTCATTTTTCGCGGTACGTTCGCTGGACGGGATATACACCAGCAATTTTTGCTCAATAGCCGCCGGAGAGACACCCGCTTGTATGGACAGCAGTCCCTCCACCATGATTTTCTTGATCTCAATCTCCTGCTTCGATTTGCGCTTCAACTTGTTGGCCATCGGGTGCCACAAGACGTAACCGGAAAAGATCCCGAACATCGTCGCCATAAATGCCGCTGCAATCGAGTGACCCAGCTTGTCAATGTCAGACAGGTTGCCGAGTGCGGCGATCAACCCGATAACCGCCCCGAGAACCCCCAGTGTAGGAGCATATGTACCCGCCTGCGTAAAAATCGAGGCACCGGCGGCGTGCCGCTCTTCAATCGCCGAGATCTCCTCATTCAACACGTCGCGAACGAATTCCGGTTCGCCTCCGTCGATGATCATCTTCATCCCGTTGCGCAGGAACGGATCTTCGATCTCTTCCGATGTATTTTCCAAGGCCAGCAAGCCCTCGCGACGGGCAACGGCGGCCCAGTTCATGAACTCGTCAATCAGTTTTCGTTTGGCGATCAGTTTCTGTTCCGTAAAGACAATCTTTAACAAGGTGGGGAACCTTTTCAGCTCAGAGGTAGGAAAGCCGATAAATAGAGAGGCCGCGGTCCCGACAAAGATGATCATAAAAGCCGCGCCGTTAAATATGTTGAGCAGGCTGGCCCCTTTCAACACCATTCCGACCCCGACTGCCAACAGTCCTAACACTATACCTATGTATGTTGATTTCTCCATCTTGACACTCCCTACTGCGTGATGATCAATGCGACGAATCCTCTATTAATGGTTTCGGTAAAGAGAGCGGAAAACATAAGTACATTTTGTCCGATATCACGCCGGGATCGGCTTGGTTCTTCAACCAAACCATTGGATCAGTCCAACCATCACCAACAGACCGATGATAAAGGAAAAGGTGGCGGCTCGTTCATGACCGTCGCCGTGACTTTCCGGAATCAACTCCTTGTAGACGATGAACAGCATCGCACCTGCGGCAAAAGAGAGTCCATAAGGAACCAGTCCTTCGACCAGACTGGTTAATGAGTACCCGATCAGTGCAGCGACGATCTCTACCGATCCGGTCAGCGTGGCGAGCAGAAATGCCTTCCATCTGCTTACCTGCTGGTTGATCAAAAATAACGCCACCAGGAAACCTTCCGGAGCGTTTTGCAGGCCGATAGCAAAGGCAATCAGTCCGCCTAGTTGCTGATCCTGGCTGGAGTAGCTTACTCCGACCGAAAGTCCCTCCGGCAGGTTGTGAAGCGTGATCGCAGCCAGGATTAGCAGAGATTTCTCATCCACCCTGATGTTCATCCGCGAATGTTCCAGATCGATATGCGGTACGATCAACTCCAGCACGGTCAGCACCAGTGTCCCCGTCACAACACCCAGACAGAGGACCATCATATCGGCGCCCGCCAGCGCCTGCGGCATCAAACTAAAGGTGGCAGCCGCCATCATGATGCCAGCCGTAAACGCGAGCAGGATATCACGCCAGCGATGCGTCACCTGCCTGAAAAAGAGGATGGGCAACGCCCCCACCCCTGTTGACAAAGCGGACAAAACACTTCCCCATAACAAAGATTGCATTCTAACATCCTCCAGGTTTTGTCACAAAATCGATTCGTCCCCGCTATTGTTTGGAAACGCTGGCGGCAGAGCGCATCACAGCTTTTCGTTTCTTCCACTATTGTACCCGGTTGGTCCCAGGGGTATGGTGCCGCCCTTCATGCCGACGCATCACCTGACTGCAGGCAAACGTGAGCAGGAGCACCAGCAGGCTCACACAGACCACACCATTCCACTGCCAGATGAAATAAACCAGACCAAGCAGCGTACTGCCGAGACTTCCCCCTAGATAATACGCGACCAGGTAGATGGAAGAGGCACCGGCCTTGGCAAATGGAGCCTGTTTGCTTACATAGGAACTGGTGAGCGAATGAGCAAAGAAAAAACCGAAACTAACGGCCAACAAGCCACAGACAATAGCCCCAATCGAACGCTCCAAGGTGATGATTAGTCCTACGGCTATGAAGGCAATCCCCATCGAAACACCAGTCGATAATCTCCACCACCGCTGGGTCCAGCCGGCAATCGTCGAACTGACTGTCCCGGCAAGATAGGTGAGAAACAAGAAACCAAGCCAGGTCGGTGTTAGGTAATACGGCGGCGAGCTAAGTAAAAATGTTACATCATTATATAAGCCTACAAATAGAAAAAAATGCAACCCTCCCGCAAAAAAAGCCGGAAGCAAAGTGGGATTGACAAGATGTCGCTGCATCTCCTTCAACGATTTCCGCCAGTGAAACGGACGCCGCTGAAAACGTTTAGGCTCCGGTAGAAGAACCAGAAATAGCACCAGACAGAGCAGACTGGTGCACCCCATCACAGCGAAAGACGTCTTGTAACCGCCCCAGTCTGCGGCGAAGCCGGAGACAGCCCGGCCAACCATACCGCCAACCGTATTCCCACTGATGTAGATGCCAACTGCGGATGACAGCACCGACGGATCGAACTCATCGGCAATATAGGCAATCGCCACTGCCGGCAGCCCAGCCAAAAAAATCCCTTGCAGCGCCCGAACAACCAGCAGCAAGGGAAAGGAAGGGACCCATATCAGCAGCCAGGTGGCAAGCGTCACGCCAACCATCGAACATACCATAACCGGTTTCCTGCCGTAAGCATCGGACAAGGCGGCAAAGATGAGCAGAGACAGACTTAACGTCAGGATAACCAGTGAGATCGATAGACTGGAAACGGTTTCAGATACCCCATAAATCGCGACAAATACAGGAAGCAACGGCTGCGTCATGTAAAGATTGGCAAAAACCAAAAAAGAACCGATGGCAAGGGCCAAAGAGGCCCGCCAGAACTGGGAAGTTCCCGACTGGATCAAAGCAAACACCTCTCTGCGTGCATCTCATCGCCGTTAATGGCGCTTTCAGTGTACCACGCAGATAAGCTATAATTAAAATGAATTAAGTTTATGAAGTGAATTCATAAAAGGAATGATACTCTGTGGAGATCCGCCAACTGCTCTATTTTTTGGAAGTAGCCAAAGAGCGCAGCTTCACAAAAGCCGCGACCAGGCTCCACCTCACACAGCCTACGCTGAGCAAATCAATTGCCCGACTAGAAGAAGAACTGGGCCTTCCGCTCCTGCAACGGAAAGAACATAAGGTATCTCTGACGGCAGAAGGAGAGGTGCTCCTGCGGCATGCGGAACGAATCGTCGGCTGCGTGGAGGATGCGCTGCGGGAAATCGCCGAGCTGAAAGGCCTGACCAGAGGGGAAATCCGCATCGGTCTGCCGCCTATGGTCGGCACCTCCCTGTTTCCCGATCTGCTGGCCGGTTTCCTCTCACGTTATCCTGGGATCCGTTTCTCCGCCTTTGAGGAAGGGGCGCTCTCGGTAGAGCAGAAATTGATCCAGCAGGAGATTGATTTGGGGATTGTGATCCCTGATGCACTGCAAGAACCGGAAAAAATGGAACTAATACCGCTGACGAGGGCCGATTTTGCCGTCTGTCTGTCTAACGAACACCCTCTTGCTCGGCAATCGAACCTGACTGTCCCCGACCTTCGCGAAGAATCGTTTATCCTGTTGAAGGAGGGATTCTTTCAACGCCGATACATTTTAGAGGAGTGCCGCAAAGCCAACTTTCAGCCAAACGTGATTTATACCTCTAACCAGTTGGAGATCGTGAAACAACTAATCACGCGCAACCTGGGCATCAGTCTGCTGCTGCGGATGGCGGTAGAGAGGGAACCGCTCATCCGCTGCGTTCCGCTCAAACCGGCGCTAACGATCGAACTGGCCGTCGCTTACCGCAAAGGATCGTATCTGTCCAAGGCCAGCCAAGCGCTGGTTCAACATCTAAAACAGACCTTGCCCTAACAGAGGAGAAAGGAGATAACATGAACTGGTTTTATCTAACGCTGTCCATTCTCACCTTTATCGCTGCCTTTTACCTGTTATTCAAAGGATCAGCCGGTTTCCAGACAAAGAGAAGAAAGGAAGACGAAGACCATTTCCTATAGGCGGCACTTCCATGATCAGGTTTGCTTTTCCGCATCGAGCAGAGCGTCCAGATGCTTCTGACGCTCTCGCTCCCTTCTCTGCTTTTGCTTCACCTCCGCCTCCAGGGCCTTCAGTATCGAGACGCACATCAGCAGCATAATCACCGCAAAAGGCAGTGCTGCGACAATCGACGCCGTCTGCAGCCCCTTCAATCCCCCGCTGACCAGCAGGACGGCGGCAATCGAGGATTGCAGAAAACCCCAGGTGATTTTGATTTTGTTGCTCGGGTCCAACCTTCCTTTTGATGAAAGCATCCCCAGTACAAACGTAGCGGAGTCCGCCGAGGTGATAAAAAACGTGATAATCAACAGCGTGGCCAGTACGGAGAGGATTGTCCCCAACGGCAGCTGTTCCAAGGTGACAAATAACGCCGTCGTCACATCCTCTTGCACTACAGCACCAATTCCCGCCTGATCGATAAACTCGAACTTCAGCGCGGTGCCGCCAAAGACGGAGAACCAGAAAAAGCTGAACAAGGTCGGCACGATCAATACGCCAAGAACAAACTCACGGATCGTCCGCCCCTTCGATACGCGGGCGATAAACATACCGACAAACGGCGCCCAGGCAATCCACCAGGCCCAGTAAAACAACGTCCAGGAACTCATCCATTGGCTGTCGACAAACGGTGTCATTCGCAAGCTCATCTGAACCAGGTTTTGCATATACCCGCCCAACGTGGCGGTAAAGGTATCAAAAATAAAGGAGGTGGGGCCGACGAACAAGACAAACACCATCAGCAGCAGGGCAACGATCAGATTGGTGTTGCTCAACATCTTGATCCCCCTGTCCAATCCTGTTGTTGCCGAGATCATGTAGAGGATCGTCAGCACCAGGATAATCATCAGTTGGACAAAGGTTGTGTTGGGGATGCCCAGGATGTGCGAAAGACCTCCGTTCACTTGCAAGGTGCCTAGTCCAAGCGAAGTGGCAACCCCAAACGCTGTAGCGAACGTCGCCAGTATGTCGATTGTTTTTCCCAATGGACCATGTACCCGCTCACCCAATAAGGGAAAAAAGGTATGACTGATCAAACCTTTATACCCTTTGCGAAACTGAAAATAAGCCAATGCCAGCGCGATCACAGTGTAGATTCCCCACGGGTGAAGTCCCCAGTGAAAAAACGAATAGCGCATCGCCAGGCGGGCGGACTCAGCGGTCTCTCCCTCCACTCCCACAGGCGGTGGACTCAAATAGTGATACAATGGTTCGGCTACGCCCCAAAAGACAAGACCAATCCCCATCCCGGCGCTGAACAGCATAGCAAACCAGGTAATGTTGGTGTACTCCGGTTCCTCGTCGTCGGGGCCCAATCGAATTTTTGCGTACTTCCCGAACGCCAAAAAGAGCGAGAAGAGCAAAAAAGAAAAGGCGGCCAGCAGATAAAACCAGCCAAACTTCTGAATCATAATCTGCAGCAGATTGTTGGCCGATTCCGTCAGGCCGGTCGGGTCTATCACTCCCCAGACAACCAAAACCAAAACGATTGCAATTGAGATGGCAAAGACCATGATGTCCTCCTTGACCACTTTTTCCTTAGTGTGGCAAGTATCCGTCCCTTGATGCATCAACCATATCGATGAGACATGCTGCCCTTGTTTCCCTCTTCTTTCATCTTGGTTTACATACCTGTATCCGTCATAGGCATACTAATGTCGATTCCTGTACTTGGGGGTGTGAATAATGCCGTTACTTCGAGTAGTTGCTTCCCTTTTGCTGGTGAACATGTTTGTCGTCACTCTTCCTGCCGCCGCGCGAGTCGACATTGCCAAACTGCAGATCGACCAGACACTGACGCGAAGTGTGCAAGAGTTGGTCAATCGGTCCAGTCTGATCGTCGTCGGCTGGCCGGATGTGGCTCACGACACCTATCCCACAGAACGGCGGATCGGTGATTTCAGGTTGGTCAACTATGTTCAGAGAATCCAGGTGAAGCGGGTGCTGAAAGGAACCTCTCCACAGATCCTCCAACTGCTGACCACAGGAGTGGAGCCGCTCCCCGATCCAACCAATCCACTCAATACGAAGTACTCCGGTCCCTTGGCTGAGGGAGATTATATCTGTTTCCTGCAGCAGGTGCGGGGAACGGAGTACTATTCACTAGTAGGGATTTGGCAGGGCCTCTATCCCATCATTGACGGCCGCACTGTCGCCCTTGAGGGTTCTGGTTACCCTTCCTTAAACAAGTTGACCGTCGAACAATTTGCGCAGAAAATCAACACCTTGATGGGCAGTCGCTCGTCAGCCGTGCCACCCGGAACATAACCAGCAAACCAGCAAAAGGAAAAGGCGTTTGAAAACCTGCACGGGCAGGTCCTCAAACGCCTTTTACCTTTTTGCTGCAATGCATTAATCTTCAGACACACCCACGATTACCAGGAGGATAAACAGAACCAACGCCAACACAAAATCGTCGAAATCGCCGTTAAAGAGACCCACTGCAGAACCTCCTTCAAAAGGATTTGAGTTACAACACCATGTTATTAATGCAGGGGGTGCTTTGTACTATGGCATCCGCCTTTTTGTAGTTTAATGGGCAATTTTTGAGTATTTGTGCTGGCTTATACCGCAGAAACAACCTCCCGCAGTTGGGTTGCCACTCAGGAAATAAACACCTATTTCTTGCTCCCTTCATACCGTAAATCTGGGCTTCTAAAATCAGTGCCTACGGAAAACATATCGTCAATCAAGGAGGAACACACGCATGGAAAACAACCCTCGCAAAAATGCCGCCGGCTATATACCGCAGCCAATTAGGAGAGATGGTGCCGGCTTTGTGGATCTTGGCCCTCGGGATGTGATGAGAGACCTTGAGAACCCTGACATGCTGGTTCCACCTCCCACGGATGCCGGAACAATTCCCCACCTAAAGTTTTCTTTCTCGGATACCTACATGACGTTAAATCACGGCGGATGGTCTCGGCAAGTGACGGTGAGGGAACTGCCGATCGCAACCTCGCTTGCGGGAGTTAACATGGCTCTGACGCCAGGCGGTGTGCGTGAACTGCATTGGCATAAGCAATCAGAATGGGCTTACATGATTTGGGGACGAGCGCGAGTCACTGCAGTTGATCAAAATGGACGAAACTTTATCGCCGATGTCGGCAAGGGGGATTTGTGGTTCTTTCCGGCAGGAATCCCGCACTCCATTCAAGGACTTGAGGGAGGTTCGCAGCCAATGGCCAGGCAAGAACCTTCGATTTGCGAGCCGGTGATGTCGGTTATGTGCCGAGCGTCTACGGACACTATATTCAGAACACCGACGATCAATCGCTCTGGTTTTTTGAAATCTTCAGAACGGACCGCTATGCAGACATATCGCTGAATCAGTGGATGGCGCTGACACCTCATGAGCTGGTACAGGAGAACCTGCGGGTAGGTCCGGAACTGATCAACGCTCTCCGGAAGGAAGAGTGGCCTGTGGTAAAATACCCGGGTTTCTCCTACTACCCCCCCCCCGTCGAACAAAGAAGAATGTCCCTGAGGTAATCAGATGAAACACGCAACTCTTTTTTAGGAAAGCGTAAACCGGCGGGTATTGCTATAATGAGTGAGAGCAATCAACGGGGACAAAACAGATGGGGGTGACGCGGAGATGGCCTTCGGAATCACAAGAGAGGAACTGCAAGAGTGGAAAGAAGCAGTCAGCAGAGGGGAGATTGCCTTTTTGACCCACTATTGGCTAGATCCTCGTTTTCCCCAGATCAAAACAGTCACCAAAGTGGGATGCAGCAACCTCCAGCTCTTGTCTGAATGGTGTGTCGCCAACGGTCTCGATCCCGACCACATTCACCATCGCCCGCCATTTCCCCACTTTGACCTGATCGGTCCGAAGCAGAAGGAGATCCTGCAGAAGGAACGCTTGTGGGATCAGTTGAAACGGTTTGGACTGCTTTCCTGAGGTCCTCTTGCTTACGGAAGCAGCGACATGATCGAAAAAAAGTGAGCAGTGGAACCACCCAAAACCAATACATGCCAGATCGCGTGATGGTATGTGAAGCCTCGCCAAACATAGAACACTGTCCCCACGGTATAGAGCAGACCGCCTGTCACCAGCAGCACTAGGCTGGTCGAATCGATGCTTGCAACCAACTGATTCCAGGCAAAGACGATCAGCCATCCCATCACCAGATACAGGAAGGTTGATAGGAACAGAAACCTTTTCACAAAGAAGCACTTAAAAACGGTCCCAACAACGGCAATCCCCCAAACGATCCCAAACAGCGTCCAGCCCAACCAACCTTTTACTGCGAGAAACAAGAACGGTGTATAGGTACCGGAGATGAAAAAGTAGATGGAGGAATGGTCCAATATCTCAAAGAGATCTTTCGCTTTTCCTTGGGGAAGGGCGTGAACGAAGGTGGAGGAAAAATAGAGCAGCAGCATCGTCACGCCGAACAACGTGAAGCTCACAACATGCCAGGCGCTGCCGAAGCGGACAGAAAAGACAATGAGAAGGATCAAGGCAGGGATGCTGAGCAGGGCCCCGATCCCATGTGTGATCGAATTGGCAATCTCTTCTCGTTTGGAGAAGACATGTGTGCTCGCCATGATAACTCACTTCCTTTGAGGATGGCATGAACGGCCAAGAATACTAAAGCCGTATGGCAGCCTATTTGCCTTACCCCCATCTTACCACGTATTCTTAAAATTACCGATGATTTTATGCGCCGGCATCGCAGAAATAAATGCATGCGGGTCTATGTTTTGAACCGTCTGGCACAGTTCCGACCATTGTATGTTTACAATAATGCACAAGATCACCTGTTTCTCTGTGTGTGAGTAAGCTCCCAAGGCATCCCAAGAGGTAACTCCGCGATGAAAGGCTTGATTAAGCGCTGCGGATACCTCTGTTCCTTTATCCGTAATGATGATCACTGAGCTTCTTTCCGCGATATTGAGCAGCGCTTCGTAGGTTTTCGAGCCTACATACAACGCAATGATCGTAAACATGGCCGCCTGAATGTCAAAAATGACAGCGGAAATCGTGACAATCACCAGGTTAATCATCAGACCAAACTTGGCAATGGAGATA
This sequence comes from Brevibacillus humidisoli, assembly GCF_020923435.1. Lineage (NCBI taxonomy): Bacteria > Bacillati > Bacillota > Bacilli > Caryophanales > Paenibacillaceae > Brevibacillus > Brevibacillus humidisoli. Next base: position 201,984 of record NZ_CP087263.1, on the reverse strand, counting down.
TTTTTATGTTTGGCAATCACCCGTGCCAAAATATCCAATCCGCCATTTGATCCCCCTGCGCGAAGCATGATCGCTCCACCGGCAAAGGAAATCGCACCGCCAAAAATCGAGTTTAAGATAATATTGTCCGTCCACATCAGACGAATCGGGATCAACTGCAGGAACAAGGCATCGAACACGACAGCCAGGACGGAATAGATGACAAACTTTCTGCCCAAGTGGATGTAGCCCAAGATCAGCAGGGGGATATTGTAGATGAAATACTGTACTCCCACTGACCAGTCGAAAAAATGGAACAAAATCATGCAGATCCCGATGACTCCGCCAGAGAGCAAGTCGGCCGGTATCAGCAAGGTATTGGCCCCAACGGCAATTAATAAACTGCCAAATAGAATAGCCACTACTTCGATGATGATGCGGTAGTACCTTCTGTTCTTCACATTGTGTCACGCCTCTTTACTATCTTTTTGCATGACTGATACTATTCGATACGGGATTCTGATTCCCTCTCTTTAAAATAATGAGAGGCGCACAGCTTCTGTGCGCCTCGTCCACTTACTCCGTTGTCGCCTTCTCCGGATTCTGGATGGTGATTCTCCCCTCCAACTCCGGTGCGATCAGTTGATGCTTCTGCAAATACTCCACAAAAGCATCGCGCAAATAATGCTTGGTCTTTACCAGCAGTTTGGTCTCATCCTTGAGCATGGTAAACTTGTCGCCGCCACCGGTGAGAAAATCGTTGGCCACTACTTTGTACAACTTCTGCTTGTCGATCGGACTTCCGTCCACCAGCACCTCGACCAGACGCTGACCTGGCTCTTTGGAAGCATCAAACGTGTAGCTGAGACCGGATACTTGCAGGAAGCCGCCTGCAGCTGCCGGATAGCTGGCCACACTGTGTTCCAGGGCATCCCAGACGGTCTGGCCGCTCGCTTCCACCATCACGACAGTATTGTCAAAGGGAAGAGTTGCATAGATCTCCTCCATCGTGATCTCCCCTTGGTTGATGCTGGCCCTGATTCCACCGCCATTTTGCAGCGCAATATCGGCACCCGTCAATTCCCGCAGACTATCGGCGATTGCATTGCCCAGGTTGGACTCTTTCAAACGTACCGTTTGCCTCTCTCCATCCAGGACGACGTTGGTCTCACCGACTACCTGTTTCATCTTTTCGCCCATTTTCGATTCATACTCAGCCACGATCTGGGCGACCTGCGGATCTTCCGGCAAATTGTCGGTCATAAAAATATGGGCGAAGTTCATGCCGATCCTATCACCCTGGTACAGTTGGATGTTGATCTGATTTAACACCTCTGCATGCTTGCCGGGGGAGATCAACCACGCCCCATTGATCATCTGCGGGTACTCCACTACATCCTGCCCGCCTCCGATGACGATGTCGAAGCCGTCTACTCTTTCCGGCAGGACCGGGTTATCCCCATGCAGATGAGCAAGCGCCAGGACAATATCCACCTCATCTTTCCGTTTCTCTACCTCTGCCTGCGCCGCCTGGAAGTGGTCGTTGAAGCTGATTCCCGCCACGTTTTTCGGATGCGTATAGTAGATGCTCTGGTCATCCGTCACGCCAATCACGCCTACCTTTACTCCGCCCACCTCGCGCACAATCGAAGAGTGGAGGAATTCGGGACGCTCCCCCTGATACAAGGTATTGGCCGAGAGAAAGGGGAAGGCTGCGTTCTCCGCATTGCGCTGGAGCACCTGGAAGGGGAAATCAAAATCGTGATTGCCCAAGACCATCGCATCGTATCCCATCTGATTCATCACATCAATCGTGGAGGCTCCTTCAAACAGGTTGCCGATATTGGTGTTGTAAGGAGCGTCTCCAGCGTCTACCAGCAGCAGATTGGGTTGGCTCCTGCGTGTCTCCTTGATGATCTGGCTCATTTTGGCCAGGCCGCCGATCTCCCGTTCCATCCCGCTCGGTTTATACGGTTGCAGGTGGGAGTGGATGTCTGCCGTGGCAAAGATCGTCACGATCTGAAAGTCAGGATCACGGAGAATACGGTGAAGGATACCCGCAGCTTCCGCTCTGGAGATCGGCTCCTGCGAAACAGCCGCTTCTTCGGACACAAGTCCCATCTCCACCAGCTTTGCAGCATGATCCATCGGTTGATCGACACCGAAAATGACTTTGCCGATCATCTCCACCCACTTTGCCTTGGTGACCGGACGATTCGGCCCATATGTATCTCCTTCTACCTGATCGGCCCGGACTTTAATCAAGCCCTCCATGTACGAAACACCCCAGTGATTGGCGATATCTTTTGCCGACGGAATCGAAAAAGACTCGTCGATCACCCCGAGCGGGTCGGTGTAGCGATACGACTTTTGCAGGTTGGGATCTGTCGCCTCAATCGGCGTAATCCGCGGCAGATGGAAGCCCTTTACCAGCAGCACGGCCGCTTCCGCCCTGCTCAACTGACGGTCTGGATAAAACCTTCCGTCCGCTGATGGCTGGATGATCTCTCGTTGGTATAAATCGATAATGGCCTGTCTGTATGGGGAAGCCGCGATATCCGTAAAGATATCCTGCTCCTGTGCCATGACCGGCAGACAGAAACTTGCCACAAGCAAAAAACAAAGGGCAGACAGTACAGAGGTTTTTGGCATATCTGCGTATTCACTCTCCTCATCATAGGTGTACGTTTCATTATCTGATACCCATGTTAAGCAGCGATCAACCTGCAGTAAATATCTGATGAAGACGAGCGAAGGAAATGACAAGGGACAGCAGACGCTACTGCTGTCCCTTGCATCTCCTAATCATCATGGGTTTTCGGCTGATTCATCATATTTTTTACGCCTTGGATCGTTTCCACCAGTTCCGATACTTTGCGGGCATGACTGGCGATTTGATCCAGGTCCAACGCCGGCAGTTTGAACAAGGAACGCTTTTTCGGTTTCCGTGCGTGCATCTTGGCCCATTCCTGATAATAACGCTGGAGAGCCTCCGGATTTCTCCGCTCTTTTTTCTTTACATTTTGCGCTTTCAGCCAGCTGTCGAACTCGCTTGGGTAGGAAACTGGGCGGACGTTATTTTTTTTCGCCATATGATCGCTCCCTTTGGTGTATTTGTCTGTATACCTTATGTCGAAGCGGTCAAAGTGAAACGGTATTAACCTACTTGCAGCCAAGGAATTCCTCAGATTTTCCACCATCATCGAGTGGAGGGATTTTCCCGCAGCATAACCGTTCTTTGCTGCCGGATTCTCGTAACAAATATCATCACTAACCGTTTGGCTCTATGATCCGCTATGATAGAAGTAGATAAGAGAACGCGGTACGAGAATGTCCCGAAAACAGGGGGAAGAGATGAGGACACTGATTGTAGCAGAAAAACCATCGGCGGCAAAAGACATCGCCCAAGCTCTTCTTGGCAAAACCACTTTAAAAGACGGTTACATCGATGGCGGCCAGATCCTTGTCACTTGGGCGATCGGCCATCTGGTCCAACTAGCTGCCCCGGAGATGTACGATGAAAAGTATAAAAAGTGGAAAATGGAGCACCTGCCGATCATTCCACGGACGTTCCGCCTGGTTGCCTACCCGAAAACGAAGAAACAGCTGCGGATAATTGGGGATTTGGCCAAAAAGTGCGACCTGATCGTCAATGCAGCGGATGCCGGACGTGAGGGAGAATTAATCTTCGGCTACATTTGCCAGCTATTGAAGATAGATAAACCGGTAAAACGGCTGTGGACCTCCTCTCTCACCCCGACCGCGATCCGGGAGGCTTTTCAGAATGCAAAAGATGGGGCCGCCTACCATAACTTGTTGGCGGCAGCAAAAGCACGCAGTGAGGCCGACTGGCTGATCGGGATGAACGGGTCACGCGCATTTACGATCAAACACGGAGAATTGTTTTCTGTCGGACGTGTGCAGACCCCGGTGCTGGCCATGCTCAAAAAACGACAGGAGATCATCGAGCAATTCACCCCGGAACCATACTATTTGGTGGAAGCGTGGTTCCGTCAAGGTGATCAGTCGTATCGCGGCGTGTGGCAGGGAGAGCGCATCACAAGTAAAGAGAAAGCCGCAGCGATTGCCGACAGAGTGCAGGGAAAACCGGCTGCGATTGTTTCCTACGATGAAAAAACAGCGCGCGAACTGCCGCCTAAGTTATACGATTTGACCACGCTGCAGCGGGAAGCAAACAGGCGCTATGGGTTTTCAGCCCAAAAAACACTCGATCTGGCACAGAAGCTGTACGAGCGGTATAAAGCGATTACCTATCCCCGTACCTCCTCTGCTTATGTGGAAGAGACAAACATTCCCTTTATGCACAACGTATGCGATCAGCTTGGTAGCAGTCGATACGGCGAATTGGCCAGGGGGGCGGACAAGTCGCTCGTTCACAGCAAGAACCGGAATGTTTGCAGGCCGGAGAAGGTTGGCGACCATCACGCGATCATGCCTACCGAACAGATTCCGCAAAGTCTGACAGGAGACATCGAAAAAATATACAGCATGATCGTCAAGCGTTTTCTCGCCCATTTTTACCCACCAGCCCACTATCGGCACCACACCCTGCTGACAGAAGTAGAGCAGGAGACGTTTAAAACCCATGTGAAAGTAGCGCTTCAGCTTGGCTGGAAAACGATCTACGGGGAAGAGAAACAGGGCAAGGGCAAACAGAACGACAGCGAGGAGGATGCACCGCAGCTTGCCCCCTCATTTGCGATCGATCCTAACGGTGCGGTCCGATGTGAGCAGGCGCAGGTGAAAGACAAGATGACGACACCGCCGAAATGGTACGACGAGGATACGCTGCTCAAAGATATGGAAACAGCAGGCAAGTTCGTCGAAGATGAAGAGATGCGGGAAGCGATGAAAGACTGCGGGATCGGCACTCCGGCGACACGCTCTGCGATCATCGAACGGCTGCGGGAAGTGGGCTATATTGAGCGAAAAGGGAAGAAACTGGTTGTTACCACCAAGGGAAGATCGCTGATCGACATGGTGGAAGACGCCGGGATCGGCGTGCTCAGTTCACCGGAGCTAACCGGTCAGTGGGAGCAGCGGCTGCATCAGATCTCGATCGGCAGTGCCTCTGCCGAACCGTTTATGGGGCAGGTCAAAACGTTTGCCTCGGTGCTGGTGCAAAAAGTACAAGCCCAGCAAGCTGCCCCCAGCCAAACGTCTCAAAGCGATCTGGACTGCCCCACCCGCTGCGGCGGCAAGATCGTCAAAAGCGGCAAAGGGTATCACTGTACTAACCGAGACTGTGCGTTCCTGCTAAAAACATTTGCCTTTGGCCGCCCCCTGTCGGAAAAAGAGATACGCGACCTTTTGGAAAAGGGACGGACCGGTCTGCTCCGCTTCAAGAGCCGCCAAGGGAAATCCTACAAGGCCAAACTGGAGCTGAACAGGGATACAGGTGAGCTGTCCCTAACCTTTCCCGGAGAAAGGCGGTCTGGCCCACCGACAGACCGCAAACCGCGCTCAACAGCGGCAGACGGCATGAGGAAAGCTGCAAAAACGAAAGCATCTGTCGAGCGGAAAGCGAACCCCCAGGCTGAATCGGACCGCACCCAGCGGGAGGTGTCGGCCACCGCAGACAAAACCAAAAGGAACGGCATCGGTATCTGTCCACGATGCCGCAGGGGAGAAATGGTTGAGGGACAAACGATGATCAGCTGCACCGGCTATCCGAAATGTCGGTTCTACATCCCAAAACAAATCCGGGAAAAAGATCTATCGATGGAGCAGTTGAGACAATTGCTGAGAGAAGGAAAGACGGGATGGATCGACGGGTTTGTCGATAAAGATGGAACCTCCTTTTCGGCCACACTGATCCTCGCTGATGGATTGGTTCGCTGGGGGGAGCGGAGGACATAACTCTCGCAGATCAAAACAGAGGCTGCCTCTATCGATCGTGATCGATGAGAAGCAGCCTCCTCGTTTATGCTGCCTGATCTACATCATCATCCAGCGAGATGGATTGGGAAGCAGCCAGGCGCTTGCGGGCAGCCAGGAAGAACGCGACAGCAATCACGATTGTTCCAACTGCACCAATCGCGTAAGAGACACCCATGGAGAGACCAAAACCGATCTGGGCGTTCGCGATATAGGTAAGGCAGACTACTGTCATGAACAGCGCCGGTACCAGCGCAATCCAGTAATTCTTTTTGGCCAGGATCAGATACATCGCTCCCACCCAGAGCGCGATCACGGCCGTCGACTGGTTGGCCCAGGAAAAGTAGCGCCACAAGAGATTAAAGTCGATCTGCGTCAGCGCCACCGAGATGGCGAACAGCGGTAGTGCGATCCAGAGGCGATTGCTGATTTTCTTCTGAGCGACACGAATGTAGTCGGCAATAATCATCCGGGCACTGCGGAAAGCGGTATCCCCAGACGTGATCGGCAGTACGATCACACCCAGTACGGCCAGTGTACCGCCAATCGCGCCCAGCATGGTCATGGAGACTTCACTTACCACAGCAGCAGGACCGCCATTTTTAATCAATTCGTTCAGCGTCATGCCGTCGAACATGCTCATCGCAGCGGCAGCCCAGATCATCGCAATGATCCCTTCGGCGATCATCATCCCGTAAAAGATCTTGCGCCCTTGTCCTTCATTTTGCGTCGTCCGCGAAATGATCGGAGACTGCGTGGCATGGAAGCCAGAGAGCGCTCCGCAGGAGATCGTCAAAAACAACAGCGGAAAGATGGGCAAATTGTCAGGGTGCATGTTTTGCAAGCTTATTTCAGGGATTGGCGCTCCGGTGACCACCAACCCGGCGCCGATGCCGACCGCACTGATCAGCAGGAGTGCGCCAAAGAACGGGTAGATGCGTCCAATCACTTTATCCACTGGCAGCAAGGTAGCGATAATGTAATAGGCAAATATCGCCGCAATAATCACAGGCAGTGTCAGCCAGCTGGAAGTCATGTTGTGGATCAGCGCCGCCGGGGCGGTTACGAAAACGGTTCCAACCAGCACCAGCAAGAGAATGGCAAAGGCATTCACCACGTGTTTCAAGCCTTTGCCCAGGAACTTGCCGGCCAATTCCGGCAAATGGGCGCCGCGATTGCGGATGGAGATCATACCAGTCAAATAATCGTGGACAGCGCCGGCAAAAATACAGCCGAGCACGATCCACAAAAAAGCGACCGGTCCGTAAAGAGCTCCCATAATCGGGCCGAAAATCGGACCGACACCGGCAATGTTCAGCAGTTGGATCATCGAGTTGCGACCGGTCCCCATCGGTACGTAGTCCACTCCATCCTGGTAGCGGTACGCCGGGGTAGGCCGTGCCTCTTTTACACCGAACACCTTTTCAACGAACTTTCCGTAGGTAAAATATCCGAGAATCAGCAGAATGATAGAGACGATAAAGGTAATCATGCCTACTGCTCCTTTCTGTTTGGATGCGCTTACATACTAACAAGAAAAGGCGCATATTTGGGACAAATCCCGACAACATGTACAAATCGCTCTCTATCCTGTCGATTGCAGACGACGACATGCGTTACAGTTCAAGACGCTCGCGCAGTGTTTTCACATAGTTGCGACTGACCGGTATTTTTTCTCTGCAGCCGACCAGCTTGATCGTATAAGCCCCATGAAACCAGGGAATCAGTTGTTCCACCGCGTCCAGATTGACGAGGTAGCTTTTGTGGGTTCGGCAAAAGGGATAGCCGCTCAGCTTTTGCTCTGTCTCTTTCAGCGTACCTCGATAGGTGTACTGCCGGTCCTTGGTATAGATATAGGTGGTTTTGTTTTCGCATCCGACAAACAGGATCTCCTGTGGAGCCAGGTAGACAATCCCGTCACCATCTTCTACCGCCAGCTTCCCGACGGAAGGTTCTTGCTTCCGCTCCCCGTGCGTCGCAGTAGGACGGGCAGCAGCGAGAGCGCTGCGGATCCGATCCACCGTATCAGCGACCTGTTCCTCGTCAAACGGCTTCAAGAGATAGTCGAGCGCCTGCAGGCGAAACGCCTTGACCGCGTAATCGGGGTAAGCGGTGGCAAAGACGATCACCGGTACCTTTTTAAGCTTTTGGATCGCCTCTACCATACTCACCCCGGTCATCTCCGGCATCTCGATATCGACGAATATCACATCCGGCTCCTCTGTCATCACAATCTCCAGACCACGCACCCCTGTATCGGCTTCTCCCACCACTTGGATATCGCGGTATTCCTGCAGCAGATGCTTCAACTCGTCACGGCTGTACAATTCATCATCGATGATGACAACCCGAATCACGGGACCATCACCTCCTTCTCGCTAGTCTGAAACGGGACCGTGAACGAGACGGTCGTTCCACATCCCGCCTCGCTCTGAAAGGCGAGTCCTGCCTGTTCGCCGAATGCCATGATCAAGCGGCGGTGCACGTTGTAGATGCCGATGCCCGTCCCTTCCGCAGACGAAAGCTGCTGACGAGTCAGCTGTTGCTGCGTCTGTTCATCCATCCCTGAACCATTGTCCCGGATCGCAACCTGTACCCCTGACGCCACCCGCTTGATCGAGATCGTCAGCCGGCTGCCCCTAGGCAGATGCCGCAATCCGTGCTTTACCGCATTTTCCACGATCGGCTGCATGGACATCGGGGGGACTTGAGCGGCAAGCGCCTCTTCCGCTACCTCGTACACCACCTGCAGCTTATCGGCAAAACGAGCTTCTTCGATCGCCAGATATGCTTTTACATGCTTTAATTCTTCCTCCAGTGTGGTTACGGTTGCTGTCGTGCCGGCCAAGTTTTGACGGAAGAAGTGGGACAGGGAGACAAGCAACTTTCTCGCCTTCATCGGATCGCTGCGAATCATTGAAATAATCGTATTGAGGGCATTAAACAAAAAGTGCGGGCTGACCTGGGCCTGCAGTGCTTTTATCTCCGCCTGCTTCAACAATTGTTCCTTTTGATCCATCTCAGCCATCTCCAGCTGCTGACTGAGCAAACCGGACAATCCTCTGGCCATCTCCACCACCATCGGGGAGATCTCTTTGGGGGAACGGAAGAAAAACTGAACCGTCCCGATCGTTTGCTGATTTTGTTTTAGCGGCGCAATAATCGCTGCCTGTAGCGGACACCATCGCTCACCGCAGGTGACATCCGCTTCATCCGTAACGAGAAGCTCACCGGTGGAGAGAACTCGATGGACGGCCTCCGCCTTAATGGCCTGACCGGTACGGTGATGGGAGGAAGCCAAGCCAGCATGTGCCAAAACGTGTTCCTTGTCAGTGATCGCAACTGCTGATGCCACAACCTCTTTCAACAAAACCTCACAGGTTACACGCGCTGAGCTGACACTCAGCCCCTTGCGCAAATGACTCAGGGTAAACGTAGCCAATCGCAGAGCCTTGTGCGCCTGCATCGCTCCCATCTTCTCCTCTTCGCTAACCACATTGCGGATGATCAGGATAAACAAGGCTGTCCCGATGCCATTGGCCAGCATCATCGGAATCCCGATATTTTGCACAAGAATCCAGGCTTCCTCAAACGGGCGAGCAATCAGCAGAATAATCCCCATCTGGATCGCTTCCGCGAGAAAACCGACAACAAAGGCAACCAGAAACGAACGGGACGAGGTCACATGATACCGCCTGTGAATCAACCCAGCCAGCACACCGGCGACAACCGTGGCCGAACCGCAGGCCAGGGCCGTATATCCTCCCATCAGATAACGATGCACACCGGCGATCAGACCTGCTCCCAGACCTAGTTTCCAGCCGCCAAGCAATCCGGCGATCACCACCCCGATGGCGCGCGAGTTGGCGATCGCCTCTTGTTGGTCAAGGGTGAGCGCCCAGCGGGAGAAGCTGGTTGAATCGGTATGAAAGATTAATCCTGTGTACGTACCGATGATGCCAAAGAAGCCAAACACAAGCACAAAACCCAGCCGCTGCGAAGCGGTAACCTTTGCCTTGTTCATGATTCGCCGAAAAAAGTGAAACCGCGTCACAACGAACGCCACGGTTACGATGATGCAAAGCCGTTCAAACATCGAGAGAAGCAAATCCCACACAGTGCGCCCTCCTTTCACTGGTCTGTTCTTGATTCTGATTCTGTACAGATGGTCCAATCCCAATCCGTGTGCCGCCATCCTGACCGCATAAACGTGTTGTTCCCCGTGCAAGCTATCATGGAACTGTTCTGTTTGCAGAGGAAACAGATCAAACCCAGGGCATCAGCTACCACCGCAGGGTGCATGAATATGGTTCGCAAGGGAGGTGATCCGCATATGTCCAAGTCAGACTACTCATCCGACATCGCCAAAGAGGAACTGGAAAAGCTGGGCACGCACGCTACTGGTTCACCCGAACAATTGAAGACCCGGACCACCTCTGAGACGAGAACGATCCAGCCGCCCGAACAGCCAGGCGGGATAGCCACCGGAAAAGCGGACTAAACCACAGCTATCCTCCGCCTGCTCCCCTCTCTCACGCTGTACTTTGACGGAGCAGGATGGTTTGATTGAATCACTGCTCCCCTTCCAGCCTGATCCCAAACACGTCTTGCAACCCTCTGCTGCCATCAGCCGTGATCTCAATCGCCCGACTTGACGGGCGTTTTTTGATCCAGCCAAGTTGGAGCAGTCTGGAGGCCACAGCAGATCCCAACGCACCCGCCAGATGATGCTGACGCTCACTCCAGTCGAGGCATTTGCGGGAGAAGGCGCGCCGCCGATTTCCTAGCTCCTTGAGATCGAGGCCAAACTCAGCGAAAAACGTCTCTCCTCTGGCTGTTACCTGGAAGTTCTGTTCATCATCCAACGTCTCCAGCCACCCCTGTCGCACCAGCGACCCCGTCAACTGTACACCTAGCAGCCCCGCCAGGTGATCGTAGCACATTCGCGCCTGTTTCAACTCCCTCATCTGAATCGACTGTTTGAGCGATCTCACCTCAGGAGGTCGGGAGAGAGAAAGCAGCGATTCCAGCAGATAAGCCACCTCTTCATCTGCGAGCTGAAAATAGCGGTGGCGGCCATGCTTTTCCACTTTCACCATTCCCCCCTCAACCAGTTTGGCCAAATGAAAACTGGCCGTCTGGGGCGTGACACCTGCCGCATAGGCTAACTCGCTCGCCGTGTAAAACCGTTTGTCCAGTAAACAGGTCAACATGGCTGCCCGTGAAGCATCTGCCATCAGAGAAACTACTTCTGCCAGGTTTGGATTGGCATTCAATTCATACTCCCCCTTCCTGCATCTATATTTCGATAATACTTGAAATGTAGTTGTCTTACAATCTCTTCTTTACGCTCACTGTACCTGCCAGACCACTGTGATGTGACCGTTCTCCGATTTGTTGCCGACTATCGTGAGCGTATACGTGCCGCTCTCCTGCACCTCTACGGCCAACTCGTTTGCGGCTCGTTCCTCCATAGCGACCAGTTCCCCGTCTGGCCCCACGACATGATAGCCTGACTCCCCGTCCACCGAAAACGTGATCGTTTGCCCTTGTTCCGCGCGGATTGGAATCGGCTCTTTTCCGTGGAAAAACTGATATGAGGCTTCGAGACGACCGTCGGTTCGCTGTTCCTCCCACCCTACTTTGGTCGCGGGGACGTATGGACTGGCGATCAGCAGCAGACCCAGCAGAACAGGTGCCCCATAGGCACAGAAAAGCCGCCAGAACTTGCGGCGAATGAACCGGTCAGCCGCAAAAAAGATGGAGGCGATCAGTGCTCCGAGCGTTCCGAAGCTGAGCACAAGCCAGATGTCAAACCGCATGAACAGAAAGAAAAACAAGTACCCGCCAATCGCGTGCAATCCCCACCTCCAAACAGCGCTGTCGAGACGAAGCAGCTTGGCGGCACCATCCACGAGCAGGGAATAGCCGATCCCGTACACATAAACAATGGATCCGATGAAGAGCACCAGCTTCATCGCCCCCTCTAGATCGGAGAACAAGATCCTCCCTAGCGAGTCCACGTAATCAAGCTGCCCGATAAGCAACACACACATCACAATCAACAAGACGGCTCCTGCTCCCGTCAACTTGCCAACGATATCGTAGCTGCGCAAACAGATCCTCCTCCATCAACGTGTTTTTCCATATTTCGCAGCATCCAAACCGGTCTCTTTAACGCCGTAGGACCGAAACACCGGTTAACCATGGGCCGCTTCCTGCAAGAATGTATCGACGTATCTGGTTCCGACGCCCGATTAACCTGGGTAGACCAATCTTTTTTACTGGAACAAGACGTGACCCCCTGGATGGAACTGCCTCTGTGGCCAGGCGAGCTGGCGGAGACTGGGATCAGTTGAAATCCAAAGCAGATGATTCATAAATCCGCTGGCAAAGGAAACAATAGGCCTGATGACTTTTTACAGGAGAGGTGTAACAGATGCAAGCAACCGCGACACAAACGCTAACTGACGTGCTGAACAAACAGATCGCCAACTGCGGCGTCCTGTACATCAAGCTGCACAACTACCACTGGTTTGTAAAAGGGGAGAACTTTTACGAACTACACGCCAAGTTTGAGGAGTTTTACGATGAGATCACTGGTTATCTGGACGAACTGGCGGAACGCCTGCTGGCGATCAACGGCAAACCGTTGGCCACGATGAGGGATTTTTTGCAGCGTGCAACCATTACAGAAGCAACCGGAAATGAGACGCCCCAACAGATGGTGCAAAACATCGCCAACGACTTTGGGACGATCATCTCCGAACTGAAACAGGGGATTCAAAACTCCGAAAACGAAAATGACCAGGCCACGGCCGACATCCTGATCGGGATGCGCAGCAGCCTGGAAAAACACCGCTGGATGCTTACTTCCTTTTTGGCCAAATAAGTCCCTGTTCGCTCCATGTCAGTGGCGGCACTTACGGTACATACCTCCTTGTGCCGCCTTGCAGATTTCCGGGAAAACCACTCGACTCACTCAGCACAGGGCACCGCTTTCTTGCCAAGGATCCCGTAGACCGTTTTCAGCTTTCAGTGCTCATCTTGATAAAGCGGTGAACTATCTTTGAAAAACTGGAGCGTAAAGACCGTCTCCCCAGTGTCAGAAGTGTAGCTGATACTGCCCCCGTTCTTCTCCATAATTTGTTTGCAGATCGGCAGCCCCAGCCCTGTGCCGTTGCTTTTACTCGTCACGAACGGCGTAAAGATTGATTCCTTGAGGTGTTCCGGTACACCTGCTCCGTAATCTGTAATGTCGATGTAATAACTGTTCTCGTCCTCATAGCTGCGAATTCGAATCAGCTTTGGATAGGAACCGCCCGAAAGCGCATCCAGACTGTTGTTCAAAAGATTGGACAAGACCTGCTGCAAGGCGACTCGCTGGATCTGGAGCGGAGGATCCAACTGCAGGTCCAGCTCAATCTCCACCCCCTCGCTGTTCAGCCGTGGACGGACCAGTTCCAAAACCGATTCCACCAGCTCACTCAATCGGCAAGAGATGATCGATTCTTCCATTTGCTGATTTCGGGAAAAACTGAGAAATCCCGTAATCTGACCGTACAAACCTTTAAATTCCCGCTGTACAACATCGAGATAGCGTTTTACCTTATTTCGCTCTTCATAGGACAGCTCTGCTTCTATCAGCTGCAGAAAGCCTTCAATCGCAAACAGCGGATTCTTCAATTCATGCGCCATGCTGGCTGCCATTCTCCCCAATAGGTTCAGCCTGTCGTTGTGCAATTGTCCGATCGTCTCATCCCGCTGCTTCATCAATTGAAACGTGATCTGCTGCAAATAGGTATTGCTGATCTCCTTCTGGATCGTATCAATTCTCCTGTGCAGTGAAAACACTGCCGGCATGGTCTGCTCCGGCGGGATTTGACGTTGGAATATGTACGGACATAGAGATTCTAGGATCGAAAGTCGCAAGAGGTGAAACATTTCCAACAAGGTGTGAAGCGGCGTGAGATTCCGCTCAACAGAACGACAAATGCGGAAGATCCATTCGTAGTTGGGGTGCTGTTCAATAGGTACTTCCAGATCTATCAGCAGCTCGTAGAAGTGTTCTGCATATTCTTCCAGAACCGTATTGAGATATGGCTGTTCTTGGTTCTCTTCCTCTACCATTCGAAACCAAGCCCGAGTGACGGTGCCTCTATGTGCCTCAAGGAACGCTTGCATCCAACTGTTACTACTGTCGTAAATCATAGACACCAACCTTAATGGGAATGTTGTGACTTTCAATCACTATTTTATTATGTTTTCGGAAAAATGGGAACATAAGGGATTCGTATGAGCGAAATGTCCGGGATGGGAATCCATGATAGCGACTTGCCTTCTTTATTCGTTATAATGGATAATGGGGATTGACAGTTGGGAACTTGGCCCAGGCAATATGGGCTTTTTTCTTTTCCATACAAGGCAAAGGAGGTTGAAAATGCAACAATTACCAGCTTATATCCAGGAAGCGAACGGAGATCTCTGGCTTACGGAGAACGAACGGGAAAATCTAAAGCTAAGCTACCGGGTAAAGGAAATCGTCGTTTCGGAACACTCCCCGTACCAACATGTGATGATTCTCGACTCCTACGATTTCGGACGAATGCTTGTACTGGACGGAGTGGTGCAGACCACCTCACTTGACGGGTTCATCTACAACGAGATGATTTCCCACGTACCGCTCTCCCTCCACCCGGACCCGAAATCAGTCCTGATCATCGGTGGAGGCGATTGCGGAGCGGCCCGGGAAGTGGCCAAGTATGCGAGTGTCGAACAGATCGACATGGTGGAAATCGACGAACTGGTCGTCGAAGTCTGTAAGGAGCATTTGCAGGATGTATCAGGAAATCTGTCCGATCCGCGTGTCCGCTTCCTCTATCGGGATGGAGTGGAATTCGTTAAAGAGGCATCCGAACATTATGACGTGATTATCGTCGATTCTTCCGATCCGGTCGGACCGGCCAAGCAATTATTTGAACGAGATTTTTACCAAAACATCTACAATGCCCTAAAACGAGATGGCCTGATGGTCTGTCAGAGCCAATCGCCCATCTTCCACTTCGACGTACTGGAGCAGACTCATAGTCGGATCAACGGCCTGTTCCCGGTTACCCGGATGTATACCGCTGTCGTTCCTACCTACCCGGGAGGGCTGTGGAGTTTCACGCTTGGCAGCAAGCGCGAACTGCCCGAACCTGAGGAACTCCGCTTTGACAAGGAAACGCAATACGTAAACCAGGATATCCTGCAGCGCTGTTTCCAGCTGCCCCAATTCATGAGAAAGCGATTGTCTCTCTAGCTCGCCAATCACAAAAAAGCAGAAGGGGCTGTCTCCAGAGTAGACCGAAACTACCAGGGAGACACGCCCCTTCTTGGCTGATACCCGTTTTACGCGCCGACTGATGACCTGTCCACGGCCTGATTAGCCACCTCCGATTTCCCATCCGCAGTTGGCTCCTGATCCACCAAGGTTCCGGACGGCCCAAAGAACTCGTAACGAATCTGCTCATCGGGTACTCCCCACTGCTTCAAAGCGGCGTAAACCGTCTTCATAAATGAGATGGGTCCGCAGAAGTAGAACTGCGCCTGATGATCCGGCAAGATCGACTGAAGCCAGGCAAGGTCAATGTACCCCTCTTTATCGTAATACCCCTGAACCTTATCCTCTTGCGTCGGAGAATCGTAACAGATATACGCTTTTAGCCTGGAATGGTTTTGCGCCAGTTGGGCGACATGCTCTCGCATGGCGTGAACACGCCCGTTTACAGCGGCATGGATATAGGTAACATCACGCCAGGACTGCTCCTCCACCACTGTGTTTAGCATACTGAGGAGGGGGGTAAATCCCACACCGCCGCTGATCAAAACGACCGGCAACTCGCTCTCTCTATCAAGCGTAAAATCTCCTGCCGGTGCGCTTATCGCCAACACGTCCCCCTCTTTCACCGAATCGTGCAGATAGCAGGAGACCACGCCCGCTGGTTTATTCCCGACCGCCTCTTCCCGCTTCACACTGATCCGGTAATACGGTTTGCCAGGCCGATCGGACAAACTGTACTGCCGTACGTGTGTATACGGTTCGCCTTCGATCTCTACTTTCACGCTGATGTACTGACCGGGCTGATAGTGGGCGATCGGCTTCTTGTCAACCGGTTCAAGGTAAAACGAGGTGATGACCTCGCTCTCTTTCACTTTGCGCACGACGGTAAAGTCACGGTAGCCAGTCCAGCCGCCCGTCTGTTCTTCGGCCTGCTGGTACATCTCACGCTCCACGCCGATAAAGGCATCGGCAATCACCTGGTACGCTTTCTCCCATGCAGCCAATACTTCCTCGGTTGCTGCGTCACCCAGCACGTCTTTAATCGCTAGCAGCAGATGCTTGCCGACGATTGGATACTGTTCCGGCAAAATGCCGATACTTCTATGCTTATGACCGATCTGCCTGACGACTGGCAGGATTTCCTCCAAGCGGTCGATGTGGGCAGCCGCCGCGTAGACCGCATTTGCCAAGGCCGTCTGTTGTCTGCCCTGCTTTTGGTTTGCGTGGTTAAAGATGTTCAATAACTCGGGATGATTCCGAAACATCAATTCGTAAAAACGGGTTGTGATCTCTTTTCCATGTACCTCCAACACGGGTACTGTCGATTTGACCAACTCGATTGTTTTAGAGTCCAGCACAGTGTTCAGCTCCCCTCTTTTCTCGCTTGCATGTATTACTATAGGAGAGAAGGGAAATCCAAACTGTGACAGGGATCACAAAAACGGTTGCAGTTTGATGAACGAACGATTCGTTGCAGCTGACCTTACTCGTTAACCAGGAAAAAGCCGAGGAAAAACAGCAGTGTGCCAACGGCATAGATAATCAAATAGTTCTTGTAGTTTCGTCTGGTCTTCTGCTCGTAATCCCGTTCGCGCGGTTTGGCACCGACGAATAGTGTGCCGAGAAGAGAGGCCACGAGTACGACCAAAATCAAAGGAACAGCCCAACTCATGTTACCACCCACCTTCCAGATGCAAACTTTTGCTTGACTCTCTTATCTATCTATTCCCAATATATCATCAGCCTGTAGACAAAGTTCCGTAAGGAACAGGGTCTGCAGGCTTTTTTGTTGAATATAGAACATGTTACGTTTTCAATAGTTATTTTTGGAGGTGGCATTATGCTTAATAAGCAACAGGCCGAAGGCCGTTATCAGATATCTGCATTCTCGTTAGATGAGTTGGTGCCAAAAGATCATCTCGTACGAAAAATCGAAAATGCAATCGACTTTTCATTCATCTATGACTTAGTGGAAAGCCTCTACTGTCATGACAACGGCAGACCCAGTGTTGACCCTGTAGTCTTAGTCAAAATTGCTCTCATCCAATATCTTTTTGGTATTCGTTCCATGCGGCAAACGATTAAAGAGATCGAAACCAATGTTGCCTATCGGTGGTTCATTGGCTATGACTTCAGTCAGCCCATTCCCCATTTCACGACCCTAGGCAAGAACTATGTTCGCCGTTTTCGGAATACTCAACTCTTCGAGTCGATCTTCCTTCGAATATTGGAAGAGGCGGTACATCATGGATTCGTGAAGCCTGACGTGCTTTTCATCGATGCTACGCATGTAAAAGCCAGTGCGAATAAGCATAAATACGTGAAAGAAATCGTTGAAGAACAAGCCAAGAAATATCAAGAGCTACTGGACGAAGAAATCAATCAGGATCGTATTGCACATGGAAAGAAGCCCCTTGAAAAAAAGACAGAAACTTCGAAGAAGGAGGTGAAGGTCAGCACAACTGACCCGGATTGCGGATTGTTTGTAAAGGGGGAAAAGGAACGTGTATTTGCCTATAGTTTTCATACGGCATGTGATCGAAATGGATTTGTGCTTGGCGCAAAGGTAACGCCAGGCAATGTGCATGACAGTCAGGTTTTTGAGGATGTTTTGAATCAAGTGCGACAGACGTTCGAACAACCTCAGGCTGTGGCGGTGGACTCCGGATACAAGACGCCTTACATCAGTAAAACACTGATTGATGACCAGATTCGCCCCGTTATGCCCTACACAAGACCACGCACCAAAGAAGGTTTTTTTAAAAAGTACGAATATGTGTATGATGAATATTTCGACTGCTACATCTGCCCGAACGAGCAAATCTTAACATATGAGACAACAAACAAGGATGGGTACCGTATCTATCGATCAAATTCTCAAGTTTGCCGAAGTTGTCCGTTTTTGAAACAATGCACGGAAAGTAAAGACTACACAAAGAGAGTGAGTCGCCACATCTGGGCTGATTACCTCGAAGAGGTAGACCACCTCCGGCATACCGAGGAAAACAAACAGATCTATAGCCAACGGAAAGAAACGATTGAACGTGTATTCGCTGATATGAAGGAAAAGCATGGCATGCGTTGGACGACCTTACGAGGACTGGAGAAGGTCACGATGCAGGCGATGCTTGTTTTCGCTGCCATGAACTTAAAAAAAATGGCGACCTGGCTATGGAAATCAGGTCGCCAAAAGGTGAAGGATCAAAACACCTTCGGTATTTTCATCAAATTATTAAACAAACGCCCTCTGCTGTTCGTTCAGCGAGGGAGTTTGTCTGCAATCTGTATATCATATCACGTACCAGATACGTGTGACATCAAGATGAACACTCTCTTGTTTGAAACGAATAAAATCCGAACCGCGTCTATACGGGAGAATGGAGGGTCGAGATGGGAAAAACCATATCTGGTTGGATCTTGCTTACCATGTGCTATTTCATAACATTTGCTGGAGCCGTTATGCTGTATCAGTGGTTTACAGGGGAGCCGATTGATCATAACTGGAACAGTACCGTTCCGATGGTTTGCGAGAGAATCCTGATCTATGTGATTGGCGCACTGCTGGTGGCCGGTGGCGGAGACGGTACGATGGAAGGCATCACGGTGATACAGTTTATCAGGGGTGAAGCAGCCCCCTACTACACCGTTACCTATATTCTTCTCGGCCTCGCAAGCCCGCTGTTGGCGATCGCAGCTGCCGGGTGGCGGACGAATAAGACAGCAACAGCCTAGCTACAGTCGTCTGTCGGAGCATCAGATGATCCGTCTTCCTATGAAAGTTAGCTTATCGTAGCTTTAGACCATGATGTCTCAGCCGTTTTCTAGTATAATGGTGAGCAAAGTAGGAACAGGGAAGAGTGATCGGTATGGAATTCAAGATGACCGAAAAAGGATTCGTCACAAACGTCGAATATGGGGAGCTGCACGTCTCAGGGGATGAGCAATATGGCTTTCGCCCTTATCAGTTGCTCGTCTCTTCCATTGCCGTCTGCAGCGGTGGGGTGCTTCGCAAAGTTCTGGACAAAATGCGGACCCCAGCCGCAGATATCCAGATTACAGCGCACGTGGAACGAAATGAGCAAGAAGCAAACCGCGTGGAAAAAATCCACCTTCATTTTCTCATTAAAGGAACCAATATGGACGCTGAGAAGGTGGAAAAAGCACTCGCCGTCACCAGAAAAAACTGCCCGATGGTCCAATCTGTAAAGGACAGCATCCAGATTACGGAAACCTATGAACTAAGCGACAATCTCGTATGAACGGCTGAGGAGTATGGATATGTCTATTGCGATCCGATCATTTGCGATGAGTGATTATGAACCTGTGATCCGGCTGTGGTGTAGAGCAGAGCTGGAAATATCCCGATCGGACAGCTACGAACAAATCCAAAAGAAGCTGCAACGAGATCCGGAACTGTTCCTGGTCGCGGTTGAAGGCAATAAGATCATCGGTGCCGTAATCGGCGCATACGATGGACGGCGGGGCTGGGTGTACCATCTGGCTGTCGACTCGGATGAGCAGAGAAAGGGCGTCGGCTACGCCATGATGAAAGAGCTGGAAAGCAGATTTCAAGCCATCGGCTGCGAAAAAGTAAACCTGTTAATCGAGCCAAACAATGCCCAGGTGCAGGGGTTTTACGAGAGGCTTGGTTTCCAGAGTGACGAGCTGATCTTCATGGAGAAATGGGTCGAGCGTACAAAAAGGGAGATCAACACAAAGAGTTGATCTCCCTCGGTTTGCTTATTGCTCAATCCTCATCATCGTCTTTATCATCATCGTCGTCCTCATCATTCTCTTCGTCGTCATCCTGATCGTCATCGTCGTCGTGTTTATCGTCCTTCTCTTTTTCCAGTTCTACCTCTACTTTTTGGCCATTTGCGAAGATAACCTTAATCTTCAATTCCTCTATCTCCGAGAGCCCCAGAGCGGATTCAACTTCTTCCAAGAGCTCCTCACGCCCCATATCGGGCCCCAAATCGAGTGTTTGTAGCAGTTCCTCTACCTTACTAACAGCTGCTTCACCCGTTACCTTTTCCTCACCGCTGTTCGTTTCGCTCTCATATTTTGCTTCCGTTTTGTCCTCGTCTCTCTTGTACTTTACTTCCAGTTTTTTATCTCCCGCTGACTCTACTTCCAATATAAACTCCCGAATCCCTGCTGGAGCCTCGGGAACCTCTACCTCCTCTTGATCATCTCCTTGATCTTCTATCTCTACCTCTGTACCATTGGCGAATTCAAGCTCAAGTTTTAACGTTGTGAAGTGATCGACGTTTAGCACGTCCAGTACTCTTCCCGCTACTTCTTCTTGAGCCATATCCGGGTGCAGAGCAAAATCTTCAAGAAGCTGTTCAACGGCGCTTACGGCCTCGTCTCCGCTTTGTTTCTCTTCTCTACTGTTCGCTTTCTGCTCAATTTTTGCTTCTGTTTTGTCTGCCTTCCTGACATATGCAATCTCCAGTTTCCCGTCTGCGCTCGATTCCAGCTCCAGCTTAAACTCACGGATATCATCGCCATTGAGGTGATCCTCTATAGCCGGAAGCTCGGGCAGCACTACTTTTGTCCCATCTTCATTGGATGGGTCCGATTCGCCGGGCAGCTGATCATCGGTACGGTCGAGAAAAGCAGCCATCTCTGCACGTGTTACATGTTTGTTTGGTTTAAACGTGCCATCGGGATAGCCACTTACCAATCCCTTCTCTACGGCGACATTTACATATCCGACAGCACCTGCCGGAATTTCTTTGGCATCTTTAAAAGCAGGAACCGTCGTCATCTCGCCAAGCGCATCATCCTGTAAACCTAAAGCACGGACCAGCAGCACGGATACCCAGACACGAGAAGCTGGCTTGTCCGGCTGTATCTTGTCTTCGGAGAAATCAAACAGTCCGTTTTCCAAAGCAATCACAACATATCCTGTTGCCCACGGGTACTTGTTGGCGATCTGTTCCGCATCTTTAAAATGCAGTGGTGTAGCAGAGGAGACCGACTGCGCTTCTTCCTCTAAGCCCATCAGACGAACGGCAGTCACGACAGCTTCCACCCGACTGATCGGTTGGTTGGGTCGAAATGTACCGTCTGGAAATCCCTGCAGCACTTTTTTCGACTGCATGTCGGCTATATGCTGCAAAGCCCACTTTGCTTCGTTCACGTCGGCGAATTCCAACGTAATCTGTACACGGCCGTCCTCCATCATAGTGGCGCTGTTTTCAGCGGCCGCACTCCCGCTCATAACAGAAAAAACGAGCAGCAATGCAAACAGCATTTTTTGGATCTTCATAGGTGTCGAGCCCCTTTCCTCATCGAGATGCCTTTACGTTTGGGAGTTTACCATAATTCTAAATTTTTCATATAAAAGAAGTGTATCCGACTTTATTTTTTAGGAAATAGGACTTTTCGACTTATATCCTTGCTGCGAAGTTCCATTATTCCCATAACAAAAAAAGACTCCCCGCCAAACAAAATAGATGGGAGAGTCCGGTTATCGACACGCTGCGTCTGTGAATAGCGTCAATCGAATCATCTAGAACGAGACAGAACGAAAGCACATGGTTAAAACAAAAAGGAAAGCTGCTCCACTCTTTGTCCATGGCATTCGTCAATGGGAGAGCTGGCTGCGGATTCCACTGGCTGTCGGTTCGGCTTGGTCGGCACAACCGGAGACAGCTCATAGTGACCAAGCAGGGCATACACCCTTTCCATGAGCGGTGCGGTGTACTCGCGAGGCGGATACGTACTGCGATATAGTTCCTGATACGCGGGCAACAGGTTCGGATGATGCTGCTTCAGTACAGAAAAGTACCACGCTTTCACCTCGGGAACCAGTCGCAGCACAGACGGCGTCACAAAAGCTGCACGATGCCGCTTGGCTGCCGCGATCAGTTCTTCCAGATCGTAAGCTCCGTCCGTCAGATAGGGCAGGATCGGAGCGAGGAAGATTCCCGCCGGCAGATCATGTGACACAAGCTGCTCAACCGTTTCCAGCCGCTTAAACGGGAAACTGGTCGCTGGCTCCAAGCGGCGGTACAGTTCAGTGTCAAGCGTATTGATACTGATGTTGATCGAAGTGAGTGGAATCTCCTGCAAGATGTCCAGATCTCGCAGAATCAGCGGCGAGCGGGTCGTGATCGACGTTGGTATCTGATACCTGGCCAACACCTTCAGGCATTCTCTGGTCAGCTTGGCCTTTCCTTCTACCTGCTGGTAGGGGTCGGTTGCCGTCCCGATCGTAACCATCCCAACCTCTTGCGCTAACTGCCGCAGATCGCCCCCGTGCTTGCGAGCCAGCTTGGCCAACTGATTCTCCAGTGCCTCCGCAGCATTCCTCTTTAGAAAAATGTGATTTTGAAACGAATCATCTGCATTCATCCCTAAAAACGAGTGAGTGTTGCGAGCGTAGCAAAAACTGCAGCCATGCGTACACCCGCGGTACGGATTAATCGACCAATCAAAAGGCATCCGCGGTTCCTTTACGCGGTTCATCGTCTGTTTTGCGGTTATTTCCTCAAACACTTTTTTGGCCAGCTTGAGCACCCCCAGATCGGAACGTACGTTCTCATTATGTTCCATTGTATCACTGAAGGTTGCCAAAGGGAAGGAGGCCGGCCGTGAGGGTTGTTGGAAAAACACGCAGTGCTCAAGTGGACTGGGCTCTGGTTCTAGTCTCATCCAAATGATCAGGGCTGTTGTGCTGCCGCTTCCTCCACTCTGTCCAGCCACTCGCTAACCATCACCTCAAACAAGCGCCTCTGTTCGCTCTGCAGGTTATGTCCGGCCCGGTCGAGCACGGCATAGCTGGCCCTGGGATACTGTTCAAGAATCTTCCACGCGTCTCGATAACCTGTCGAGGCATCCTGGCGCCCCATGAGGAATAGTGCTGGTTTGCGGAAAGGTACCGGAAGCTGGTCAGGGTTAAACGAGAAAGCGTACTGTTTTCGCAGCCGCTCAAGAAAGGCAGCATCCGCCAACAGTGATCCCGCAAGAATCTCATTCCGGAAGCGCTGCCAGTTGTACTCATCCTGAACCACGGCTACGGAAGTAAACTCTGCTGCCTCACGTTGATCTAATCCCGCGAGCAGATTCGTATCCTGCACAAAAACCATACCGGCAGGCGGCAGTTCTCTCATCTCACGCTCCGCCACGATCATCGGACAGATGAGCGCGATACCATCAACCATCTCCATCCGCTGCGAAACGATACCTCTCGCCAGATACCCTCCATACGACTCCCCTATTACCAGAAATCGTTCCTCTGGGATTAGCTGATCAATCGCTTTCAGCACAATTGCCAACATGTCGTTCGAACTTTCAATCCAATCAGCCGCTTGGGTCCTTCCCATACCCGGCAGGTCCAGATAAATCCGTTTCCACCCCGGCCGATCGGCGAAGATCGGTTCCAGACAGCCTGTCATCACGCGATGGTCCAATGAGAATCCATGAAGCATGACAACCGGCTTGCCTGACCCGTGCACTTCATAGTGAAGGGTAATGTCTGAAATACGGCATTCCATATAAGGATATCTCCCCTCTCATCCATTTTGGATGGCCTGACTATCTTTGCGATACCGCCCTTTTCCCAGTAATTCAAACTCAATCGAAAGATCCTGATGCAAACCATGAGTCGCGATGAGACCGTCTACAAACGTTCGATAAGGCTCTGGCAGCTCCTTCATCGAAAGCGCCACGGGCAAGCAGTCAAGCTGCTTCTGCTGATGAAAGAAGGCTGGGGTTAGACAGCGGAAACCGCTTTTGACAAAGAATGATTGCCGTTCGGGATTGGCAACGGCGTACACATGGGTCAGTCCGTATGAGATGGTCCAGTAGTAAAACAGGCCGAGGAGCCCCGTAAACAACGCTCTTGACCGCCTGTACCGTCTGGCAATGCAGAGCATGCTGCCGCCGGCACAGCAGCTCAGCGGGTCTGGCAGATAAGCGGCAAAATCAAAATATTCATCTGCAGGTGTGCCCCATTCGGAAGGGAGGTTCATCCGCAGTCCGGCTACGATCACATCATCAACAAAAGCCGCAAAGTTGTAAGTAGTTGGGTAGGCGTCAAACCGGTCCGTTATCCGTCCGTCAGCAGAAGGCGGCAAGTGCCCTTCCTCCCCTACAAATACCTGGTGTCTGAATTGATACAGTTGATCGAGCTGTGCCGCTGTTTGGATCCTTTCAATGCGCCCAATCATCGCTCTTCCCCTCCATCTGGCGGAAATCCGCTGCAAAACACCTGGTCTATAGACAATCGCTGCGACTTCACGGTTGGCGCATTCCCGTAAAATAGACGAAACAACACCGCCGGTTCGGATGCAGATCCCAGTTGGTAGAGAGCTTTTAGTCTACTGTGCAATTCCCCAATCAGCGTACTCTCTTGAGAAGTAAAGATGCTTTCTATATGATGATCAAGCCGTCCGAATAGGTAGATCCAGGACGCGATCGGCTGGACACTTATCCCCATTTTGACCGCTGCAAGCCAGATCCTTTGAAAGCAGCGGCCTGTTTCCAGCCATGTCTCCAAAGAGTTGTTCTCCACTGTGACGAGTCCGATTGCAGCTGTCGACGCCACCTGGTTTTTGACACTGGCCACAATCGCCTGTCCCAGTCCTAGCTCACGAAGCTCCGCCGCAACATCAGGACGCGCCAGCAATTGCAAGACGGCCTTTTCCGCGCCACGCAGCTGCAAGGTTCGGGTGTCAATCCCATCTCTGGTCTGATCCGCCTGTTTGGGTGACCAACGCAGCATTGTGATGATCTCCTGGTGAAGCAGCGGATTGAGCAGCGCCAGACGGGTTCCGGCTGCGACAATTTCAGCCGCTTTACCGATGTCCTCATCTTCTGTCACCATCCGCAGGCTGACGTGTTCAGAGAGAGGGACCCGTAAGAACTGCTGTCGTTGATCTGTCGTCAGCGGTCTACGCTCTGCACTGGAACGATTGGTCGACCGCAGTCTCAACAGATCGAACAAGGCTGCTTGCTCAGCCAGAGAGGATGGATCTGCCGGCAGCAGCCGAAGCGCTGCAGCAGCCAACGGATTGCCTGGCAGTGGAAATGGCTTCACCAAGACGGCATGATTGCGATAGGCTGCGGCAATGGCGATGTTCTCAATCGCCGCCCCCAGAGCCAGGCAGCTCGCACGACGGCTTGGATCGAGAAGACTGTCCGCTCTCTCCGGCACCAGAACCACCCAGAGCAGCCCATCCGAATAGGAAAAGCGCCATGGCTGTCTATTTCCCATCGAGGGGGCGAGAATCGCATGCTCCACCACGAACCGGATCAATTCGGGTACAGCCGCATCCCCCTCCCCGCTGGCATCCGCATCCGTTGAGAGGCGGTCCCGTTCGCCTGAAGCGGGAGCAGACAGCGCGGCTGCAGCTTCACTGACAGCAGATAAAACCTCCACAGAGCGGGAATCGTGAGGCGGTGTGGGCGGCATATCCTTTTTTCCCTCCGGCTCTCCATCCAGTATGTCTTGCAAATCAACGTATCGTCTGCCTGATGAGAGCGGCTGCCCCAAGGCGAGGCAGCGAACGGCTGCCGTGACTGCTGCCCCACCCAGCATCACATCCGAGGCTAGCTGCGGCCAGTTCGCGATCGTCTGTCCGATCTCCAGCATGGATACAGCGGCCCGGGTGGAGATCGTATCGATCCCGGTGATATTCAACACAGCCTCGGTCCTGCCCACAGAGCTGGCATCCGCCCTACCTAAACCATGGAACAGCGGCCTGTTCGGCTCCAGGTCAAACCGTTCGATATCAAGCATCCCACGGTCACTCGTCTCCATGATCACCGGGATCCCAAGCGCGCGTGCCCTCTCCCGCAGCAGGTACTTCAGTTCGATGGAGTCACACTCGTCGATCAGGACATTCACTCTCGGCTCAGACGTCAAAAAGTGATCCGCATTTTGTTCCGTGATCCCTTCATGAAACAATGTTATCTGTGCATAAGGATTCAACTCATAAATCTGCCGTGCAGCCAAAACGGTTTTGGCCAGTCCGATCTCATGGATCCCCGCGCGAATTCGATTCATGTTGGAGAGGTCCAATGTGTCAAAGTCGGCCAGCTTCAGGTGACCAAACATGCCTTCCATGGCAAGGGTGAGAGCGACAGCATTTCCTACTGACAAACCGACGATGCCAATGGTGAGCGCTGCACACTTCGCTTGCTCCCGGTGGGTCAGTTTGTGACGATTGCGATCCAGACGAAGCTCTTGGAATTCACGTTCAGGCAGCATGTGAACCAATCTTCCGGACCATGGATAATAGATCCACCTGCCGTACTCACTTGGATCCAAACCATCTAGCACTCTGCCGATTTCCTGCTGCATCTCGTCTTCATCCACTACTCTCCCGCTGGCGCGTGCCTTGATCAGATCGCGCAACAGTGCATGGATCTGGTCATGTGTGTACCAGACCTTTTTGGAAGAACGGATGGACAAGAATTTGTTTCGGTCCTCCTCCCTTGTCAAGTTCATGACGACCGGTCGCCAAATTTCTTCAGCCTCTGTCATTTCCCAGACCATCCCTGACCCACCTCCCCTGAAACCGGAGATAAAAAACCTCTTCTTTTTCCACTTTTCGACAAACACTGCATATATCCTCCTTATATTCCATCAGGAACCACAAATAAGAAGGGTTTGGCAGATCTGGATGGAATACTATCATGTAGAGAAACGGGTGCCCCTTAATCTTGATAGGGAAGGTATGGGAAAGAATGAGAAATCTATCTCTACGGCTGATGCCGGACAGTGACGATATTGTTCACTCATTTTTCCACGACGCAGCTGATGCACTCTACGTCCTCGATCTGGAAGGACAAATGATCATGGCGAACACCGCTTATACAGCCACATACGGCTGGAGTGAGGAAGAGGCGATGAACGAGCCGTTCTGCTTCATCCCGGGCGATGCCATTAAAGAATACGAAGCGCTATGGCAGCGGATCCGTTCCGGTGAGCGGGTATCTGGCTACAAAACAACAGCTAGGCGAAAGGACGGCAGTTTATTTCCTGTCAGTCTCTCCTGCTCCCCGCTTCGGGACAAAGCAGGAACAATCGTCGGCATCTGCACCATATCGAAGGATACCACCGCCGAAACAAAAACAATCGAAGAACTCCGGGAAAACGTAGCACAGTACCGTCTGCTGATCGAAGCGACCAACGATATCATCGGGATCTACGACCTCCAACTAAAGCAAAAGTTCATCTCTCCCTCTATTCAACTTCACTCCGGGTTAAGCCAAGAAGAGTACATGTCTGCCGACGTGACAAGCAGAATTCACCCTGACGATCTCGCCCGTGTCACCTCTACCTATCAAACGTTGGCAGTAGAAAAAAAGACTGTTCAGGTGGAGTACAGGGCCCAGCATAAAAACGGCTCATGGGTCTATCTGGAAGCCCGAGCCGTCCCGATCCTCAACGAGCGGCAGGAAGTGGAAAACATCCTGGTCGTAGAACGAAATGTAACGGAACGAAAACAAAACGAAGAGTTTCTCCGTAAAACGGAAAAACTCTCCGTGATCGGCCAACTGGCCGCCGGGATCGCCCATGAAATCCGCAATCCGCTGACATCACTCAAAGGGTTTGTCCAGTATCTGCAGCCGCTGCTGCCCGAGCACAAAACATTTACCGACATCATGCTGTCAGAACTGGAACGAATCAATCTGATTGTGAGTGAAATGCTGATCCTGGCAAAGCCGCAAAGCCTTCAGATGAAGCAAAGGGACGTCCGGGATATCCTGAGTAATGTGGTCACTCTGTTACGATCGGAAGCCAATCTGCAAAGCATCGATATCATCACCCAGTTTGATACGACTCCGCTGCTGGTCGATTGTGAAGAAAATCAGTTGAAACAGGTTTTTATCAACATTTTGAAAAACGCAATGGAAGCGGTCATCCACGGAGGCAAGATCGTCATCCAGGCCAGCAAACGAGACGACCAGATCTTAATCCGCTTTGCCGACAACGGCTGCGGTATTCCCTCTGAGCTGATTCCCAAGTTGGGAGAACCGTTTTATACGACCAAAGATACCGGGACCGGACTTGGCTTGATGATCAGCAATAAAATCATGAAGGATCACGGCGGGCAAATCCAGATCACCAGCCAACGAAACAAAGGAACGACGGTAGACATCGCACTGCCGATTCGATCCTAAATGATCCCGTTTCCATTCAGCACTGTTCCACCAATCCGGCCAGCAGAGCAGTCCGCTTGGGTACCTCATCCAGATAAATAAACTCATTGGGCGAGTGGGCATATCCACCTCTGGCGCCCAATCCATCCAGCGTCGGTGCACCACAAGCTGCGGCAAAATTGCCGTCGCTGACGCCACCGGTGCCCGATTCCGCCAATTCGAAGCCCAACTGATCGGCGGCAATCGATTTGGCCAACAGATAGAGACCCGCAATCTGCTCGGTCCGCTGCATCGGGGGGCGGCGGATACCACCGCTCACAGTAAGTTTCGTACCGGCCAATGTAGGCTGCAGCTTTGCCATCAATGCTTCCAGACGAGAAGCTTCTTCTGTCGTCTTCATCCTGACATCAATCTCCGCTTCCGCCTGGTCGGCGACCACATTGGCGCCAATCCCACCTTTGATCAGTCCGACATTTACCGTTGTCCCGATCTCATAATCGGTCAGCGAGTGCAGATATTTGATTTGTCCGGCCAGTTCCTCAATCGCGGAGACACCTTTGCCGTGATCGACACCGGCATGGGCTGAGATTCCCTGCACTCTCAACCGGTAATGCGCACTTCCCTTGCGCCATGTTTTTAGCGCTCCACCCGGCTCCGCCGGTGGTTCCAGTACAAAGACGGCTGCCGAGCCGCGAGCCTCCTGCTCAATCAGCGAACGTGATGACGGGCTGCCAATCTCTTCGTCACTGTTGAGCAGCAGGACCACTTTTTTGTCCATCGGCAGCCGATCCGCTAACAGCAGCAGGTGCAAGGCATACATCGCCTGCAGCACCCCTGCTTTCATATCGTATACGCCAGGGCCGTATGCTTTCCCATCCTCGACACGAAAGGGGCGTCGTGCTGATTCCCCCAGCGGCCAGACCGTATCGTAATGTCCGATCAAAAGGATCTGCTTGTCACCACTGCCGACCGTACAGCGAAGCTGGTCTCCATAGGTCGGATTGGCAATTCGCTCTACCCTGCCATCCGTCAACTGTACAAACTGTCGTGCATACCACTCCGCCATCTGATCGCCTTGTCGTTTGTCCCTGGAGGGAGAATCTACGTTAACGCTTTGTTCAAGCAACTGTAAAAATTGGTGCATCTTCTCTTGCATATTGGTTTGAACCGACATGGTCTTCTCCATCTCCAATTAATGTGATTGGGAGTTAAGCCCGAACAACCGCTCCAAGCCGTATACTTTTTCCAGCAGCACGATGAACACCAGACTCAACAGGATCACGACGGTGGAGACCGAAGCCACCAAAGGATCAAGTGTCTCCTGCATGTAGCTGAAAATGGTCAGCGGCAGGGTTGTCGTGCCAGGTGCAACCAGGAACAGCGATACGGTCACGTTGTCAAAGGACGTCAGGAACGAAAAAATCATTCCCGAGACGATCGCTGGACGGATCAGCGGAAGGGTAACATCCCAAAAGACGCGCAGAGGTCTCGCTCCAAGCATGTATCCGGCTTTCTCCAATGTGTAGTCGAACGTGCTGAGACCGGTCAGCACGAGCCGCACGACGTACGGGATCGAGATCAGGATATGGGCAAGCAGCAGACCAGTAAACGTCCCCGCTAACCCGATGCGGGTAAAAAACATCAACGCAGCGATCCCGATAATCAGTGTAGGTACGGTAAGCGGAGACAGCATCAAGGCGTTCAACACACGGCTTCCGCGAAATGTGTATTTGGACAGGGCGAATGCCGCCAACGTTCCGATCAATGTGGACAGTACCGCCGTAACGGCGGCCAACTGCAAGCTGAACAAAAATGAATCGATAAACTCAGGCCGGTCAAATATCTTGGCATACCACTGCCAAGAGAACCCGTCCGGCGGAAAGGCGAGGTAGCCGGCAGCTGTAAACGAACTGGGGATAATGATCAGAAACGGCAGGTTGACGAGTATCAGGACGACAATCGTAAGAACTCCAAGCCAATTGATCTTTTTCATGCCGAGAACACCTCTTTATACCGTTTCGTCTCCACCAGCCGTGCAAACAGCGTGACGAGCAGAATGCTGCTCCCCAACAGCATGAAGGCGAGCGCAGCGCCCAACGGCCAATTGAGTGTCGTCATGATTTGTTCATACGCGC
Organism: Brevibacillus humidisoli; assembly: GCF_020923435.1. Taxonomy (NCBI): domain Bacteria; kingdom Bacillati; phylum Bacillota; class Bacilli; order Caryophanales; family Paenibacillaceae; genus Brevibacillus; species Brevibacillus humidisoli. The sequence goes on along the minus strand of NZ_CP087263.1, from coordinate 171,528 downwards.
TCACCGGGATCACCTTGACCGATGTGCCCCCCATCAGGGCTGGCGTGACGAATGCACTCATCGACAAGCTGAATACCAGTGTAATCCCCGCCACCACTCCGGGCAGGCTGAGAGGCAGCGTAACGGTAAAGAACGTGCGGATGTGGGATGCTCCCAAGATCGCAGACGCTTTGTACAGGGAGGTGTCGATCGCGTACAGACTAGTGGCAATCGCCAGCACCATGTAAGCGATAAAGGCATCGGTCAAGCCGATCACCACGCCTAGCTCGTTGTACAGCAAGCGGAGCGGCTGATCGATCACACCCAGCGAGAGCAGCGTCTCGTTGATCCAGCCTTTCTCTCCGAGGATCACCACCCAACCGAAGTTGCGGATCACCACGCTAATGAGATGAGGTGCCAGAATAAGCATGGCCACGATGCCCCGCATACGTCCTGATGCTCCGGCCATAAACATGGCGACGGGAAAGCCGAGCACCAATGTGCACAGCACTGTCCAAAGACTGACCCGAATGGTGCGGCCCAGAAGTTCCAAGTAGTATGGATCTTGGACCAGCAACAGGTAATTCTGCAGACTGAACTGCTCGGTCTCGTCTTGTAAGCTGAGCAAGAACATCATCAACATGGGAATGAGAAACACGCCCAGCAGAACGATCATGCTGGGGGCTGTTAAAAGCAGGATAGACAGGCGCCTCGTCATCTCGCATCCCTCTCGGTCGGCATCAGCAGAACATCCTCACGATTCCAGCTGCAGCCTACTGTCTGCCCCTGCCTCAGATCGATATCCTGCTCCATCATCTGCACTTTTACCGAGAGCAATTGCTCGCCAATCCGCACCTCACACTCGGTAAAAGCCCCCAGGAACGATGTCATGACAAGCTGTCCAACACCACCGTTTGCCGCCATTTCCTCAGCTGGGAACAATCTGATTTTTTCCGGACGGATAAACACGTGAACCTCCTGTCCTACATCGAACGATTGCCTTTGAGCCGCTGTCTCGATAACCAATCCACTGTCCGTCAACACAGTAAACCGATCCTGCCCGACCTCCGTCACCTTTCCGGTCAGCTTGTTTGTTTTGCCGATAAAGGTGTGGACGAATTCGGAAGCTGGATGGTTGTAGATCTCGGCGGGCGTACCGATTTGTTCGACATGGCCATCGTTCAGCACGACAATGCGGTCGGACAAGGAGAGTGCTTCCTCCTGATCATGGGTAACAAAGATCGTGGTTACGCCGATTTCCTGATGGAGCCGCTTTAATTCGTCACGCAATTCTTCACGCAGTTTCGCATCCAGGTTGCTGAGCGGCTCATCGAGCAGCAGCAGCGACGGTTCAATGACCAGCGCCCGTGCGATGGCAATCCGCTGCCGCTGTCCGCCGGAAAGCTGCTTGGGATAACGATCAGCGACCTGCGGTAATTTCACCAGTTTGAGCACCCGCTCTACCCGTTCCGCAATCTCCGCCTTGCCCACTTTGCGCAGCTTCAAACCATACCCCACATTTTCCGCCACTGTCATGTGCGGGAACAGCGAATAGGTCTGAAACACCATACCTAACTCTCGCTTATAGGGAGGAACGCCGTTCATCCGCTTTCCCTTGATCAGCAGATCCCCTCCATCCGGCTCCAGAAACCCGGCAATCATGTTTAATGTGGTCGTCTTGCCGCAGCCGGAGGGGCCGAGGAAGGAGACGAACTCTCCTTGCTCGACCTGCAGATTAAAGTTCTTTACCACGACATTGTTCTGAAACCTTTTTTCGATGTTGCGCAGTTCCACGTCGATCATGTTGCTCAAGATGACACCTACTTTCCTGCCAATGGTGCGACTTCCTTGTTGAAGCGGTCAAGCCACTCGGCTGTTTTGCTTGCCACTACATCGTTGTCAAACGTCACTACCTTGCTGCGGTCAAACTCCAGCATTTTCGCTACATCATCAGGCAGCTTGACGTCTACCGACGGGCTGTAGAACAGGTCGGTCGCATACATCGTCTGGATTTCATCGGTCAACAGAAAATCAATAAACGCCTTGGCCGCTACCGGATGTTGTGCTCCTTTTACCTGCGATGCGACGGTCAGCACGGCGTTTCCTCCCTCTTCCGGGAAGACGAATTCGAGCGGCAGACCTGAGTCTTTCAGCACCAGACTGCGCGCCATCGTCCAGGTGGTGTAGGCGGCACTTTCGTTTTGCAGGTTTTGCATCAGTTGGGCAGAGCTTTTGGCAAAGGTAGGCATATACCCTGCAATGATCTTCAACTTCTCAAAGCCAGGGTCCATATCTTTCTCCGATCCACCGTTCGCATACGAGAGCATGATCAGTGGAGAACGTCCGAAGTTGCTGGTGATGCCAGCCATTGTGATGTAGCCCTTCATCTCTGGTTTGGTCAGATCGTTCCAGGATTTTGGGATCGGCAGTCCTTTCTCCTCAACCAGCTTGGCATTGTAGGAAATGCCGATCGGCGTCACGTTCACGGTAACGCCACTGTTATCGCTTACATGATACTCTTTGGGAACCTTGTTCATGTTAGGTACGTCTTTTTCTGTGATAGGCTCCCAAAGTCCAGCTTGGTGCCCTTTCTCCTGCTCGCCGCCTTCAATCACAGCCACGTCAATCTGGGGCGCATTTTTCTGTGCTTTCACCTGGGCGACGATCTCTGTTGAGACACCAGGAACATAAGTAAGCTTTACGTTTGGATATTTCTCATTAAACTTTTTGAAAATCTTGTCTTTCATTAACTTCTCTACAGTAGAACCATTGCCGGCAACTACCAGTTCTCCTTCCATTTGAACCTCGCTGCCTGCATTCCCTCCCGACGTCGTCTGATTAGATGCAGCGGGTTGGGGCTCGGAGTTCCCACAGCCAGCCAGCAGCAATCCAACCAGCGACATGACGGATAATACGGATAATGCCTTTTTCATCACGACAATCAACCCCTCTTGTTCTCAAATGTTGTTCACTATATATGAACAGTGTTTCCAATTAGGAAACTACTATGCTATACTAGCATAAAGGGACTGACAATTCAACTAAATCTGAGAAAAGCACCACGCCGGGTTGTCGATTGCGCTTTCCACGTTTTTTTGCTTGAATTGTGGTAGACTAGTAATTATTTTCCTAAGACTGATTTTTTAAAGGGGCTTTATGACGATGGAGAACTTCCTTTCTTCTGTACGTAACAGCTGCAAGCTTTTAAAAGTGTTTCTAGATTCCCCCAAAGAGTTGGGTGTCACGGAGTTAAGTAAGCGGTTGCAACTGTCAAAGGGGGCCGTGCACAAGATCTTGGCAACGCTTGAGTCTGAAGGATTTATTCGGCAAAATGAGGCAACCAAGCAGTACACTCTGGGATACACGTTATTGGAGTTGGGCAACAAAGTAATCAAAAACCACGATATTGTCGACTTTTCTGCTCCCTACCTCAATCAACTGCTTGCGCAGACCAAGGAATTAGTGGTTCTTTGCATTCTCGACAAAACCGATGCACTCTACGTTGCCAAACTGGATTCACCTCATCCCATCCGCTTCAACGTGGAAATCTACCGTCGTTTTCCGCCTTATGCAACGAGCGGTTCACGTGTTCTGCTTGCCTATCAATCCGATGCCTTCCAGCAGGAAGTACTGTCAGATGTGGAGCTAAAAAAATACACGCCGCAATCCTTTGCTAGCGTGGAGGAGATTAAAGAAAACTTGCGGCAAATCAAAGAGAGAGGCTATGAGATGAGCTGGAATCGCCGCAATCAGGGAGTGACGGGAATGGCTGCTCCGGTGTTCGACGCAACCGATCAGGTGGTTGCAGCTGTGAGCGTGATTGGTCCAACTGACCGTGTGCAACCGCAGGTTGACTCGATCCGCAACCATCTGCTTCAGATCACATCAGAAATGTCGGAGCAGTTGGGGCACAGACCTTAAAAAGAATTGGAGCTGCGAAAAGAACCAGAGCTATGGCAGCAGGCGCATTCTCGACGATTTGTCCTGCTGTCCAGCCTGTTGGAAGCGATCCGTTTTGTCCCAGACGGGCGCTTTTTTTGTTCGCTTCAGCTTGATTTGGAAGTAAAGCGCCCGCAACAAAATGAACAGCCAAAGCTGGGAATAGGAAAAGTACATCACGAACGATACGAGCAAATCCAGCGGCCTGATCACTTTGTCAACCATTTGGGCAGATACGAGTTGAACATAGTAGATCAGCCACGATTCAAACCAGAGGATCAGCAGAGGCACCTGTACCGCCTGGGCCAGATCGGTCATGCCAAACAGCCCGAACAGAAACCAGAGATCCGACACCAGGAGGAATCCGGTAAAGCACACATAGACCAACAGCAATTGGGCTGTATTGAATAGATTGCGCCCCTTGAACATGCACGGGTTTTTCATCGCCTTTTCCAGCAGATACAGATTCCCCTGCATCCAGCGTGTCCGCTGCCTCAACCATACCCTGATCGTTTCCGGCTCTTGTTCCCAGGTGCGAGCCTCTGGAACGATGAGCAAGAGCCCTCCCCGTTCTGTCAGTGTCACGGTTAAATCGGCGTCTTCTGCCAGCGCATACGGATCATATCCACCGGCATCCAGCAAGTCTCGTCGTTTGACCAGCATGTTGGTGCCGGTCAGTGACCCGAGCTGAAACAGCATCCAGCGGCCGGACTGCATCAGCAACTGAAAGGTGGAGAACTCCAGGGCAATCATCCGGGTCAACCAGTTGGCCGACTCGTTCATCGTCTTCACATAGCCGACGGCACCGACGGCACCGGGAACCGTTTCCGCTGCTTCTACCAACAATCTCACGCTCTCCGGCTCTGGCTGATTGTCTGCATCGTAGACACAGATGTAGTCCGACTCCGTCACGGAGATGCCGTAATTGAGCACACGCGCTTTCCCTCTGGGCTCGCCTGGCGGGACGTGGACATGATGAAAATAGGGGTATGAGTGCTCATAATACTGAGCAATCTCTCCTGTCTCATCCTGAGAACAATCATTTAGCACGTAGATCTGCAGATCGCCGGGATACTTGATTTTGCTCATCGCGTACAGGGTATCAGCGATAACAACCGCTTCGTTGTGGGCCGGTATAAGGATCGCTACACTAGGGTAACGCTCCAGTTGCGACGGTGGTTTGCTCCGCACCCGATAGAGCAGGCCCGCCACCGTCAGGAGCGAATAGTAGAACAGGAGCAGCCAGAAAAAGAAGGTAATGATCATCAGTAAGCTGCTCATGCCGAGATCTCCTCAGCAAAGGCCGTTGTCTCCCGTTCAAAGGTGGTCCAGTCCTCAGCGATTTGCTGTATGCGAACCTGCAGCATCCACATGTCCAGATTAGGCTCCTGCACCACTTTCTGCTCGAATCGTTCCAAGACGGACTCGACACCTTTACGGTTGGTATTGGTCAGAAAGACAACCAGCCGATCGCAAGCCAGCTTGCCTACTAGATCATAATCTTGGCGAACCGTCCGCAGCAGGATGGCCACCACTTTTTCGTACAGGACAGGCTGTTTGTACGGCTTGCCGTCCTGTTCGCCAACGATCTGAATCAAGAGGCAAAACCCCTGCTCGCCTCTTCGTTTTACTCCGGTAAAAAGCAATTTTGCCTTTTCCATGAATTCATTGAAGGTTAGCACACCCGTGGATGGTTCCACTTTTTGCAGTTCGGCCACCTGGCGGCGAAGCTGCTTCAGTTCTTCCCTCTGCTGTTTGATGCTGTAGACGAACAGCCAGACCGCCGCAACTGCCAGCGTCCACACGGTCTGCCTCCAGATCAACGCACCTTGCAGCCCAAGCTGGATATCCCGGTCAAAGGAAACCCATAAGGTGTAGCCCACCAAGCCCATCACATACACGATCAGCAGCGTAAATCCGTGCATTCTATGCAGGAGAAGAAAAAGCAGCCCCATGGCGAGGATGCTTCCCGCCAACACGTACTGTTCCGCCTGCGACAAAGAAATGATCCCCAAAGCAAGAGATGTCAGCAGCAATAGAAACATCGCGCCAACGCTCGTCATTCTCTCCACAGTACACACAACCTCTTGTTCAGGATGTAGGAATCAGAAGCTTGCCAAGTAGTCCCTCCTGCGATGGACATCATCACGTCCTCAACAGAGACGAATGGAAGCCAATCCTCTTCAACAATACCCTAGAACAAAGAGCTTGCAATCACTCAATTTATGTAAGATTACGGAAAGGATAACCAGCCTGACAACCGAACCAGGGGTCGGGGTCATTCAACCATTTAAGAATCGGAAAGCCTGCCAAAATGCTTGCGGGAACTGAGATAGTGAGCGATCAGATAAATCACCATGTAGACGGGAAACGAATAATAGTGCTCCCAGTTTCTCGGTTGATACAGTTGCAACCAGACAAACAAGGGCTCACCTACAAATGCGGCCAGTCCTGCAAACAACACAGCCTTCACAAATGGAGACATGTTGGGTCTAAACTGGAGCAGAAACAGCACAGTAACAGGCATTAAGGTAACATCCCAAGGCTCGTAGGCAGGAAACCAAGGGAATACTTCTGCTTTGTAATACCACAGCCCGTTCCTGACACCCAGAAAATCAAGAAACGCGGAGATCATCATCACAAAAAAACCGGCATACATCAGGCGATGCGTGCTCTCTCTCGTTCGAAAAAACAACCACAACACCCAGGGGACAATACTGAGAATCACCCCTAACCACCAATTGGGGGTAAACAAAATCTCCTTCTGCCACAACGCTGCCATCCGGTCGTCGAGCAATATGTTTTCCTGATACAGTTTTTCGATTTGTTTTTGAACGGGTTCAGATAACTGCATCGGTGCTCCCTCAACTTTCGCGATCCTATCCATTTAGTATTTCCACATCTCACCAATCCATGACGCGATTTTTCTGTGAAATGAGGCACAAATCCGCTTTCTTTAACCTGCTGAAGAACGCATTTGAAGCGATACCTGAGAAAGGCAACTGTCACCGTCAAACATTTTGTCAAAGATGAGCAGGTCTTTGTCATCATTCAGGACACGGGAGTAGGGATCCCGCGAGACCGTCTTGAACGACTAGGCACTCCTTTTTTCTCCACGAAGCCAAGTGGAACCGGAATATGTGGAAGGTCAAGGGATCCGGGAGTTCTTTTTGGAAAACCGAGCCGCTTTTGAGGAGCGATTGCTGGCAGAAGCAGTCAATGTGCGAGACAAGATCGAGGAGATAAACGCTATCGGCAACATTAATCTATTACATAATGCACACAAGCTGGTGCTCTATATCGTCGAAAACAGGGAGCACGAGATGATCACATTTGCCAAAGTGGAAGGGGAAGCATGGGCAAAATATTCTTTGACGCTAGCCTTTAAACTGGAATGGATCCAGTCGGTGCGAAGGGCGATGTGGAATTTCCTGTACAATTACGATCGGCTTCGTGGAAATGAAAGCAACCGTGAAGAATTCTTTGCACTGGAGAAACAGATCAACGAGATGGTCGATCATTTCCTGAGCTGTTTCTTCCTTAGCTATTCGCAGTTTAAGGACAGGCTGATCCAGGTGCAGCGCAATCTGGTTGAAGATTTGTCCGTTCCGATCATACCGGTAACGGAAGCAGTCTCGATCCTTCCCCTGATCGGCGTCATTGATTCATACCGGGCAAGCACGATTGAAGAGAAGGTGATTCAAGCCGTAGGGAATACCCGGATTGAGAGCCTGATCCTGGACTTGTCGGGAACGGCCAACATGGATCCAGAGGTCATTCAGCACATGCTGAAAGTAATCGAAGGAATCTCCATGATGGGGTGCAAAACGATTGTGACCGGTATACGACCGGAAATCGTCAGACAAATGATTCGATCCGGATTAACATTTGAACACCGGGCGGAGACAAAAGGGACGCTGCAGCAAGCCCTGGCCGACTGCCTCACTATTCAAGTGTGATCGATATACTTTCATAAACAGGCCAACCGGATCCTGGAATTCGGTTGGCCTGCTATTTGTCATTCCCTCAAATTGTCGTATCTTGAATCCCTTCTGCGTCACTTCGTTTTGACCAGCTCTCTGCGGTTCTCCGCTTGCGGAGGCTGTTCCATCCATCTTCGATTTACCATAATGGAAAATCCTTCTTCAGCATACAGGATGATCTCACCGATGACCTTGCTGTAGTTTGCCGCCAGATCGGTCCTCATCGACAGGGAGAGAGCATGTCCTACCAGTGTGATATCAATGGAATTCAGGTAATGAAAAAGGCTAACAATCAACTTGTCCGAAAAGGGAGACGTAGTGGAATCCGTTACCTCCATACTGACTGGCACCGTTCCCAGCAGCTCCTCCTGAATCAACAGATCGTTAAACAAACGAATCTGTTTTTCAGAGATCGCCTTACCCTTTTTTAAATATCGTTGGATTTCCTTGTCTTTCACCACCTGCAGCAGCCCCAGACAGATTAATACGGCGAAGTAGTTGCGCTCGATGTTTAAGAAGATTTCGGTGAGCTCTACTGCATTGAGCGGCCTTTTTTTGCCTAGTAGTCCCATCATGTAAGAATGCTTTTGGACGTACTCCACCTTTTTGGGATAAGCGATCATCGGTGGTCGGTCGTAAATCCCTTTGGACAACATGAGTGACGTGGAATCGTTGTAAATCTCTGCTGCCTGATTGAGACAAGATGTAAAAAAGGTACGGACGTCATTTCGTGCGGTACTGGAGAGCACAAAAGCGTAATTGACCATCGACATTCGACTCATTGCGTATACAAAGCTTAACGTGAATGGATCGTAAAAGAGCGGTGGAGCAGTCAAATCAACATCCTCGCTCGTAAACCCGTTGGGAGTCGGGAAATTCTCCTCCGCAAAAAGCGCCCGGATCTGCTCCATACGTGACAGGGAGTACGACAATGCTTTCTGCAGAACGTTTTTTATCTCCTCATCTTGGAGATGATGGAGAAAGTACTTCTGCATACAGACGGTCATGCTTTCTTGCTGGTACGTACCCCACAAGCCCCCTATTTCGGGACTAGAAAGCCTGATATTCCGCTTCATACTGCCCCCCTGCCAATACAGATTTGTTTCTCTAGGATTCCGTGTCAGGCTAACCTTTATTCTTCAATGAAAACGGGTCGAGCCACCGCCATGACGCATACAGCCGTAGCGATTAAAAAAGATGGGGATGATACATTCAAATATACTTTTGACTGTAACATCAAATCCTTATATGATAGAAAAAAACTGCCAAAAAAGCGGGTGATACACATGCCGACTAGAGCAGATTGCTGTGAAGTTTTCTGTTTTGATGAACAGAAAGTAAATCGAGTAAAGTCAGATTTGACAACTCAAGATACAAGAACAGCTGCACGGGTGTTCAAAGCATTGGCTGACGATACGCGGATGAAGATTGCATACGCACTCTGTGTGGAGCAGGAGTTATGTGTCTGTGACGTAGCCAATATCATCGGTTCAAGTGTCGCTACCGCGTCACACCATCTGCGCCTGCTGCGAAATATGGGCTTGGCCATATACCGCAAAGAGGGAAAATTGGTCTTCTACTCTCTCGATGACGACCACGTCAAGCAGTTGATTCTGTTAGCCATGGTACACAGCAAGGAGCGTGAATAACGTGGATGAAAGCGTCAAAAGAAACATTTATCGGGTAGAGGGTTTTACGTGTACAGGCTGTGCCGCTACCTTTGAAAAAAACGTGAAGCAGTTGCCGCATGTCCAGGACGCCCAGGTTAACTTCGGTGCAGCGAAACTAACGGTTGTCGGAGAAGCGTCCATCGCAGAACTGGAAAAGGCCGGAGCGTTTGAAGGCTTGAAGATATACCCCGAATCAGAGCGATCGGCTGGCCGCAAGGAACCGTTCTGGCATCGAAAAGCGACCATCCGCACCGCCATTTCGGCGTTGCTGCTGCTGACCGGCTGGCTGCTTGGCGCGCAGTACGGCGACGAGAACAGTCTGTCTGTTTTCAGCTATGGTCTGTCGATCCTGATCGGCGGCTATACACTTTTCTTAAAAGGAGTCCGCAATCTCGTCCGCCTCCAGTTTGACATGAATACCTTGATGACGGTTGCGATCCTCGGAGCTGCCGCCATTGGCGAATGGGGAGAAGGGGCAATGGTGGTCTTTCTGTTCGCGATCAGCGAGGCCCTGGAGAGCTATTCCATGGACAAGGCAAGAGAATCGATTCGATCACTCGTCGAGATCGCGCCAAATGAAGCCCTGATTCGCCGGAACGATCAAGAGATACAGGTGCCTGTGGACGAGGTGCGTGTCGGAGAGATTATGATCGTCAAACCGGGGCAGAAAATCGCCATGGACGGCAAAGTAATCACGGGCGCCTCCTCGGTCAATCAGGCAGCGATAACCGGTGAGTCGGTCCCCGTCACCAAAGATGTTGACGATGAGGTATATGCTGGGACTCTGAATCAGGAAGGGCTGTTGGAGGTATCCGTAACGAAGAGGTTCGAAGACACGACGCTGGCAAAAATCATCCACCTGGTAGAGGAAGCACAGGCGGAACGGGCTCCCTCCCAAGCGTTTGTCGACCGATTCGCCAGTGTATATACGCCTCTCATCATGCTGACAGCATTGGCCATCGCCGTGCTGCCCCCCCTGTTCGCTGGAGCAAACTGGGCGGAATGGATCTATCGGGGGCTGGCCGTGTTGGTTGTAGGCTGTCCCTGTGCACTGGTGATATCCACGCCCGTAGCGGTCGTGACCGCGATCGGCACGGCTGCCCGCAACGGTGTCCTGATCAAAGGGGGCATTCATCTGGAAGAAGCAGGCAGGCTTTCTGCCATAGCTTTTGACAAAACAGGAACACTGACGAAAGGTGTACCGACGTTAACCGACATCAAACCGGTTGGCTCCCTGCCCAGGGATGAATGTCTGATCATCGCAGCGGCGATCGAGAGAGGGTCGCAGCATCCGCTGGCCTCGGCGATCATCAGGCAGGCCAATCATTTGGGCAAGCCGATTCCCGCTGCAGAAAGCTTCGTCTCCCTTACCGGAAAAGGAGCCAAGGCAGTAGTGAACAGCACGTTGTACCATATCGGCAGTCCACGCCTTTTTGAAGAGATCCTCCCCGGTGGAATGGATCAGTCGAACCGTCAAGAGATTGCCACCCTGCAGGAACAAGGAAAAACCGTGATGCTGCTTGGCACGAAAGAAGAAATCATCGCCCTGTTCGCCGTGGCCGATGAGATCCGTGAAACCAGCAAGCAGGCATTGCAAAAACTTCATCAGTTAGGTATCGGTCAGACAGTGATGCTGACCGGAGATCATCAAGCAACGGCTGCGGCAATCGCCCAACAGCTTGACATCAGCGATGTGGACGCGGGATTGCTGCCACAGGATAAACGAGAAGCAATCAAGCGATTGATCAACAAACATGGTCATGTGGCGATGGTAGGGGACGGCATTAACGATGCGCCGGCTCTCGCTACGGCCACGGTCAGCTTTGCCATGGGCGGCGCAGGCTCAGATACGGCTCTGGAGACGGCAGACATCGCGCTGATGAGTGACGACCTGTCCAAACTGCCATTTACGATTGCGTTAAGCAGGAGGGCTCTGGCCATCATCAAGCAGAATATCACGTTTTCCCTGGCGATCAAGGCTGTTGCCCTGCTGTTGATTTTTCCAGGCTGGCTGACCCTCTGGATGGCGATATTTGCCGATATGGGAGCTACGCTCCTGGTTACGCTTAACGCGCTGCGCCTGTTGCGTATAACCAACTAGAGACGGTAGCAGGTTCCGACAAGGATTCCTGCGAGAGGCGTTGAACAAGGTTACCTTGAAGAAACTAGCTTACTTTGGAGTGCGTACTTTCAAAAATCGGGCGTATGCCTGATAATCGGTATATTACTGTGTACGGAATCATTTGCGGTTCCTACGGAGGAGGAGACCATGAAACTAAGAGTAGCGGCTGTCCAATACCATCTGCATACCATCCGCTCATTCGCAGATTTTGCCAATCAATCGGCCCATTATGTGAAAACAGCCGAGGAATTCGGCGCCGAGTTTCTGTTGTTCCCTGAGTTTTTTACCACTCAATTGATGTCGATCGGAGACAAACAAGGCAACGCCCTGACGATTCAAGACCTGCCCGACTTCACAGAGCAGTACCGGGAGTTGTTTTCGTCCTTAGCCGAGCAAACGAACATGCACATCATCGCAGGAACCCATGTCATCCGCAAAGACGATCGGCTGTACAATGTGGCCCATCTGTTTTATCCGGATGGCAGGATTATCGAACAGCCCAAGCTGCATATCACGCCGACAGAAGTGAAGGAATGGGGGATGACTCCAGGGGAGAATCTCCAGGTTTTTGAAACAGACAAGGGAACGATCGCGATGCTCACCTGCTATGACATCGAGTTTCCCGAGATCGTTCGGATGGCGAAGGCCAAGGGAGCGGATGTGATATTCTGTCCGTCTTGCACCGATGACCGGCATGGATTCCATCGGGTCCGCTACACCAGCCATGCGCGAGCGGTAGAAAACCAGGTATACGTCGTCACTACAGGAACAGTCGGGTCCCTGCCAACCGTTGACTTTATGCGGGCCAATTTCGGTCAGGCGGCGATCATCACTCCTAACGATATCCCATTCCCTCCACGCGGCATCTTGGCAGAAGGAGAAATTAACGATGACATGATCGTGACCGCTGACCTGGATCTGGAACTGTTGTATCAAGTTCGTGAAAGCGGCTCGGTTACCACTTGGCGTGATCGACGTACCGATCTCTATCCGGATTGGAAATAAACAAGCGAGAGCTAATCTACTCTTTGAGGGGGAGGCGCATGTATTGCAAAGAGTTTTACGTTTTTGACCAGGATCGGCCAATCCCGGCTGTCATCCGCAATTATACCGAACAGGACTTTCCCGGGTTAATTCGCATTCAGCAGGAGAGTTTTCCTCCTCCATTCCCGTCTGAACTGTGGTGGAATACCGAGCAACTACAAAACCACGTGAGCTTGTTCCCGGAGGGGGCCCTGTGTGTTGAAGTAGACGGGGAGATCGCCGGATCGATGACCGGCTTGCTGGTCAACTTTGACCCGGATCATCCGGAACACACATGGGAAGAAATCACAGATAGCGGCTACATCCGCAACCATGACCCAAAAGGCAATACCCTTTACGTAGTCGATATTGGCGTACGCCCTGCTTACCGAAAGCTAGGGTTGGGAAAATGGCTGATGTTATCGATGTACGATGTAGTGGTTCATAAACGCTTGGAGCGGCTGTTGGGCGGCGGCAGGATGCCTGGCTATCATCGAAAGGCAAATGAGATGACTGCTGAGCAATATCTGGAAGCTGTCGTAAAAGGGGAGCTGAAAGATCCTGTCCTCACCTTCCTGCTGCGCTGTGGACGCACCCCCGTTCAGGTAGTGGCCAACTACTTGGAAGATGAGGAATCTTGCCATTATGGGGCGCTGATGGAATGGAAAAACCCTTTTTGCCCGTCACTACCTTCGCAAGGAGAATGATGAAAATGGATTATGTAAGAATTACAAGTATCGAAGATCCCTTGTTTGCAAAAATGCATCAGCTCATGCAGGACGTGTTCCCGCCTGAGGAGGTATTGGCATTCGATCTCTGGAAAGAGCCGCTGGAAGACCCGGGAATCCGCGTATTTGTTGCCGTTCACGATGGCAACGTCGTTGGAGCGACAGAGTATCGCTACTATGAAGATATGCATGTGGCGATGACCGACTTCACAATCATTGGTCAAGCTGGTCTGGGGATTGGCCGGTTTTTGGCTCGCAAGCGGATGGACGACCTCACCGCGCTTGCCGCCGCATGCGGAAAGCCGTTATACGGGATGTTTGCCGAAATCTACGATCCCTATCGGGTGGAGGAGCACCAGTTTGGCGGGATAAAGCCAATGGACCCCTATGTTCGGCGTGAAGTATTGTCTCATCTTGGGTACAAACGTCTGGACTTCCCTTACGTCCACCCTTCCTGGAACAATGACGGACAGCCCGTAACCGGACTGGACCTATGCTTCCTCCCGTCTGAAGAGGAGACCAACCAGTTGGATGCAAAACTGATCGTCGATTTCCTGACTCGCTACTACTCCGTCCTGCCGAACAAGCCGCAGGAGTGGCACCAAATGATAGAAGCTCTCTCCTCGAAAGAGAGCGTAGCGCTGCTCCCTATTTAGAAAAACGGTACGATCAAACAGCCCTTTATAGAGAAGGGCTGTTTTTGTGTGTAGACAAAACCTCGGTACAGGCGGAGAACAGCTCTTTTCCGGAAGGAGCAACTTTTGCCAACCAACCTAGCGGAGCCAGTCCGAAGCGGGGGCTTTCGGGCGCAACTCTGAGTTGCCTCGTAGCAATAACCCCTTTTGCGCCCGCCCGCTTGCGTACTGGCGCAGCGGACAGTCCCGCTTCCTCGCAGGTTGGCAACGGCGCGACTGCAGGAAAAGAGCTGCTCTCCCCCCGCGACGCCCCCACCTGTCTACAGTCTAACAGCCCCATCCTCAAAACATCTTCTGCTTAAAAAACGAGGGATACGACAAAAAACTGACCAGCAGGGCCGTAATCGCAGAAGTGGACATGGAACTGACCAATATCACCAACTGGTACTTTACGGCGATGATAGGGGAAGCACCGGCAATAATCACTCCTGTCATCATTCCTGGCAGATGAATCAGCCCGGTTGATTTCATCGTCTCGATATTGGGGATCAAAGCCGCTTTTACAGTCGCCTTTATCATTTCCTGACACGCCTGTCGCGGATTCGCTCCCAAGGCAAGCTTGGCCAGTATCATCTGTTTTGTCAGCTTAAACTCGTTTAGCATCCGCTCAAAGGTCACACTGGCTACAATCATCGATCCACCGATGATCATCCCGCTCATCGGCAGGATGTACTGTGCTTTGGCGTCGATGATATCAAACATGAGCCATACCGAAACGGATATCACTTCCGCCACCAATATCGCGGCACTTGCAATGGCAAACGCATGAGGGAACTGCTTCCCTCTCCGCGCACAATTCCTGCCTGCGATCATGATCATGGTGAGGATAAAAAGTCCCAACGCATACCATGATTCAATGGAAAAAACGTAGGTAATCACGTACCCGATCACGATCAACTGAATCGCGCCACGGAGGGTAGAAAGCGCGATTTCCCTGGCAATACCAAGGTTTTGCTGATAGGAGACCCAGATCGGGATCAGGATAAAGATGCAGGTGATCAGGAGTGCGGCATGGCTGATGTCTTTCACGGTTTATCCTCTTTTCCCATCTTATTATTCTATAACTGGTCTGCCCGTCCCCCGCCCGAAACCCGCCGCGTCGGCGCTGCGGAACATCCGGAGCCCTGCTACCGTAGTGTGGTGTGCAGCCCATAGCAACCACTGGTTACAACCCATGATACGATTTCGACGATCTGCCCCAAGTTCCTCCCCCAGAAACTTCTCCTCACGTAACGAGCCTTCTCTGCCTGTTGACATCTCTTCCTTTCACTTGTATCATAGTTGCATCAACAACAGTTGTATAGTAAACCAAAAAAAAAGGGGGGGGGAATGATGGATTCCGACAAGTCTTTGATTCTGCAACAGCAAATCCAACAGTTTATTCGCTTGTTTGGCGTATTGGAACAAAATAAAACACCTTGTGGAGCACCGATCAACATCACACAAGCCCATGCTCTCCATGAATTAAGCAGCGCAGGTGCGATCACGCAGCAAGAATTGGCAAACAGGTTGTACATCGACAAAAGTACAACCAGCCGTCTGATTGATGCTTTTGTGAAAAAGGGATTCGTTTTAAGAACAACGAACCCCCACAATCGACGAGAAACGCTCATATCCATTACCGATCAGGGGCGACGGGCGAACGATCAGGTGGAAAAAAGGCGACGGGCAAAATATCAGAAAATACTGGACGGTATTCCACTCGACAAACAACCAGAGGTATTGTCAGCCTTGTCTCACCTTATCCAATCACTGAAAAAGGAAAAAGAAAATACGATGACGGAGGAGTGAGAATGTGTTCAGCAAAACAATCCTTCTGACCGGTTTGCTTTCGTCCGTAACCGTTCTATCCATCGGATGTAGCGCTGCAGAAACAACGGAACCCGCTGTTTCACAACCATACACCGACTTGCAGAGCCGCACGATAAAAGCCTTGTCTGCCGAAAAAATAGAAGGCCTGTTGAAAGGTGCGGGCTTGCAGTACGCGCTATCTGCGGAACTAAATCACTATCCCGGTCCCAAACACACACTCGACTTTGGCAAGGAATTAGGGCTGCATCCTGATCAAGAGAGTGCGATCAAGGAATTGGCCGACGACATGACCTCAGAGGCAAAAACACTGGGAAAAAGACTGGTTGAACTGGAAAGCCAGTTAGACAAATCGTTCGCAAGCGGGTGGATCACAGAGGAAGAGCTCACCGCAATAGTCAACCAGATTGCCATGGTGGAAGGGCAATTGCGAACTGTCCATCTGCAAACCCATCTCAAAACAAAAGAAATCCTCTCCCCCGAGCAAGTTGCCCGTTATGACGTATTACGCGGGTACATAGAAAATCGTGATGCTTCTACACAAGGCAAACAGCACCAGCATGATCATTGAAGCGGAAAAAGGGACCTCTTCGCATTGGCGCAGGGGTCCTTCGGGGGTATAACGAAACCAACGAATCGCCGTACCGATCCTCTTCATTCTCCTAAAGCATTGTAGGTCTGCGATACGAATACGTTTTTTTCCATAAACCGTTTAACGTAACCCTGATCGGACAGCTTGCTGCTGACCTCCTTCTCCCATCGCTCTTTTTCCTGCAGGGAGTTGAACGCATCTCCGTACCATCGTTCTACCGCCTCTCTTCGAATCGTATAGGAGTCGTCCTGGAAGTTGAGCTTCAGGACTTGCAGATTATCGATCAGTACAAAGTTTGCCGTTGAATTGTAGACGATCGCATGCGTACGCAACTCTTCATCGATGCTGGCCGCTGCCTCCTCGTAGGAAATCTCTGCCGTTAGCTGATCAGGGTAGAGCTGATACGTTTTTGCGATATTGTACAGGGGGAGCCGGTTGTTGAGGTTGGTCAGATTGCCTGCATTCCCCATGTACTTGCTTTTATATGGCAACACGTGAGCGATATCATGGGTCAAGGGGTTGAGCTGCGCCAACTGCTCCTGCTGTTCCTGTCGCTGCAGCTGCGGCTTGGCAACGCCCTCCACATACAACATGCCGATAACACCAATCATCATCAGTGCAATGATCCATCCATTTCTCTTCTTCATCTCACACGTTCACCTCGTATCTGCTGGCCAGACGATGCGCTGTCTGAAATAGCAAGGGTACAACAATTGCTGCAAAAGGTGCCGCAAAATCAACCGCAGCGACGGCAAACTGGTATGGGCCATCGATGCTGATCGGGCGGCCAAACCAGAGATCACTTCCGAACCAGATCGCTGCGGTATAGGCCGTCATCATCAAAACGTACATCGCCCAGATGACCCATGCCGCTTTGCTTCGTTTGGCCAGCTTCATCGGATGGATAATCGATACCGCATTGCGAAAGTGATCATCCTTCTTCGATGCGAGGAGGAAATAGGCAACCGTGCAAAGTGCGACGGCCAGCGTGAACAAGTTGTTAACCCATACGCCTGTCGATACCATTCGAATTGGGATGGTCAGAATCCAGCCGACCAGCAGATACAAGAGCGCCGTCTGTACCAGATCCGTTTTGTAGCGATTTACGTATACCGGTTGATGGTCCTCGACCAGAAAGTCAACCGTATCCATATGTCTAGTGGCGCGATGGACGGCTTCCAGGTAAGGAATGCCCTCAGCGATGTAGTCGGTTGCTTTCGCCTCCAGGTTGCTGAGTATTTCCCTCTTCAGTTCTTGGATCTCTCTGGTTTCTCTGTAGTTGGCAAACAAGTCTTCTACAAATCGCTCCAACTCTTTCACGGCTTACTCCTCCCCTCCACTCTCGATCAGGCGGTCTATCAGATCTCTCGCTGCCTTCCATGCCGCATAATTTTGTCTGTACATCTCCCTGCCCGCCTCCGTAATGTGATAGTATTTTCTCCGCCCGCCCTGGGTCTCTTCACCCCAGTATGATTGGATCATGTTCTGTTTTTCGAGACGTCGCAAACTGGAATACAGCGTCGGCTCTTTTAATTCAAACCGGTTTTCACTTTTGCGGTAGATTTCCTTAATTAACTGATAACCGTAATTATCCCCTTGCAGCAGCACACAGAGGATAATGGTATCGATGTTTCCCCGGACCAAATCACTGTTGTAAAACGGCTGGTTCAATCTGTTACGCCCCCCATCCTTCAGCCAATACATCATAACACATATTACTATGTCTGTAAAAGTACTATTTCAAACAAAAACACGGAAACAGGCATCCGTGCTTTCGTGACTTTCTCTCATTTGCCTACAGATGGCCTCAGTATCTGCAGCAACATTCATACTAGGTCGATGGTGAGGCTGCTTGGCACCCATGCTGCAGCATCACACCTGATCAGCATGGGGTTTCACCCCCATACCTCCCTTAATGCCGCGCGGAACAGTTCGTCGAGCTGATCATCCTGACTCCCCGCAGAGCCGTTATCGAAGTTGGCAGCCAGCCGTTCATAACGGGCAATCCGTTCTTCCAGGAAATCGTGAAGCGGCTCTATTCTCGGCTCAACATCCCATTCTTCGCCCGCCTTTTTTCGTATCAGCAACTGCTCTATGCTGGCTTTCACTTCACTCCCATCAGGAAGCAGTTCCTCCATCAGGCGATGAAACTGTATAGGCGGCATCGTTCCATATTGTTCGATCCACCAGCAGGCCAGGATGGGCCGGAGTACATAGAAATACTTTTTGCTCTTCACCTGTTCACTCTGGAGATAGTCCCTATAGTTGCCCTTGGCCATGTTTAGATAGTGATACACGCTGGATTTTGGCGCGTACGTAAGTGACGCCAACGCCCGGATTTGATTTGCCACGCTGTACTGCTCCAGGTATACGATCGGCGATTGCAGCCACTCCAACAGGGACGGGTTGGATTTACGAAACAACTGCAGGGCTTTTCGCAGATCCCAACCGCTGATATCCAGCATCTCGTGAATGGGCCGCTCAATCACATCTCTCCTGTCAAAGATAGAGAGATACCAATCAACAGGGCGGATATAGAGGAAGCGCACATCATAGTCACTGTCTTTGGAAGGAAATCCCCATGCCCGGCTGCCTGATTCACAGGCGTACAGGATGCGGATCCGCTCTTCCTGTTCGATTTTTTGCAGCTCATGCAGTATCGTCCCGGTCATGTCAGCCATGGGAAGACCTCCTCTTGGTCGTTGCTTCACTCTTCTTCTATCACCCGTTCGTTCCATGTCCCCTCTACGTAATAGCGCAAGATCAACTGAGTCTCCTTTTTCTGCAAATCAAACGAGTAGTAATCCGAATCGCTGTCTAAATCCGTGCTCTCCGTTGTTCGGGACACGTGCACTCGCTGCTCATCCCAGTAAGCATCGATCACCACTTCTTGTTGCACGGCGATCTCGTCCCATATCTGGTGATGCAGATTACGGATGTCGCCAGCAAGGAATTGTTTCACCCGATGGAACACCAGGTTCGTCTCCTTCGCTTTCCCGTAAAAATCCAATATCTTCTCCGTATCGTAGTCCAGACTGATCTCGATTCTCTCAGCGTCTGGATTGTAACG
This sequence comes from Brevibacillus humidisoli, assembly GCF_020923435.1. Taxonomy (NCBI): domain Bacteria; kingdom Bacillati; phylum Bacillota; class Bacilli; order Caryophanales; family Paenibacillaceae; genus Brevibacillus; species Brevibacillus humidisoli. Next base: position 151,918 of record NZ_CP087263.1, on the reverse strand, counting down.
AACTTCTCTGATGGCGGACCAATCCAGCAGTCCGCTTTGCTCTGCCCGAAGGGAGCTGACGAACTGCCGGACGTCAGCGGTTTCCCGCCTCACTTCTTGAGAGACCATATAGGTGATGGGAAATGACAACACCAGCAGCGGAACCACCGCGAACACGATCAGCCCGAGATAGGCCCATCTCGTGCGCCTGCTCTTCCCGTCAGGCCACGATGCGAGCAGTGCTGCGATCCCGATGAGAAACGATACGCCGATCACCACCAACGCCCCTGTTTCGTACTCCAACTCTCTGGCCATATTGCTGGCAAACGTACCGTGAGAAAACAAGGATGTGAGCAATGGAGAGACGGATAAGGAGAGGACAGAGAAAAAAAGACGAGAATTGAAATGAACGAGAGAATCCTGATCGCACGCCACCCCCCCACTGTACCAGACGTAGTAAACCTTCCAAGGGGATCCAAGACCCTGTTTAGAAGCCCTTCATACTACAAATGCAAACTCATCGTGATATTTCTATCGACAAAACCAAGCTGCTCATAGAGCCGTTTCGCATGATTTTCCACGTACACGCTCAGCCGAACTTCACGATACCCCTCTGCTGACAACTGTTCGATCGCCTCTCTCATCAACCGCTTGGAGACACCCTTCCCCCTGTGTTCCGGCAGCACATAGAGCTCATAGATAAAGCCAAACCATTGATCACTGAACTGATCCTGTCTTGCTCCAAACAGAACCCATCCAGCCAACTGGTTCTCTTCTACTGCGACTACGTAGCGTCCACCTTGCTGCAGCAGGGATTCCACCAACTGCTTTATCTTCTCAAAAGTAGGTCGCGTCCTGCCCATCGTGCCTTCGAAAGCCGCCTGCGGCGAATGTTGCAGGATAAGCTCCAACTCGCCCTCTGTTGGTGTTCTTACTTCCATCTAATCTCCCCCTCCTTACTAGTTACTCGTTTTCTCCGTTCACCTCAAAAACAAACCATACACTGCCATAATCCCAAGATCGGCCAGCATATGACTAACAATGGAGCCAAGCAGGGACTGACCGATCAGCCGCATATATCCCCAGATCACTCCAGCCAGAAAGACGGAAGCGATCACAACAACATGGTACGGTCCATTCATCAACGGTAACACCGACAGCAGATGATACAGCGTGTAAAAGAGTGAGCCAAACACGATGATCGCTCTCACACTCCACGCTGTACGCAGTTTTTGCCACATATACCCCCGCCAATACAGCTCTTCCAGTATTGGATTGAGAAACATGACGATGCCCATCAGCCAAATCACCTGATCTCCTGAAAAGTTCCATCCAGCCAACACCCTCTGCAGATGAGACAACTCAAATGCGTAACGATGAAACAGGTATCCGGCCGTCAGTATTGTCAGGAAGAAAAAAAGGCCGGAGAAGAAGCCATGGTACAGGTTTTTCCGATTCAGACTCAGTCCCAGGCTGCGGAATGTCTCTGACAGCGTCATTCTTCTGATCACCAGCAGTTCCCACAACGGCACGGCAAACAGCCAGCTATAGAACAGCAGAAACGTGATCGGCACACTGCCCATCACTTGCAGGCCGAGGAATATCATCAGCGTAGGTCCAAACATAAGAAGGATAAGAGCCATGTGATCCCCACCAGATCCTAGTATATGTGCCTATCAAAATAGTACCTGGTCTGAGAAGCGGTTCATAGTACCAACCTAGCGTAGTACCGGCTGCCCTTGGTGGCTGGGCCGATTTCTGCACACCGACCTGTTACAAGCGTACAAATATGGTAACATAGGGAAATAAGATTGCGGAAATAGGTGATACAAGTGGTATTTATATCCCTTTTGATCTCCAGCATCCCCCTCCTCTTCCTGATTCGGGGCTTGTCGTCCAACAACCCAAAACCCCTGAGACAAAAAATATTACCCGGGCTGCTGGCGTACCTGGTCCTTTTGGGAGTCACCTCATGCCTCCACCTCTATTTTCGGTCTACATACGATTTTCCTCTACTCCCTTCTGTTGGTGACTTTACGATCGGATTTATCATGCTCATTATATTTGGCGCCATCTTTCTGCTTGTCGGAATTGTCTCACTCGTTATCACTCGCGATCTGTTCGGAACAATGGTTGCCTTGTTTATTTTGATTCTGCTATTGGTGCAAATCTTCCTCTCCATTTTCTGGTTCGCATCACTGGGGGAGAAGTGGGAATATGCAGAAATACTGGATCGGGCAGAACGGGTTTTTGCCACAGCAGGAGATGAAGAGGCAAAACAGGAGATCTCCGTAGAACTGCTCTACTCCGCTCGGGGTTTTTGTTGGAGAGACTGCTCTACTGAAGACTATCGCAATCTGTTTATGGTGAAAAATCACCTGGATCAGCCGGTACAGGCAGAATTGAAGATCCTCGCCGCCAATGAAAGAAAGCAACAATTGGCGATGTATGAATCATTGCCCATAGACCTGCAGCCGGGCGAATACCGCGTAGTGGTTACCGAGGAGACGAACCTGGAGGACAGTGTTTGGGACCGTTGGACTTCCTATACCGATGAGAAAATAGCATTTTTCCAATACCAATACCGATATGAACCGATAAAATAAAAAGAGTCAGAGACAGCGCCGCATCGGAAAGCACTGTCTCTGACTCTTTTTGTCCCAAGCTTAGCAAAAACACTCCGGTCCATCATCTCGGTTCTGCTGAGGCGGGTTATCGCCTTCCTCTTCATAGGAGTTCAGTGCGTGAACGCCATGGCTGAGAATCGCTCCAGCACATGTACATCAATACAGTAAGGACATCCCGAGACGTGGGCTACTGCGATCGCGAGCAGTTCCTGCTTGTCTTTTGTGGTATGGCGTCTGCCGTCTGGTAGACCTGCTGCTCGAAATGTTGATAGGCGGCAGCCGCTTGGGGGCTTAAGCTGACCAATTCCGGGATACGCCTTAGATTGGCAGAGGAGTAATACGGCTTCATCTCATTCCCTCTCCTTTCATGAACGGTTGGTCGGGCAGGTACTCACACCTAGAATGCCATAGGTGAAACAGACACCGAGCAGACCTGTCAGCAGCAGTGGAATCCCCAACCATGCTGCGTATTTCCATGGGGCTTCCACAAACCCGAGCATCGATAGCAAGAGAATGCCCAGCACGACTCGTAGCACCCGATCCCATTTTCCGACGTTTTTCCTCATGTTCATCCCTCCTCTACACTGTTTATGGTAGGAGATGAACCTACATCGCTTCTGTGACTACGTCACTATACCTGAACCAGCCGTTCCAGATCGCTGCGCTGAACCAGGTAGATTTTCCCTCTGCCTAGGCGAATCGAGCCTCGTCTTTCAAAATCCTTCAATATCCTGCTGACCACTTCCCTGGCCGTCCCCAATTCGATAGAAAGCGACTGATGGGTCGCATACAGGGGGGCATCCGTTTGAGCGTTGGTTTTGCGCAGGAGCAGGTCCGCTACTCTGTGAGCCATAGGGTAAAACGACATCTCTTCCACCAATCCGGTTACCGACACCATTCTCCTGATAAACTGGCGATAGATAAATCGGCTGAGGACAAATGAGGCATGCTGAAAGATATGTCCCTCCTCGATTACCGGTCGGGCGGGAAGGGTAATGGTCGATATACCCGCCTGCTGCCATTCTTTAGATGGTACTGCCGCAAAGCAGGGGACCGCCGATACCATTTTCTCGATTTGCTCGGGCCGCATGTGTTGGATCACTTCCTCATTCGCCTAATCCCAGGTTTCCTGCAAACGATCCGCATAGAACAAGATCGCTTTCTTGTATCCGGCAATCCCCGGATCATCGGTCACTTCTACGATTTTTTTCAACAGGGTTTGCATGGCCCCCTCGTACTCCCCCACGTTGTGCAGCACCATTGCGTAAAAAACAGAAAACTCATGGGCGTCAGGCATTTCTGCCAATCCCTGTTCAAACACTGCCTTGGCCATGTCGTACTGCCCAAGCGCACGATAGGTGCTGCCTAACCCCAACAGGGCACCTCTTCTCTCCTTGCTTTGCAGTCCCATCTGTATCGCCTTTTCGTAAAATGGAACTGCCTCTCTTTCCAGTCCGAGCGCATCATGGATCCATGCACATTGATAGAGGACGGATGGATTTTCCGGCTCTCTCGCATACAGGTCGAGCAACAACCGCTTCGCTTCCTCTAACTGCCCTTCTTTTCTCAACGTTATTGCTTTTTGCAAATCAGACATCTGTACCTCCATCGTCACGTGTGTATTCGATCTTGCTGTCATTCTATCATGCCTAGACAGAAAGAGTAGGAGCTAGCAAGCATCGACATGCGAAGCGACTCCCTCCTTCAAAAAAAGTTCCTCCCTACTGCAATCATACGGTACAATTATGTATATTCTGTAAAATCAATTGCGGTAGAGGAATCGTTTATGTTTGATCGCGATTCCAACACAAGTACGCCGATGGCTCAAAGTACTGGCTGTCATTGTTATGGTCGCTACTTTACCTCAACGAGGAGCGTGTATGAATCATGCTGTTGATCAGCCTGCTTTCTTTTCTGGCAGGAACAGTCTTAGTACTCGTTTCTTTCTATACGACTCGCAATGTTTTGCGAAGCAGCGTGGCGCTGCTGACCATATCTTTTGTCACATTCGTTTGTGGCATTTGGGGCGCAGCAGTTGATTTTTTATCTCTGCTTGATTTGATTGGAGAGTGAGCAAAACGCTGTAACTCCTGTGTGATTGCTCTCCAAGAAACATGGAGGTGGGCATGGTCATCTATGTTTTTCTGCTACTCCATGTTGTGCGCAAAAAACCAGACATCTAAACCTTGCATCGGAATCGTCTGTTGATGATTTCTTGTGAAGTTCGGGTTGCCCTTCTTTTTTCTGCAACCCTAAAAACCAGGAAAAGAGGTCCACCTATGAAGCAAACACGGTTTCATTTTTTACAGCGTGAGTTTCCCAGCGCAAACATGGTGTTGATCGGGGGAGATGAACCGATTCTGGTCGACACCGGCTTTGGCAGTGACATTGCCGCCGCCGAAGAAGCGATAAAAGAGCTGGGAATCCAGCCGGATCAGCTGCGCCTCATCGTTAATACCCACTACCACAGCGACCACGTCGGCGGAAATCACCACTTCCAGCAAAGATACGGTGTGCCAATCGCCGCCCACCGCTGGGACGCGGAGATGATCAATCGGCGCGACCGGGAAGCTTGCTGCGCAGAGTGGCTTGATCAGCCGGTGGAACCATACATAGTCAATCAAGCGCTATCCGATGGTGATGAAATCGCTGCGGGAGAGATCCGTCTGCGAGTGATCGATACGCCTGGTCATACGCTGGGCCACCTGTCGCTTTACTCCCGCGAGCATCAGATCCTGATCGGCGGTGATCTGTTTCATCGTGACGATGTGGGCTGGATCAACATCTACCGGGAGGGTGTCGCTTCCCTGCATCGGTCTCTGGAAAGTCTGGAGCAGGTAGCTCGTCTGCCGCTGCAACGCGTCTACCCTGGGCATGGTCCGGCCATAGACGATCCGCAAGCCGCTATTGAAGCAGCAAAACGCCGCTACACCAAATGGCTGAGCGAACCGGACAAGATGAATTGGCATGCGGTCAAACGGATATTTGCTTTCACACTGATGATCCGCAACGGATTGGCTGAGCACGAGCTAGAGCCGTACTTGCTCACCTGTGGCTGGTTTCGTGATTTTAGCATCCATGCGTTCCGGCAAGAGCCCCATGATTTTGCCAAAACCTTGCTGGATGAGATGCTTCGCTCTGGTGCGGCGGTCTGGCAAGGGAACATGTTGACGGCAACTACCCCGTTTCTCTCCCCTGCTGCCGACTGGTCGGGGCGTGAGCGATCGCCTGCCAATTGGTAGGAAGTGCGGCCGATCCTGCCATGGAGTCTGCGCTTCCACACAGTATCGCAGACTACTGTTATTCTAGGTACAACAGCACTTTCCCCAAGCTGTTTCTGCCCTCTACCAATTGATGTGCGAGCGATGCGTCTTTCAGCGGAAACCGTTCACTGATTTTGATGTCCAACTGTCCATTTTCCAAAAGAGAAAATACGTGAGTTGCTGTTTCCTGTAATAGCTCGGGACGTTCTTTTCTAGTGGTTCCCAAACTGAATCCAAGTACAGAGCGGCAGCTGGCGTGCAGGTCACTGGTTTGCACTTGTCCGCTCTTTCCACTAGAGTTCCCAAACATGACCAGACGCCCGTAATGAGCAAGACATTGGAAACTTTTCTCCGTTATCTCTCCGGCAATCGAGTCCAAGATGATATCGACACCTTTGCCTCCCGTCCATTCGTTAACTTTTTCAGAAAAATTTTCTCTTTCATAACAGATTACATGGTCTGCTCCGGCACTCATGGCCATTGGTATCTTGTGTTCGCTGCCGACGGTTCCGATAACGCTTCCCGCTCCTAACACTTTGGCCATCTGAATCGCCGTCGTTCCTACCCCTCCGGCTGCAGAGTGAATCAGAACCGATTCCCCCTTGCTCAACTTAGCTACATCAGCAAGCAGCTTGTAGGATAAAAAAGATACGATCCCACAAGCCCCGGCCGTATCAAAATCAAGCCGATCGGGAATGGCGAAGGTTAGGTTTTCGTCCGCGACAATATACTCTGCATACGACCCTTGGTGAGGAAAAGCGATGACGCGTTGACCTACCTGTATCGACTTCACGTCATCGCCTACTTTTTCCACCACGCCCGATGCTTCCAATCCGGGGATAAAAGGCGGTTTCTGCCCTTTCCCGCCGTATCTGGCTTTAATATCTGCAAAGTTAACGCTGGTCGTTTTGACGCGAATCAATACTTGTTTCGAATGGATCGTGGGCATCTCCATGTCTACATAGTTCATATTCTCTGCTGAACCAAAGTTTTCAACAATAACGGCTTTCACCCTTGTCCGTCCCCTCGTTCCGTATTATGCAATACAGTTCCATTTCTTTGAATCTTATAACCAATCGTAGAGAAAATCAAACTTGCAGGAAAAGCACAAATAATCAAAAACAAGAAAGTGCTGTCGTGCATAATGGTGTTGAGCGAACAATCAGAAAGGAACGAAGAACATGGACTATTATAAAAGGATTCAACAGGCGATATCCTTCATAGAGGAACATCTTCATGAGGAGATGAACATTGCTGAGATTGCTTCAGCAGCCTGTTTCTCACCCTTCCATTTTCAAAGACTTTTCCAGGCGATTACCGGATTTTCTGTGCATGAATACATCCGCAAGAGGCGATTGTCGGTAGCTGCCGACTTGCTCAAGCAGACGAATACCAGCGTACTAGATATCGCGCTGACCTCCCACTATAACTCGCAAGAAGCGTTTACGCGTGCTTTTGAGCAGCTATTTGGCATTACACCGGGCAAATACCGCAAAGCGGATACTAGTGTTCGACTGCAGCCAAAAATCGATCTACTTGACTACCAAAAAGCGATGAAAAAAGAGATCAACGTACAGAAACCCGTGACGAAGCATCTGGACCCTATCGAGATCATTGGTTACGAATACAAAACCAACTTGAATTATGAGCGATACTTTGAGGAGATCCCCGGTTTTTATCGCGAATTCGGGGAACAGGGACGCTACATGCACATACAGAATAAACGTGCGCCTCATATGGCCTATGGCATCTCATGCAACTTTCAGGATGATGGTACGTTTTCATTTATTGTTGGGGAAGAAGTGGAGCCCTTTGATGGCGGTTTGCCAGACGGTTTTGTCCATCTTGTGATTCCCGCGGGGACGTATGCCGTCTTTCAAGCCTACGGTGGGGACGGCATTGTCCAGGATACGAGGAAGTATATTTATGGCACATGGCTGCCCAATTCCAACTTTGAGAGAAACGAAGGGCCAGATTTTGAGGTTACGGATGTGGTCGGCTCCGTCTACCCCCATGATTTAAAGATCACCATATACATACCGTTGAAGAGGTAAGAACCGTTTCACTGCCAGCACCTGCTGACGGGTTGAATCGATGACCCGCAATTGGTCCACACGATACACGATTGCGGGTCGTAGCAGGTTCTCACAGCAGTCTGCTCCCTGCTTACTTGCATGCAATGCTTAATTCTCGCAAATATCGTTCTGCTTTCACATACAAACGATGCGCTTCTTCTATCGATACTTCCGCAAATCGCAGTTGATGGCCGGGCAGCATTTGCGCAATATAGGGCAAATCGACCGAAATCACTGTACCGATCCTCGCATATCCACCCGTTGTCTGACGATCCGCAAGCAGAATAATCGGTTCCCCATTGGCGGGAACCTGGATCGTCCCAGGTACGATCGCGTCAGAAAGAATGTCCGCCCCTTCCCGGTGTCTGATCTTCGGACCCGCTAACCTGTATCCCATCCGATCCGCCTGTTGGGTGATCTGGTATTCTCCCTGAAGGAATATGGTAATCCCTTCTTCCAGGAACGAATCACGATCCGGTCCCAGAACGACCCTAGCTGTATAGGAATCCCGATACTGCGGTATTTCCGTCGGCATCAGCCCTCGGCCGATCAGATGTTGCAGCGGTCGATCGCTGCTGCCTTGCTGCAGGATATCCCCTTTTTGCAAGGCTCTGCCTGCCAATCCGCCTACGCCTGCTTTCATATAGGTCGATTTGCTGCCCAATACCAGAGGTACATCAATTCCACCGGCCACCGTAAGATACGCGCGCGCTCCTTTTTTCGGGGCGCCAAAGCGTAGGGTTTGTCCTTTTTTGGCTTTCAACGATTTCCACATCGGCACACGGCTTCCATCGAGCGTCGGAGAAAGCTCTGCACCGCAAATCGCAATCACGGTATCACAGAGGATTTCCAATTCCGGTCCGATTAACGTGATCTCCAGACCGGCTTCGCCTCGTCCGTTTCCAACCAGCAGATTTCCCACCTGCAAGGCAAATGGATCCATCGCACCGGCGACAACCATCCCATATTGTTGATAGCCTGTCCGCCCCAAATCTTGAACAGTTGTGAGCACGCCCGGCTTCTTTACCCTGAACACATCTTTTCCTTGCTTCACTCCGATCCCACTTTCTTGATCGCAATCTGATGGTGTTGCAAGCCCTGCTTTAGCTTTTGCACAAATAACAGCGCACTAGGCTCATCCCCATGTACACAGATCGTGTCTGCTTGAATCGCAACATCAGAGCCATCAACTGCCTCCACTTTTCCTTCTTTGATCAAACGAATCATCCGTTCCACCGCCTCTTCGGCATGATGTATCATGGCGTTGGGCTGCGTACGCGGCGTCAAAGTACCATCCGGTTGGTACGTCCGATCTGCAAACACTTCCTGGGCTGAGGCTAGCCCCTTTGCCTGTCCCGCCTTGACCAATTCTCCTCCTGCCAATCCAAACAATATGAGGTTGCGATCGACATCATAGACAGCTTCGGCGATGGCCTGCGCAAGATCTCTATCTCTGGCCGCCATATTATACAGGGCTCCGTGTGGTTTTACATGGTTAAGGGATGCTTGATGAACCCGGGCGAAAGCCTGCAAGGCACCGATTTGATAGACCACAAAGTTGTAAACATCCTCTGGAGCTACTTGCATCGGACGGCGGCCAAATCCGATCAGGTCGGGCAGACCAGGATGTGCCCCTATGCCCACCCCTTTTTCAACGGCCAGCTTCACTGTTTTCGCCATCACATTATGATCACCCGCATGGTAACCGCAGGCAATATTGGCTGATGTGACAAGATCGAGCACTTTTTCATCCTGCCCGATTTGATAGGCTCCAAAACTTTCCCCCAAATCACAGTTCAAATCAATGCGGTGCACTCTCCCTCACTCCCCGTACCGTTTTTTTGAGATCATCAGAAAAGGTTGACCATCAATGCGTCCGCGTCTCCTTTTGCAGCTGATAGCGGCCGGCTTGAACATCCGCTTCGATCTGATCGTATTCCGCTTTTGAAATCGATACAAACTGCAGATAGTTGCCGGCCTGCAAAAGCATCGGCGATTCGCGATCAGGGTCATACAGGCGCAGCGGTGTGCGACCGATGATTTGCCAGCCGCCCGGCGTTGCCATCGAATAAATACCGGTTTGTTCACCAGCGATTCCAACCGAGCCGGGGGCAATCCTCTCACGCGGTGTTTGCAGGCGTGGCGTGGCAATTTTCTTGGACATCCCCCCCAGATACGGAAACCCTGGCGTAAATCCCATCATGTAGATCAGATATTCGCTTCCCGTGTGGATCTCGACAACCTCTTCCGCACTTAATTGATTGTGCCGAGCCACCACCTCCAGATCAGGGCCTGACTCACCGCCATAGTACGTCGGGATATAGATCCGCTCTGCCGGTGGAATCTCTCGTTCTCCTCGTCTCCTATAGAGCTCCGCTATCTTTTCCGCCAGTCTATCATAGGAAATGGTATAGGGATCATAAAAAAGAGTGACAGCCGTGTACGTAGGAACCCATTCCGCCACTCCCTTGATGTTCGCCTGCTCCAGCAAAACACAAAAGCTGCGAATCTGTTCATTCAACTCGGGAGATATTTCCGTTCCCCATTGAACACGGACAGCGGTATCTCCCAACGTGTCCAATCGCAATTGCTGTCCATCATGCATAACGCTGATTTGCTCCCCCCTTCCAGGTTGCCAATCTTTCAGGCTGCTTACGATCCATCTGCTCTGCTCACGATCGACCTGCTCTGCTCACACATGGTTCTCTCCACTCACGATTCCCATTCAATCGTATGCTTTTCCAAAAATTTTGTATCGAAGTCTCCCTGTTGAAAGACTGGATGATCCAACAGCTTATGATGAAACGGGATGGTGGTGTGAATACCTTCGATCACAAATTCCTCCAACGCTCTTTTCATCCGCCTAATCGCTTCCTCACGATTGCTTCCCCATACAATCACCTTGGCAATCATCGAATCGTAAAACGGCGGGATCTGATATCCACTATAGGCGGCACTGTCGACTCGCACGCCAAATCCGCCAGGAGGCAGGTAATGGGTGATGCGCCCCGGCGAGGGCATGAAGTTCTTGACCGGGTTTTCCGCGTTGATCCGGCACTCGATCGCCCAGCCGTCCAGTTTCACATCTTCTTGCGAGAAGGAGAGCGGAAGACCGGCCGCCACGTTGATCTGTTCCTTGATCAGATCAAAGCCGGACACCCATTCTGTCACCGGGTGTTCTACCTGAATCCGTGTGTTCATCTCCATGAAGTAAAACTTGCCGTGTTTATCCAACAAGAATTCAACCGTTCCCGCCCCGTGGTAGTTGACCGCTTTTGCCGCCGCAACGGCTGCCAGCCCCATCTCGGCCCGCAGCTCTTCACTCAGGGCAGGCGAGGGTGCCTCCTCGATCAGCTTTTGGTGACGACGTTGAATGGAACAGTCCCGCTCCCCGATGTAGACGACATTGCCGTGTTTGTCCGCCATGATCTGGATCTCCACGTGGCGCGGTCCTTCCACAAACTTTTCCAAGTAGACGCCGGGATTGCCAAAGGCGGTCTTCGCTTCGTTCTGCGCCTGACGGATCGCTTTTTCCAGTTCCTGATCATCGTTTGCCACACGCATCCCGCGTCCGCCGCCGCCTGCCGTCGCTTTCACCATGACAGGATAGCCGATCTGCTGCGCCGTCTCGATCGCCTCCTCCACGTTTTCGATCAGCCCGTCCGTACCGGGAACAATCGGAACCCCTGCTTGTTTCATCGTCTCTTTGGCTGTCGATTTGTCACCCATCTTGGTAATCGCATCGGGTTCTGGACCGATAAAGGCGATGTTGCAGGCGGCACATATCTCGGCAAAGTCAGCGTTTTCAGCAAGGAAGCCGTATCCGGGATGAATCGCGTCAACCCCTATCTTGGCAGCCAGACTCATCAGATTCGCCATGTTGAGATAGCTCTCTTTGGAAGAGGTTGGTCCGATGCAGTACGCCTCGTCAGCCAGCTTGACGTGCAGCGACTCGCGGTCGGCTTCGGAATAGACGGCTACCGTTCGGATCCCCATTTCGCGACACGCACGGATAATCCGCACGGCGATTTCACCGCGGTTTGCTATGAGCACTTTTTGAAACATCGCTACCATCCCTTGCTATTTTTTCTTGACCGCAAATAAAGGTTGGCCATATTCTACGAGCTGCCCATCCTTCACCATGACCTCGACGATTTCACCGTCCACTTCCGCTTCGATCTCATTAAATAGTTTCATCGCTTCCACAATACAGACTACCGTATCCTTATGAACCGTATCTCCTACCCTGACATAGGGGGCAGCTCCTGGCTGCGATGCGGAGTAATAGGTACCCACCATCGGTGAGGTGATATGGGTTACAGGATCAGCATGCTGTTCCTCTCTCGCATGATTAGCTCTCGCGTCATCACCGGCTGTTAGGCGTGCTTCGACCGCTGCACGATGATCCTCCTGTGCTGGTTGTGGAATGGTTGTCGTGACTGGACCGTCCACAGCGGCAGTTTCCAGAACTACATCCCCTTTTTTGATGCGAATTTTTTCGGATTCCGATTCGTATGTGAATTCCTGAACCGAAGATTGATCCACCACTTTGATCAGATCTCGTATATGCTGTACCTTTAACATTCTCTCACGTCCCTCGTACTCCTGTTATCCATTTTTCAAATAGCAGCGGTTAGTGCACCATCTGGTTCGGCAGCCAGAGTACAATATCCGGATAAAGCGTAACGATTGCCACCACGGCCAAGATCATCAGAAAAGACGGCAGGGCATACCAGGCAATCTTGAGTACGTCATCACGTACCAGACCGTTAATGACAAACAAGTTAAACCCTACAGGCGGCGTAATTTGAGCGACTTCAATCATCATGATCAGATAGATGCCGAACCACAGGGGATCAAATCCTGCTGCGATAATCAAGGGCAACGCCAACGGCAGACTCATCACAATCATCGAAAAGCCGTCAAGCAAGCAGCCCAGTATAATATACATAATCGACATCAGCATGATTAATTGGAACCTAGACAGTCCAAGTGTGCCAATCCATTGCGTCAGCGAGGCCGGAATGCCGAGATATCCTACAGCCACGGACAAGTACGACGCGCCAACGACAATCAACATGATCATCGAGCTGGTCTTCACGGCCCCCAAAACGGCTTCCCAGAAAATATCCTTATTCAAACTCCGAGATAAGAGGGCAAAAAAGAGTGCACCAACTACACCAACGGAAGCCGCTTCGGTCGGCGTAGCCCATCCCGCGTAAATACTGCCCAATACCATGACAATTAAGATACATACAGGGAGTAACAGGGGCAGTGATTTGATCCGATCCGCCCATGTATAGCTCTCTCCCTTTGGCGCGAGGTCAGGGTTTACGATGCAGCGAATGATCGTAAAACCGCTAAAAGCGGCAGCAAGCAGGATCCCTGGAATCACACCGGCGATAAACAATTTGCCAATGCTGACTTCTGCGACAATACCGTATACCAGCATGATCATACTGGGAGGGATCAAAAAGCCTAACGTTCCGGCACCTGCAAGAGAACCAAGGCTGAGAGAACGATCATAGTTCCGCTTTAGCAGCTCCGGCAGCGTTATCTTGCCTACAGTCGCAGTCGTCGCAGCCGATGACCCACTCACTGCAGCGAACAGACTGCTGGCGATGATATTGACATGGATCAACCGTCCCGGCAAAAAACTCATCCAGGGGGACAACCCCTTGAACAGGTTTTCCGAGATTTTGCTGCGAAACAGAATTTCTCCCATAAAAATGAACAGGGGAAGTGCCATCATCGTTGAACTGTGTGTGTTATTCCAGAGTACATTGGCTAAGATGGTCATCGGCGGACTATCCGTAAAAAATGCGAAGCTCCCTATCCCTACAAGAAACAACGATAATCCAACCCATATCGTGCTTCCCAAAGTGAGAACCAAAAGCCCCAATATGGCGAACGAAACAACAGACAAGCTCAAGGCTGCTCTCCTCCTTTACACGTGACTACATGATCAACGCCCTAACGCCTGGGACTCCGCTTCTTCTTCCTCAATTTGCCCGCTGCGCAGTCTCGTGACTGAGCGAACGATTTCCGCAGCAAACTGCAGCGTCACCAACAGCGAGCCCAAGGGCATGGCAGACTGCGGAATGGCTAGATACGTTTTTGATAGCTGCATCGACTGCGTTCCCGAAACCACAGAGTCCCAAAAGAACGCCCAGGTTGTTGCGGTAATCACTGCAAAGACAGCAGCCCCTACGACAAACGCATAGAGGTCCAAGAGAATACGAGCCTTGCCTTTTACGAATTTGTGCAGAAACACCATGCGGATATGGCCTTTTTCTTTTAAGGTGTAGGCCAAACCGAGAAACGTAATCGCCACCATGAGATAAGCGGTATATTCTTCGGTAATATACAGCGTGCTGTTGAAAAGGGCGCGAACAACGATCTCTGCAATGACGAGAGCGACCCCGATGAGCATCATGATACCTGCTATTAGGCCAAAGGCACGGGACATTCGGTCAACGACACGGACAAATGGTTCCATCCTTCTCCCCCTTCCAAGTGATCCGTACGTAGTTTCGCCAATCGTTCGGTTGGTAGGCAACAAAGGCAACCGGCAAAACTGCTCTACCGCCGGTTGCCCTTTTGCTGCATTTTGTTACCTTCCGACCTCTTGATGAAACTTTTCAACAATCTCTTGTGCCTCAGCCGGTGCTTGCTTTAACCAATTCTCCCGGATATCTTTGGTCACTTCAGATAATTCTTTTAAAAACGCTTCATCAGGCTGGAGTGTTTTGATGCCATTTTCATTGGCGATGCCTTCTTGTTCCTGATCAAGCTTGGCAACCTTCTCCCACATCTCCGCTTCCATTTCTTTACCGGCTTGGATGATAGCCTCTTGTGTCTCTTTATCCAGTTTGTTGAATTGATCCAAATTAACAGTGACCAAGTTGGTCGCCATCGTCACATTGGCAGGTACGTAGTAATCCAATACTTCCCAGAACTTGGCGTCAACAGCAGTAGGTGTAGAAGTTAAAACCGAGTCAATGACGCCAGTGGCCAGCGATGAATATACCTCACTAAACGGCAGCGGATGCGGTGTACCGCCAGCCGCCTCTACTACGAGCGCGCCGTTTTCATCATACGTACGCATTTTGAGGCCTTCCATATCCTTCAATGAGTGAACTTCATTTTTGGTCCAGAAACCTGCTGGCGGCCAGGGCGCAATGTAGAGAATTTTTTGGTTCCATTTTTCTTCGGCCGCTTTATCAAAATAGGGACGGGCAATCTCGTTCAACTTCTTGCCTTCTTCAAAACTTTGCACAAGAAACGGCAGGGTAACTAACCCAAAGAGCGGTTCATCTCCCGCTACTCCACTGGTAAGCATATCGGATACAGGAACTAACCCATCACGAACGGCCTTCAGAAGCTCAGGCCCTTTGTAACTCAGTGCTCCGCCTGTCATCACGTCGAGCTCCACTTTCCCGCCGGTAGCTTCTTTCACCTTGGCGGCAAACTCGTGAAGACCCTGGCTGTGATGATTGTCTTCCGGCCAGACCGAGTTGACGATCCACTTGACCGGCTCAGCAGATTCCTTGCTGCTCTCGCTGCCCGTTTGGCTGCCAGCCGTTTGGTCAGCCTGGTTGCTTCCACCGCAGCCAGCAAGGGCAAAAGAAAAGGTTAGCAATGCTGCTGCAACAATCCATATTTTTCGCATCTACCTGTTTCCCCCTTTTTGTGATATCGCCCTACCCATATCGCAACTATCATGCCAACCTTCACAATTCGACAAATTGCTTGGCAAACCGGAATGTTTCGATTCTTTTTTCAGTAGATCCAAAACAAAAAATCGCCCAAAATGAGCGATTTCGCACATGATCAAAGTTTTCGCACAATCACGACTATTTCTGCGGAAAGTATTTGTCTACCCTGCGTTGACAGGCATACCGGCTCATTCCCAATAGCTTGGCCGCCTGCGAAATATTCCAGCGTGTCTGTTCCAACGCTTTCAAGATATAGGTCCTCTCTATCTGCTCCAGGATCTCTTCCAAATAGACGGCTTGCCCACTAAACCGCGCATCTACCTCGTCAGCAAGCTGGCCTGCGTTGCCAGCAGGCTCTTCAAGGGTCAGTGAATCGCTGATCGCCTTCTGATCCAATCGAATCAATTCTTTCGGCAAATCTTCTATCTGTACAAATCTCTCTTTTTGTAAAATGGCGATGCGCTCCATAATATTCTTCAGTTCGCGAATATTGCCCGGCCACGTATAGCGCAGCAGCGTATCCTTTACCGCGTCTGTGAGCTGCAATGGTTTTCTGCCCATCTGCTGACAATACTGCTTTAGAAAATAGTCAGCCAACAGCACAATATCTTTGCCTCTTTGGTGCAATGGCGGCAATGTAATCGGAACGACATTCAACCGATAGTACAGATCAGAGCGAAACGCTTTTTCCACTACCATTTGCTCCAGGTCCCGGTGGGTAGCCGCTATTACCCGCACATCGACCACGATGTCCCGAAAACCGCCCACACGCTTAAACTTTCTTTCTTCCAGAAAGCGGAGCAGTTTAACTTGCATCTCAGGCGCCAGTTCGCCAATCTCGTCCAGAAACAACGTGCCTCCGTCCGCCCATTCAAACAGCCCCTTTTTCGTCTGGTTGGCTCCTGTAAAGGCTCCTTTTTCATGGCCAAACAGTTCACTTTCGATCAGATTGGATGGCAGCGCGCCACAATTGATCGCCAGAAACGGACGGTCTTGTCTGTCACTTGCTTCATGGATGTATCGGGCGGCCAGCTCTTTTCCTGTCCCCGTCTCCCCCCGAATCAACACCGTCGTATCCTTTGCGACAGCCACCTGCTCCAATACGCGTATAAAGTCAAGCGTCGCCTTGCTCTCTCCAATAAAAGAGACCTCTTGATTCTTCTTGGCTTGCCGATACAATTCAACCTCTGATTCGAGATCCATCTGTTTAAACGTTTTTTCGACCAGCAACTGAACCTCTTCCAGCTCAAACGGCTTGTTAATATAATCAACCGCTCCCGATTTGATCGCCCGAACAGCGCTGCGGGTATCGCCATACGCCGTCATCATCACAACCGCGATATCAGGGTGAGACTCTCTGATCTTCTCCAGCAAGTCCAGCCCGTTCCCGTCTGGCAGACGAATATCAAGAAACATGATGTGCGGGAGAAAATCTTTGATGATCGCATTGGCTTGCTTGATATTTTCCGCCGTCTCTACCTGACATCCATGGTCTTCCAATCCTGCTTGCAGCGCTAATCGCAATGTCATCTCGTCATCTACGATCAGAATGCGCTTAACTCCCATCTCGGATCACTCCCTTCCCTGCACGGGGAAATATAGAGTAAAGACCGTACCTTTCCCCTGTTCGCTTTGTATCGTGATTTCACCGTTATTTTGCAAGACAAGCTGGTGAACCATCGTCAGCCCTAAGCCTGTACCCGTTGAAGTAGTGGTGTAAAATGGCTCGAAGATTTTCTCAAACTCCTCCTTGGCAATGCCTGTTCCCTCATCCTGTATGAAAAGCTCCCCGTTGAGACCGGATGAAAACGTAATCGCACCTCCAGCAGGCATCGCATTGATCGCATTTAAGCTTAAGTTGATGATGATTTGCTTAAAGTGGTCAGGATCTACCAGATAATGCAGCTCGCTGGAGATACGGTTGTGAAACCAAATGTTTTTCTCTTTGTTTTCCTTCTCAAGCAGCACCAGTGTCTGGTTCACGACGTCATGTACCGAGATCGTACGTGTCTGCGGGTCACGGGGGCGGGCCAGGTTCAACAGGTTGGTAATAATGCGGTTGACCCGGTCAATCTCACCGGTCACTCCTTGAAAAAGCGCCTGGTTTTTCTCATCCAGCTCTAATCTGGAGGCGAGTACTTGCGTCGTGGTTTTGATCCCGGCCAACGGGTTGCGAATCTCGTGGGCGATACCGGATGCCATCTGTCCCATCGAGGCCAGCCGCTCCATGCGCTCCATCCTTTTTTCCAGCAGCTTCTTTTCTTCCATGTTAT
The DNA here is from genome assembly GCF_020923435.1 of Brevibacillus humidisoli. Lineage (NCBI taxonomy): Bacteria > Bacillati > Bacillota > Bacilli > Caryophanales > Paenibacillaceae > Brevibacillus > Brevibacillus humidisoli. The sequence continues at coordinate 133,983 of NZ_CP087263.1, read as the reverse complement.
CCAGCATTTCCTTGATCGCATGGGCAAGGACGCCAATCTCGTCATCGCGGGTTAAAGCAAGGTCTGTTTCTTCCGGCACCTCATCCTTGCCCAACCGCTGACAAAACGCCGCCAGGTTTTTCAGCGGACGAGAAAGATGATGAGAGAGAAAAATCGTACATTGCACCGCCACAATAGCAGCCACAATCATCACCAACAAGGTGTTCTTCTGGATATCAATCAGCGGTTCGGCAATATAGGAGAGGCGAAAGGGGATCACAATCGTCCATTCCCATGTGGGCAGATGATGGATCAATACCCACTCTTCTTGCAGCGACACGCTGCCTTGCTCTCTCTTATACGAGCCATTGCCTTTGGCCAAGTACGGCTCCCACCATGGGCTCCGTCCATCCTCTGCCAGATCTGCATCGTGAGTTGAGCCGGAATATTCCAACAATATGACGGATTCCGTATCGGACACCAAGTCTTTCGCCAGCTTTTTCGCATGCTCTGCCATTAATTCTCCTCGCAGAGACTGTCGCTCCAATACGTTTACGTAGCTGATCACCGTATTCAACTGGTTCTCCGCCTCTTGCAGGCGCTCATGTTTGTACGATTGAAAGCCAGTCCAGTAAGCTGCCGAGCCAACGGCCAAACAAGGGATCAGGACGACGATCAAAAAGGGAATCATGATTTTAATCTCGATGGTTCGTTTTTGTTTCATCCTACGATCTCCTTATCTGTGAGAAAAACAAGATTCCGGATACGATCACGGATGGAACAGCGGGATGCACGTATCTGCTCACATCCTCAGGTATGAGCAGGAAGCTGATCAGGTAGGTCGCCATTCCTCCGACAAATGATAAAATCGCTCCCTGACTATTCGCCTTTTTCCATAACAGCCCACCAAATAACGGAAAAAAGAAGGTGGAGGCGATAATCCCCCAGACCTGTCCACTAAATCCGACCAGATCGTTCAAGGGGGTAAGGGAGAGCAGGAGAGAACAGGTAGCCAGCAAGACAATCAGCCACCGCGTGTAGATTAACAATCTGCGATCGGAAAGCGCCGTCTTGCGAACCGATTGATACACATCATAGATCACACTGCTCGCAAGCAAGAGAAGCTGCGAATTCGCGGTAGAGATACTGGCGGCAACGATGCTGATCAAAATGATCCCTTTCAAGGGGGACGAGATAAACTCCGTCATCATATAGGGAAAAACCTCGTCATCGTTGGCGACACTTCCCGCGGGGACCAGTATCTTGCCACCCATTCCGACGATCGCCAAGGAGAGATAGACAACCGATAGCAACAGAATACTGATCGCGATCATGCGATAAGCGGTTCTTTTGTTGCGGGCAGACCAAATCCTGACCACATACTGCGGATTTGCCGCTAACCCCAGCCCCAGTGCAAAGAAGGAACTAATAAAAGCGGCAATCGACCACATCCCCTCCGGTAGCGGAGAAAATGGATCATGAGTTCCTTTTCCAAATGTCACATACTGCTGCCCCACCGCCGCATGCAGCCGACTGATGCCGCCCACCTCATCCAAGACGAGGAACGCAGCCACAATGGAACCAACCACAATCAGGATAAAATTTACCATATCTGTCCGGGCCACGGAATGCAGCCCGCCAAAGGTGGTGTAGATAATAAACAAAAAGACAAGAAAGATGCCGACAGTGTAAGGAACATCAAGAAGCTCCCCGATCACAATGCCGAACCCTTGGATTTGAATGACGATATACAAAATGTAGCTGAAAAGTAAGATCAGGCCGGATAATATCTGCAACGTGGTCGAACCGTAACGGATCCGAAAAAATTCCGGCACCGTCACAGCACCAAAATCATACAACTTGTCCACCACCAGCACCATCAAAGCAGCCCCGAGGAACCAGCAAACAGTGGTAAAGAGAATCTCGGAGTATCCATAAGAATAGACAAGCCCAGTAAAACCAAGCATGGAAGCTGCGCTAAACCAGGTTGCGCCAAAGGTAGAGACACTGCTCCATGTACCAAGACGCTGATTAGCTATAAAAAAATCCTTTAAGCTTTTGCTCCGATCAAATCCGTGTCGGCCAAAAATGAGGATCAGGATCGTGTACAATACAAAAAAACCTAGGTATAAAAGCGGATCATACATGGTCTTTCTTTCTCCTTTCCCGTGTGATGATGGCCGCCAACAGAGCCGGAAGGGATGCGGAGAGAAGAAGAGGGGCCCCCACGCCTATCCAGGTAAGCCAAGGCAATTCCAACAACATCGATGTTCACAACCTTTCCCAGGTTAACCAAACGGCTACAGACTTCACGAAATATTCGAACGACTCGCCTCTAAACAGCAAAGGGCCTGAACGTCAGGCCCAAATGATACTGATCGAGTCTATTACAGCTTGTGCCCTTTAGGTCCATATCCTGCTGAAGTCATGCTGTTTAACCTGTATACTTCCACAGGTAAGGGCTTTTTCCTCTAACCATGAAAAGATCAGAACTTGGAAACATGCTCTATGCAGACTCTATTCAGCATGGTATGGAGTTGAACTATTTCTTCACCATCAAATACATGAAATAAGGGGCACCGATCACGGAAACAATCACCCCGGCGGGAATACCGCCAGGTTCTAGCAGAACCCTACCAACGGTGTCGGCAGCCAGCAGCAAAATCGCCCCCATCAACGACGCACTTTTCCGGTGGGTTCAGTCCAAGCGCGTCGTACAGAATCTCCGTTCCCCTGGCACCGTGATTAAACAATCAGTATGCAAATGTTGAAATCTCTCGTTGTATCAGTTTTTTCGTATGTAGCTTGTAAACATAATAGATGTTGGTAGTCAAATCAACCAATCCTAAGGCCTGTTCCTCTATAATGGCATAGGTATGGGCACCTAAATCACAGTTCATCCGTGCTCCATCACTGTAAATGTATTCACAGGGTGTATGCCCGTGAATGACCGTTTTCCCCTCTGTCCGACGTAAAATCAACTCCTTCGGATAAGAGTAGAAGTCCTTTTCTGACATCCAAAGAATTTCACGATTCTGCTCCTACATGGAGACATAAGGCACAATGCCCGCATGTGTATAAACATATTGATGATCCTGGTGCAGCAACGGCAACGAAGCTGCCCATGCAACATGCTCCTGTAATTCATTTTCCTGTCTAAACGTCTTCTTTACCTTTGATAACGTATGTTTTCCAGCATGCCTTAACCACAAGTCTGACTTCCCCTGGAAATACCAACTCATCATTTCCTCATGATTGCCCATCAAGGCAACCACATTGGTCGGATGCTGTAAGGCAAGACGGCGTACCCCTTTGAGTACTAACCCGCTGTCATTGCCACGACTCACCATATCCCCGCCAATGACGAGTTGGTCTGACGAGGGTTGGAAATCAGCATGTTCTAACAGCTTCATCATTCCGTTGTATTCACCATGTATGTCTGTAATGAACAGTTTTCTCATCAGATCACCTGTTATGATTGATAATCAACCATTTTTGCCATTGATGAATGGATTCATCGTCGTGACTCTATCAAAAGGAGAACGTATTTATAATACCATGAAATTCCTTCCAATTTTAATTTTCCTCCCGCAACACAGACAACCTATCAAAAATGGGGATGTGTGCGGGACCCTGCTGCACAGCGACAAAAGGATTCCACACACATCCCACCATTGAACTGATTTAACACAATCTTTTTTTACATCCCGTCTACACTAGCTAACGTCGCGTTTACACTAGCTAAGCCCGGTACAATACCGGGCTCAGACTGTAGACACACTTACTGCGGCCTATTTACGACAAAATCAATCGAACCAAGACCATCCCACTTGGCGGAAACGACATCTCCCTCTGCCAGTTGGTGTGCTCCGGTGATTCCGCCGGTCAAAATCAGGTCGCCTTTCTTTAGCTTCCGTCCTTTGCGGGAGAGCATGTTTGCCAACATGGCAACCGAGTGGGCGGGATGACCCAGTACGGCTGCTCCTGCTCCCAGATCTTTCAGCTGACCATTGATCGACAAGGTCACGCCAAGCAGATCCAATTCTAGATCGCCCGGCTTCTTCAGATTGGGTCCGAGAAATACCCGCGAGGCTGACGTATTGTCGGCGATCACATCCGGCAGGGTAAACTGAAAGTTTTCATACCTGCTGTCGATGATCTCCAATGCCGGCAGGACGTACTCAGTAGCAGCCAATACTTGAGCGCCCGTGATGCCTGGCCCTTCGATATCCCTGCCCAGAACAAAGGCAATCTCTGCCTCCACCTTGGGATGAATCAATTGATCCAGATCAAGGACGCCGTCCTCAACGGCCATGTAATCAAAAATATATCCGTAGATCGGCTCGTGCACATTCATTTGTTTCATTTTCGCCCGGCTGGTAAATCCCATCTTGGCGGCTAACACCCGATGTCCCTGTTGTCGCTTGATTTCGACAAGCTCCTCTTGAATCCGGTAGCCATCCTCAACGGACAAATCAGGATGTTCAGCGGTCAGTCTGACCACTTCCTGCCTGTTTCTCTCCGCATCTACCAGCTTTTGCGCCAAGGGTCTGTACAACTGTTCCGAGAGCAAACCTGTTTCCCCCTATCTGGATCCTACACTGGTGTTCTTCTTCGCGATTTCCGCAGCTACATCCACGATCATATCTTCCTGGCCGCCTACTGCTTTTCGTCTCCCCAGTTCGATCAGAATATCGCGGGAATCGATGCCAAACTTTTTAGCCGCCCGCTCCGCATGCAACCGGAAGCTGGAGTAAACACCGGCGTATCCAAGCACGAGACTGTCTCTGGTAATCTCTTGGGGCACATGCAGAATAGGCGCCACGATCTCCTCAGCCAGATCCATCATTTTGTACAGATCGACACCAGTCTGGATACCCAGGCGATCCAGCACGGCAATCAACACCTCCGTCTGTGTGTTGCCTGCACCCGCTCCTAGGCAGCGAACACTGCCGTCAATGCGCGTCGCCCCTTCCTGGATCGCGACAAGTGTATTGGCCATGGCCAACGACAGGTTGTTGTGGGCATGGAAGCCGATCGGAATCTCAAGACTTTGCTTCAACGCCCTGATCCGCTCCGAGACCTGGTCCGGCAGCAGCGCTCCCGCAGAATCGACGACGTAGACCACATCGGCCCCGTAGCTTTCCATTAATTTTGCTTGTTCTACCAGTTTGTCCGGGGCCGCCATATGAGACATCATCAAAAATCCGACGGTTACCAGGCCAAGTTCTTTGGCCCGGGAGATGTGCTGTGCCGAGATATCGGCTTCCGTCACATGCGTGGCAATCCGTGCCATGCCTACGCCCAGTTTGGCCGCTTCGTTCAAATCCTTGATCGTACCAATGCCCGGCAGCAAGAGCACCCCGACGGCTGCTTGCTTGCACACGGAAACGGCCGCTTCGATCAGTTCCATCTCATTGGTCCTAGACAGTCCGTACTGTAGAGATGAGCCAGCCAGCCCGTCGCCATGCGAGACCTCGATGAACGGCACATTGGCCTCATCCAGCGCACGGGCGACATCGATTACCTGCTGTACCGTAAACTGATGGTTAATCGCGTGACTGCCGTCGCGCAGCGCCACTTCCGTGATCAAAATATCGCGTGCTTCACTCATTTTGGTCCCTCCTTTCCTCGATTGCTTAGGAGATCGCGCCGGTGCGCTGTTTAGCAAATTCCTCTGCCACTTTTACCGCTGTCGCTGTCATGATGTCCAGATTGCCCGAGTATGTGGGCAGGTAGTCACCGGCTCCTTCTACCTCCAGGAAGACGGTTACTTTATTGTCGTCAAAAATCGGCTCTGTGCGCAGGCGATACCCAGGTACATAGGACTGGATATAAGCAACCGTCTGCTCGATAGAGGCTGCAATCTCTTGCTGGTCCGCACCTTCTTCTACCAGAGCATACACCGTATCTCTCATCAGGATCGGCGGTTCCGCCGGGTTGAGGATGATGATCGCCTTCCCCTTTTTCGCCCCGCCGATCGCTTCGATGCCATGGGCCGTGGTTTCCGTGAATTCGTCAATATTGGCACGGGTGCCGGGACCGGCGCTTCTGCTGGAAATGGTGGCAACAATCTCGGCGTAGCTGACCGGAGAGACCCGGTTAATCGCATGCACGATCGGAATCGTAGCCTGGCCGCCGCAGGTTATCAGGTTGATGTTTTTTTCACTCATGTGCGCGCCTAGATTCACGGATGGTACCACATACGGTCCAATAGCTGCCGGAGTGAGATCGATGGCGATCTTGTCTGCTTCCCTGAGCGCCTTGGCGTGACGGACGTGCGCTTTGGCCGATGTTGCGTCAAAGACGATGTCGGCCAGTTGTGGACTGGTTTGCAAGAACTGCTTCAATCCTCCATCAAATACCTGGTATCCCGCTTCTTTCGCCCGGCGAAGTCCGTCTGATTCTGGGTCAATTCCGATCATCGCCGTCAATTCCAGTACATTGGATCGGCCCAGCTTGATCATCAAGTCGGTTCCGATATTGCCCGATCCAAGAATCGCTACCTTCACTTTGGACATCTGCTCTCCCCCCTTCAACAAGCTTATGTGGTAAATCGGACCCCTACTTCTCCAAGATGAGCGACGCGTGCCTGAAACGCGTCTCCGGGTTTGGCATCCACAGCTGCAGACAAGGCACCGGAGAGAATCACCTCACCCGCTCGCAACGGCATGTCGAATTCAGACAGTTTGTTGACCAACCATGCCACGCAGTTGGCGGGATGGCCCAATGCGGCAGCCCCTACGCCGGTATTCATCAACTCGCCGTTTTTGTACAGAGCCATGCCAGCCAGCGAGAGATCGATTTGATCGGGTTGCACAGGGCGTCCCCCCAACACGTAAAAGCCGGACGAGGCATTGTCCGCGATCGTGTCCTGCAGCTTGATTTGCCAATTGGCGATGCGGCTGTCCACAATCTCCAATGCAGGCAGGACGTAATCGGTCGCCATCAGGACATCGTGAGCGGTGACCTGTGGACCATGCAGATCGTGCTTCAACACGAAAGCAATCTCTGCTTCTACCTTTGGCTGCAGCACTTGTGTAAACGCGATCTCCCCGTTCTGTTCGACCACCATGCTGTCCAGCAGCTGACCATAATCCGGTTGATCCACACCAAGCAATGTCTGCATCGCACGTGAGGTAAGCCCGATTTTCTTTCCGACGATTCTGGCACCGGCGTTCACCTTTCGCTCCATCGTTTTCAATTGAACATGGTACGCTTCTTCCACGGTGAGCTGCGGGTCCAGGGAGGTGAGTGGCTCTACGCCTCTGCCGCTTCGTTCCGCCTCCGCCAAATGATCGCAAAATCTCGTGATTTTTGCCAAGTCCAATCAAGCTACCTCCCCTGAGTTGCTCATCGTTTCATCGTGATCGTCTTCGCTTCCGTATAGAATTCGAAGCTGTGCCGCCCGCCTTCCCGACCAATGCCGCTCTCCTTGGCCCCGCCAAATGGTGTCCTCAGATCACGCACGTACCAGCAGTTGATCCACAACAGACCGGACTGCACCTGATCCGCTACCCGGTGGGCACGCCTCAAATCGTTGGTCCATACCACTCCGGCCAATCCATAGATGGAATCGTTGGCGATGCGAATCGCCTCTTCTTCCGTTTTAAATGGGATGATCACAATCACCGGACCGAAGATTTCTTCTTGGGCTACTTTCATTTTGTTGTCCACATCGTACAGGACAGTGGGTTCGTAAAAGTTCCCATCTCCGAGACCGCTCACTCGTCTGCCGCCAAAGCCAAGCTTTGCACCCTCGGCAAGACCGGTCTGCACATACTCATCTACCGTATTCAGATGGCTGCGGGAGACCAGCGCACCCATATCCGTATCAGGATCTAGCGGGTTGCCCACCTTGATCTGTTTTACGGCTGCTATAAATTTATTGAGGAATTGATCGTAGACGCTTTCCTGTACCAGCAGCCGCGAACCGGCCAAACAGATCTCTCCCTGGTTGCGGAAAATCGCTTCAATCGATCCCTTTACCGCCTCATCCAGATCGGCATCTTCAAAGACGATATTGGCCGATTTTCCTCCTAATTCAAGCGAGACGGGGATCAACTGAGAAGCAGCCGCCTCCATCACGGTTTTGCCTGTCTTGGTCTCACCGACAAACGAAATCCGGCGTACATAAGGATGAGTGGTCATCGCCGTACCGACCGTTCCCCCTGGCCCAGTCACGATGTTCAGCACCCCGGGCGGCAGGCCGGCCTCGTTGGCGATCTCGCCGAGCATCACGGCGCTCAGCGGCGTATAAGAGGCTGGTTTTACCACGACCGTATTGCCGGCCGCCAGTGCCGCTGACGCTTTCCAGGTCATCTGCATAAACGGCAGATTCCACGGGATGATCAGGCTGGTGACACCGGCAGGAGCATATTTGGCATACGACATGAAGTTGTGCATGTGGTAATGTTCGTGCACCAGATATTTAGCCATTTCCGCGAAGAAACGCAGGTTGGCAGCAGCCCGCGGAATGTCGAAGCCCTGGCTTTCCTTGATCGGTTTGCCTACATCCAAGGTCTCCACAACAGCCAATTCCTCTACTCGTTCCATGACCAGGTCGGACATTCTGCAGAGGATGCGCGCTCGTTCCTCAACGGGCATGTTGCTCCAGACGCCGCTTGCAAAGGTGCGTTGGGCCACTTCAATCGCCCGGTTGACATCCTGTTCGCCCGCCTTTGCTACCGAGGCCAGCTTGCGATTGGTAGCAGGGTCGATCGTGTCAAATGTCTCGCCGGAGCTGGCATCCACATATGCTCCATCAATAAAGAGCTTGGCGTCTTTTACTTTTTTCAGGTATTCCTGTGTAGTCTGACTCATGGGAATCCTCCTACTCCTCAATTTCCAGGATCATCTCTACTTCAACCGCGTTATTGTGCGGAAGTTGAGCCATGCCTACTGCTGAACGTCCGTGCTTTCCTTTATCACCAAAAATCTCGACCAATAGGTCGGACGCTCCGTTCATGACCTTGGGCTGATCCGTAAAATCGGGGTCGCTGTTGACAAACCCAAGCAGCTTGACGATCCGTTTCACCTTGCTTAGTTCCCCAATCTCTTGTTTGACTACGGCCAACAGATTGAGCATGCACTGTCTGGCGGCCTGATAGCCCACATCGATCGTTACATCCTGGCCCAGCTTGCCGCGATACTGATCTGTGCCTTGACCGGCCATAAAGAGCAGGTTCCCGACGCGCACGCAGCCGACATAATTGCCGGCCGCCTGCCGCGGCGCAGGCAGTGTGAAGCCGAGTTCCTGCAGTCGCTGTTCTGGTGTCGCTGTAGGGTTGGTCATCGTCATCGCACCTTCATCTCGCTCATATTCAGAAAGCGGAGTGCATTTTCTCCCAGCATCGCCCGCTTTTGTTCTTCCGTTAATTCCAACGCCTGATCGATCACCTCGCCAGGAGGAATCTCCCGCAGCAGGAAGGGATAGTCTGATCCCATCATGATCCGATCATCGCCGAAGCGATTCACCATGTACTGGATGTTGAGCGGGTCGTAGTTCAGCGAATCAAAGTAGAAATTCTTGGCATAATGACTAGGTGGTTGTTCAATCATCCGCAGATGCGGCCACACTTTCCAACCTTGATCCAGACGCGGCAGGATATATGGGAACGATCCCCCGCCATGGGCAAAACAAATCTTCAAGCGCGGGTATTTCTCAATCACGCCGCCCAGGATCAGACTAGCTGCGGCTAGCGCTGTTTCGCTTGGCATCCCCACGGTATACATCAGGTTGTGGCGAGGCATCCGCTCTCTGCCCAAGGTCTCCCACGGGTGAACAAACAGCGGCACGTCCCACTCCTGACACATCTCAAAAAACGGCATCAAAGCGGCATCATCCAGGTTGCTGCCGTTTACGTTGGTGCCGATCTCGATCCCTTTCAGGCCCAGTTCGTGGATGCAGCGATCCATCTCCCGAATCGCCGTCTCCGTATGCTGCAAGGGAACTGTGCCCAGTCCGATAAAACGGTTCGGATGTTGTTTGACGGTTTCGGCGATGAAATCATTCTGGATGCGGGCCATCACTTCCGCTTCCTCTGCCGACGCCCAATAGGAGAAGGTGACGGGAATCGGGGAGAGCACCTGCATGTCCACCTTTTCCCGCTCCATGTCCTGGATCCGCTTCATCGGGTCCCACACCTGATCTGTTACTTCACGGAACACTTTTCCGCCGACCATGATGTTGGCACCGCATGCACATGTCCGATGCAGGACCGGCCAGCGATCTCCCTGGAAGCGCTCCGCCATGTTGGGCAAATCCTCCGGGATGATATGGGTGTGGAAATCTACTCGCATTTCCACTCACTCGCTTCCGGCGGCATGACGTGTCCGCAGTTCTTGCACGTGCGCAGCTCCAGGCTCCCGTTAAACGCTTGGATCGCTTCTTTTACCTGCACTTCAATATTGGTCAATTGGATCGTCGCACGGTGCATCTCATGGTCGCAGTTGTCGCAGAACCAGGCGAAATCCTCCAGCTCGCCCTGTTTTCGGTTGCGCTCAATCACGAGACCAATCGTATCGGCTACCCGGTGGGGCGAGTGCGGCACATTGGCCGGCAGCAAGAACATTTCCCCTTCCCGCACCGTGACCACTTCCCGCTTGCCCTGTTCATTGATAATCTCGACGTAGCAGTCCCCTTTGAGTTGATAGAACACTTCCTCAGACGGATCGATGTGGAAGTCGCGCCGCTTGTTCGGCCCGCCCAACAGCATCACCATCAATTCGGCATCTTTCCAAATCATCTTGTTATTGACCGGAGGCTTGAGCTGATCTTTGTGCTCCTCGATAAACTTCCACAGATTGATCGGTGGTACCATTGCCATTCCCATCACTCCCGTATAGTTTTTTCCTTCCGCCTCTTTGCTGCCGTCTCCCCGCCAATCGCCCAGTGTGTCAAGGGAAGTTCATACAGGAGGACCCTGACACGCTCAGGCGATACCTCCAGCGTTTCCGAGACGGTTTTCGCTACGTTTTCCATCAACCGCTCCTTTACTTCCTGATCCCTTCCCTCGAGGAGCTTCAGTTCAACGATTGGCATGGGTCACGCCGTCAGGAGTCTTCAACGCTTTTTGCATGAGGACTACTTCCTGGGCCAGATTGGCGATGCGGCTCAACACTTCTTCGTCAACGATCTCGTTCTGCTGATTAAAATGATCGGTGTGGGCGTACACAAAACCAGGTGCCACATAGGCACGGAAATAGCCGGCGATCGGCTTCAACTGGTTTTCAACCACCAGATAGTGCTGATAGGTCCCGCCGTTGGCTACAAAGCCCATCACCTTGTTGCGGAGAGCTTGCGGGTGAATGTGATCAAACAAGTTCTTCAAAGCGCCTGTCATCGAGCCTTGGAAAATCGGTGTTCCAATGATATAGCAATCAGCCGAAGAGACGATGTCGATCACCTTTTTCGTATCGTCCGGGTAAGTGGACGGATCGCGTCCGTCTACCAGTGACATCTGATAATCGCGCAAGTCAAGCAGCTCTACTTCCATGTCGGGAGCTAGCTTCTTTGCTTCATCAAGGACTTTCTGCACGATGATGCTGGTTTTGGCTCCGATCATCGTGCCGGCGATCCCTAGCAGTTTCACACGGATTCCCTCCTTTTGGTTGACCACCCCAACAGGGTGAAGGATTGCTGTATGTCGCCCATGGAGAGCAAGTGACGGATTCTCGTTGATGAGATTGGATTTCCATCAGAACAGCAGACCGGCTTCGTCACACGCACCTTGAAATGCCGCGCAAGCACATGAACGTCGCCTTCGCGATCTCGTCCAAACCGGAAATCCTCCCCCACCGAGATTTCCAAGGGATTCATGCTCCCCAACTCATCGATAAAATCGTCGGCACGTCGCATCGTAAAACGATGGTCGAAACGGGTAATCACCACATAATCAGGCTCCAGTCTCGCTAATAGTTCCAGCTTTTTTTCCACTGTGGTCAAAATGCGAGCTGACTGGAAATAGTGGCGAGGAGGAGGATCAAACGTATAGACAACGCTTGGCACACCCAGCATCTTGCTGTGCTTCACTGCTTGGCGAATCACCGCCTGGTGCCCCCGATGCACCCCATCGAAAGCGCCGATAGCGATCACCGAGCGGGACAAGTCCGGCGTTTCGTCTACGTATACCTTCATCCCCTCCACCTCCTGACAGGACCTGCCGCCGCTTACTTATGCAGCAGTGACTTGGCCTGATTTTCCTCTTTTCCCTGATACACACTGAGTGCGTCGTCTACCAGTGAAAACGCATGGATGCGCTTGTAATTGTTGTAGAAAATCGCCCGCTTGCGGATCGGGTCGCCTGTATAATACCGCTCGTATTGCAGCAGGCGCTGCCCGAACGCTTCCCCGCACAGATCCCAGGCCAGCTTGAACAATCGCACCCGCTCTTTGCCGGAAATGCCATCCCGGCCAACGTAGTACTTCTCCATCTCTTCGCCCAACACCGGATGTTCCAGATCGGCATCGGTCGGAGACATGAGCAGCCCGCCCGCTCCGATGATCTGCATCACTTCGATCGCCCGCGGATACATCTTGGGCAGCAACCCGCGAATCGTCTCCAGCGGCACATACCCTGGCATCAGTTCCCCTGACGGCAGGATGTCGTACTCTTGCTCAGCGGTCCGCAACAATGCCCTGATCGATTCCAGTGATTGGATCAGTTCTCCCAAATCATTTTGTACATTGAGATAGACATCCACCCCGATAGAGTCAGCCAGACGGACCGCTACTTCTGTGGCGAATTGCAGCTTGATCAGCCCTCTTACGCCAGTCTGATGGGCCGGTTGTTGGCCAATGCCCGTTTTGGGATACAACAGGTTGGCCGCTTCCACGTTGTTGTACAAGAATACGCGGTCCCATGGAACCAAAACGTCGTTGAAGACGAGGACGGCATCCATCTCCTCGAACCGCGATGCCAACGGATGGTCATACACCGAACGGATGCCATCCTGCATTGGCTCACGGCAAATGATCCGCAGTCCCGGCGTGTCAATCGGCAGCGCAAACGCGAGAGCATACCGCTCGTCCCCCGGTTTAAACCCTGGGAAGGAGTAGATGATCACTTCATCCGTGATCGGGGCGAGGGTTGCCAGCATTTTTGCCCCTCTCACCACCAAACCTTCCGGAGTCTCTTTGACCGCGCCCAGATGGGTAAACATATCCTGCTGTTCATGCGAGGATTTGCTGCGGTCATTTTGCGGATTGATAATCGCGTGGGTCAAAAACAGGTCATTGTCGCGAATATACTTGAAGTAGTTCTTCACATTTTCCGCCCATTGCGGATCGTATTTTTCCAGGAAAGAAGCGTTGCAGTACAGTGAAGTGAGCACAATATTGAGGAAGTCAGGTGTTCTGCCCATCAGTCCAAATGTGGCTTTGGCATAGGCTTCGTACAGCGCCCTGCGTGCCTGCAAATCCTCTGGGCTTTTCACGACCAGGAAGGCGTTGTTTACTCTTTCGCCCGTCTCTTCACAGATGTGCGTGATCTGCTCCTGATACTCTGGATCGTGCTGCATATCGTACAGCTTGGCTATCTCACGGATTGGCTGTTGGAACACAGCCTCGTCGCACACACTTGTCACCTTTCGCCCTTGCAGCCATATCTCTGGCTGCCGGGATTTCAAAGCATTGATGTACTGGTCGCCTGTGCGGATTCCCATAGCGATCCCTCCCTGTGTCCTTGGATTGAAGTGTTTTATCGGTCATCTGATTGCATTATAATATCCAACAATTTTGAAAATTGTAGCCCGCTTAACGTTTTCAGCTGATTTTTCGAATCGGCATTGTTGTGAAAAGCTGGGAGGGGAAAAGACATCCTTGCGGTCCTTTTTCTTGGACGAGCGAAGTGGGGGCTCAAAGAGAAAAACAGGTGAGCTCCCGCTCGTGGCAGTGCCTGCGGGGAAGCTGGGATGGCCGTCTCCGCTCCAACAAAGCGGTACAGCGGCCAAAAGCCCTCAAGGGGCGGGGGGATTTCAGGGAGCGGTTGGCCGCCAAGCGTGTACCGCTTTGTTTCCGCTCCGACTCTGTGGGCACTGCCAAGGCTTTCGCACACCTGTTTTTCTCATTGCGCTTCGAGACAGTTGCTTGCGCACGCAACATTTCTTTGCGTACGTCCGAAATCTTCTTCTCAAATCCAGACACAAGGCGATTGTTCTTCTCACGCTTTGCTGCAAAACAGTCCAATGCGGGTGTTTATCGATTCGCATCGTAAGGCTATTGGCGCTGCCGAAGCCTTCGTTGCCAGACAAAAAACAAGCTGGCTGGAAACGTTCTTCCAACCAGCCTGCTCCAGACCCGCTCCGGATATGAACTAGCTCAGCTAGGACAATCCCAACATCCGGGGAATCAACAAAACAGCATCTTCCCAATAGGTGATGACAAAGAGAACCAAAATGGCCATCAGCAAGAATGGCATTGTCGCCTTGACCAACTGTTCAAATCGCACCTGGGCAATCGAGGACACGATAAACAGTCCGGTGCCAACGGGCGGTGTCAAGAGGCCAATCGTCAGGTTGATGCACATAATCACACCGAAATGAATCGGATCGATCTGAAAGGCGGTGACCAGTGGCATCAACACCGGTACCAGGATGATCAACGCAGCAATTCCATCCAACACCATGCCAAGAAGCAGCAGCAACAGATTGACCAGCAGCAGGAAGACAAAAGGATTGTCGGATATGGACAGCATCGCATTGGCGATCATTTGCGGAATTTGTTCGAAGGCAATCATCCAGCCAAAAATGTTGGCCATCGCGATCAGAAATGTTACGGTCGCCGTACTGATTACAGTGTTGACCAGAATCTGCGGCATTTTTTTCACGTGTAGTTCCTTATACAGGAAAGCTCCTACCAGGAACGCGACGACACAGGCGATCGCTGCTGATTCGGTCGCGGTAAATGCTCCGCTCAAGATCCCGAAAATAATGATAAATGGGACGAGCAGCGCGGGCAAGACATGCACCGTACTCCTTAGCATTTCTTTTCCTGTGGCACGTTGGCTTTTCGGGAAATTCTGCTTATAGCCGACATAAGCGATCAGCGACAGGAAACCGATCCCATAGATGATGCCGGGAATGATGCCGGCCATGAACAATCCGCCGATCGATGTGCCGGATAGTGTCCCGTAGATGATAAAAATCATGCTAGGGGGAATGATCGGAGCTACGATCGACGAGGCAAGGGTTAAAGCAGATGAATACTCCCTTTTGTAGCCTTCCTTTTCCATCTCAGGAACCATCACCTTGCTCATCATCGCAGCCTGCGCATTGGCCGAGCCTAAGATCGAGGCGAGAAACATGTTGGACACAATCGTGACATAGGCCAACCCTCCGCGTACATGTCCAACAAACACTTTGGCGAATTGGACCAGTCGGGTGGTGATGCCGCCGCCGTTCATCAACTCCCCGGCCAGCATGAACAGCGGAATCGCCAGCAAGCCGAAATTCTCCAATCCGGAAAACAAGCGCATCGGCGTAGAGGAGAGCAGCGCCGTGTTGCCAACGAGCAAGAAGTAGACGAGGGTGATCATGCCCAGAACCAGCGAGATCGGGATGCCCATCAACAAAAAAAGAAAAAAGCAGATTACGACCAACGAGGTCACTGGACGTCCTCCTCTCGAAACAGATCAACCAGATTGGACAAGAGATGGATCCCGGCAAACGTCAAGCCGATCGGAACAGCGCTGAACGGAATCCACATCGGCAGCAGGATGGCGCTCGATCGTTGAAAAGCAACGCCTGGCGAGAGCACCCACGTATAGCTGTAGTAAAGCAGCAAAATCAAAAACAGCAGCATCAACAGATGGGCAATGATGGCGATGATACGCTTTGCCCTCGCCGACACATAGTCGATGATGATGGTAACAGCGGCCTGGGACTTGTATTTCAGTCCCAGGCTGCCGCCGATAAAGCTAACCCAGATCAACAAGAACACGGATACTTCCCCCGCCCATGACAACGGAGCATTCAGCACGTAGCGAAACAGAACGGCCAGCGCAACAATGACAGCCATCGCAAACATGAGCACAATGGCAAGATATTTTTCTATCGTAGAAATGTGGTTGCTCAATGCTTTCATCCGTTTCTCCCCTTAGCTGTCTATTTGCGGAATGTGTCAATAAACTCTTGAATCAGGGGGTCAGTCGGCCCGTATTTCTCATCAAATGATTTCATATGGGGAGCAAACAAGGCTGGATCGATCTCATAGATCGTCATCCCTTTGTCACTCAGTTCTTTTTTAAACTCTTCTTCCTGCCCTGCTCGCGTCGTCGCCGAATAGTTGGCCGCAGCGGCGATCGCTTCCCGGATAATCTGCTGATCCTCCTCGGGCATCTTGTCGAAGGTGGACTTGTTTACGATCGAGACAGCAGGCCACACCATGTGATTCGTCACTGCCCCGTATTTGACCACTTCGTAGTATTTGTTCGTAATGGTGGCGTCAAGGTCCATATCCATCCCATCGATCACGCCCATCTGCACCGCTGAATACACCTCTGGAAGCGGAATGCCTTCCGTGGAGGCACCTGTCGACTGATAGAAATCTGTCAGGGGAGGGCTTGGCGTCACCCGCAGCTTCAGTCCAGCCATGTCCTCCGGCTTGGTGACATGCTTGTCTTTAAACAGCATCACACGCTGACCCGCAAACAAGTAGTCGAGGCCGACCAATCCCTGTTCGTCCAACGTACCAAGTATTTTTTTGGCAATCTCCGTATCGCGCGCTTCATTTGCCGCCTGCAGATCTTTAAAAGCATACGGTGTAAACCAAGCGGCAAATGAGGGAGAGCGTGAACTCAAATACGCCGCCGTGATAAAACCGAAATCGACAGAACCAGAAGCGATCTGTTGGACCATGTCAGCTTCCGTACCCAATTGACCAGAAGGATAGATCTCCAGCTTCATCCGGCCATCGGAACGCTTGTCCAGCTCTTCTTTAAACTGTTCGGCTGCCAAATGCCACATGTGCTTGGCGGTGTAATGTGCGCCAACTTGAAGGTATAGGTCGGCTTGGAATCTCCGCCTGATGCGGCCGGCTGTGATGCCGTAGGCTGACTGGAAGTCCCACCGCTGCTACAAGCTGTTGTCATCAGAATCGCCAGCGAAGCGGACAACAGAGAAACGCCCCATTTTTTAAACTTGTTCATCTGACTACCCCTCCATTTTCTACATGTCGTAACCGGTCCACAAAAACTGTCGTAACCGATCGCGCAAAACGAATGCAGCATCCAGTGCCTGTTCCCGCTCTGTCAGTATTGAATTTTTGGAACAATCCCTCTATTTCATAATTTCAAAACTCATTTTACTAAAACGTGAAACAAGCGAATGTAAAGTCATTAACGTTAGAAGCGATTTTTTTATTCCGGGTAAAACAAAAAAGCGATCATCCCGATCGCGTTTGCGTGTAGACAAAACCTCGGTACAGGCGGAGAGTAGCTCTTTTCCGGAAGGAGCGACTCTTGCCAACCAACTCAGCGGAGCCAGTCCGAAGCGGGGGCTTTCGGGCGCAACCCTGAGGCACATCGTAGCGATGACCACTTTTTGCGACCGCCCGCTTCGGACTGGCGCAGCGGACAGTCCCACTTCCTCGCTGGTTGGCAACGGAGCGAATGGAGGAAAAGAGCTACTCTCCCCCGCTCCGCCCCTTTGTCTACAGGCTGAAGCGATCATCCCGATCGCGTGACTGTAAACCAGTTAACATGATTTCTGGTTTTTTCTGAAACATGCCCTTTTGTACTGTAAAGATTTCTTTTTCTCTTATATAATAGCGATAACCGGTCAGTTCTGAAAATTTCGATATGTATTCGCTTACAATGATTGTGACTCATGGAGGAGTATGAGGGAATGAACCTACTGCAAAATGTCGTAAAAGTATCGTCCTTGATGCACGGGATGGTTTTATGCTTTGAAGATGATTTTACATTAGGTGTAACGGATACCGAGAAATTTTTGGCCTATCTGCCGGGAAAGAGCCTGCGTTTTGGACTATCCCCTGAGGATCCGATCAAAGAGGGCAGTCTCGCCCATATCGTCATGCGTCAAGGCGAAGCCATCAGCAAAGTGATGGACTCATCTGTTTACGGTGTGGCGTATGTGGCTGGCGGACTTCCCATACTGGAAGACGGTAAAGTCACAGGCTCCCTCGTCTTTGGCGTCAGTATGGACAGGCAAAATAAACTGGCCGAGATAGCCGAGCATTTGTCTGCCATCGTAGAGGAAGTAAACGCACAATCCCAGATGATGCGAGATGGTGCGGAAGCATTATCTTCCCATAGTGAAAAACAATACCACGTCATGACCAACATGCTGCAGCAGGTGCAGGCTACGTCTTCTGTGCTGCAGTCAATCTCCCAGATCGCGAAGCAATCGGAAATTCTAGGCTTGAACGCCTCGATCGAAGCCGCGCGTGCCGGTGAACACGGCAAAGGCTTTACCATTGTCGCCAAAGAAATGCGCCGCCTGGCCACCATGTCAGGCGATTTGGCGAAGCAAATCGCAGAGCACCTCTCCGCACTGCAAACCGAGATGTCCGCCATATCGGAGATGGCGCTTGACTCCAAGAATCTGTCCAAGGCGCAAACAGAAGGAATTATCGAGTTGGCTTCTGCGATTCAAGAGGTTACCGAGGAATCCATCCTACTCCAACAAATGTCGCAAATCAAAACAACCACCCAAGCCTAGCCGGGAAAATGTCCGCCATTGCGTATCCGTCACCTTCGGAAATCAACATCTATGTTGTAAGGAGTGATCGATTGTGGTATCCCCGTTTGAAACCGACGTGAAGTGGGAGACATTCCTGAATTACGGCACCAGACAATTTTTCAAAGGCAAAACGGTTATCTACGAACAAGGAACGATGGGAGAAGGATTCTACTATCTGCATAAAGGCTTGGTCAAGATCGTCAGCTCCACGGTAAAAGGCAGAGAACGCATGTTAAACATCGTCGTGCCCGGTCAAATCCTCGGAGTCCAATCGACGGACCAACAGACGCACTTCACCACCGCCATCGCCGTCAAAAACACGGTTGTCTACCATTTTTCCTGCGAACAATTCCAAGAGATGCTGAAGGTACGGCCTGAATTATTGTCTCTGTTTACCCAGACGGTTAGCCAAAAAATGCGCATTCTCCTGCATGCGATCAATATGAAGGCGCTTACTTCCGAGGAGCAAGTGGCCCGCCTGCTGCTCAATATCTGCGAGGAGTTTAAAAACTATGAAGTGCCCCTCACCCAGCAAGAGTTGGCCGACTGCGCCGGTCTCACCCGGATCACTGTCTACAAGATCCTGAAACAATGGAAAGAAGACGGCATCGTCGAGATCAGGAATCGCCGCTTTGTCATCAAGCGACCCGATCTGCTGCAAGCGCCGCAAATGGACACCCAGACAGCAAAATCTGTATAGCTGCCAGCTGTAACGACATGCACGGTAAACCACTGAAAAGGGTGATCATCATGTCAAACCTGCGCTACAAATGGACTCCGTTTTTGATGTATGGCAAGAAACTGGAATTGAGTAAAAACACCGTCGTCTACCGCCAAGGCGAGCGCGGCAGAGGCTTTTACTATCTGGACAAGGGCGGTTTGAAAATCACGCTGTTGTCCGATAACGGGCATGAACGCACGATTGACTATGTTCCGACTGGCGGGTTGTCAGGTGAGCATGGCGCTTACAAAGGGACCTATCTCACCTCCGCGATCACCACATGCTCCTCGGTGCTATACTTTTTTTCCGATGAAGCACTCTCCCGCGTCTGCCAGGATCATCCCCACGCCGCCATCATCTTTACCAACTCACAGATCTATAAAGTACGCTTGCTGGCGGAGATCATCGCTTTCCAGGACAGCCCGATCGAGCAGCAAATGGCCAACTTTTTGATCAAGCTGACCACCGTCCACGAAAACGAGAATGTTCCGATTGACCAGACCTCGTTTGCCCGGTATATCGATACATCGCGGATCACGGTGAACAAGATCTTGCAGAAGTGGCGGCAGCAGGGGTTGATTGAGCTGTCGAGCCGGAGCAAGATTCGGGTGGTAGATGTGGACCGGTTGAAGGAGTTGGTTTGTTGAGGCGCTATCCGTAATAAAACGGTCTGTGCCCTGGACGAATAAATTATTGCTATAATCGTTGCTCCTCCGTTATTTATCGCGGAGGAGTTTTCCATTTGTGGACGGTGCGACTGTAACATAGAAGGCGCAGGCTAGGTATGCAGACTGGCTGAGTTTCCCCTAGCCTAGACCAAAAACTGAAGACCTAGCGATTTGCTATGCTTTTGCACGACGCAAGTATGCCTCTGTCACCTCTTCCGCAATCGCCGCTTTTTCTTCCTGGCTGAGAATGAGGCTGACCATCGGGAAAAAGTAGTGGTCCTCCTTTTCGATATGCTTTTTCAGCAGATAGGCGAGCAGGTTCATTTTTTGGATCAGATCCGGGCCAGGATTGTCCGTCTCCCGGTTGGCAAATAGATAAGCCGCATCCTGGTAATGGTTGCGGATGATGCGATGCTCCTGTAGCAGTTTCCTTACAGGACCCACCTCTTCTGTGGCAAAATAGCTTTTCAGCCGTGTCAGGATAAAGCGTTCTTCATACAGAAAGTGCTGCTCCAATTCTGTCTCTATCTCGTGCAACGCTTGTTGGTAGACCGTCTCGTCATAGCCCTCTCTTACCTTATCCATCAGCTGGCTTAGCGCTGCGTGCTCCTCGACAAAAGAGTGAAGTTCAGGGGAAATAATGGATAAAATCTGCTCGTATTCTTCTTTTTTTACCGGTTGCCAATCTCTTAGGTCAAGTTTGGGTTTATATCCGGGTGCCTTCATTCCTGCTCACTCCTTACTGGTTATATGCTTCAAGGGTAGTGTATACATTGGCCGGGAGCGAAGGAGTGACGAGGATCACAGAAAGTGAGGAGAAGCGGTGAACACGTTGTCACTCTCTTCATACAATACGACGTTCTCTTATTCTCTCCACATTCGCTCGATGCTGGTAGCATCGTCGATGAAGGCGATACGGTATACATCAGGATTAGACATGGCTTCCCACTCGCTGAAGCCAATCCGGTGATCAAAATGCTTTAGCATCAGCGACATCAGGTTGCCGCGTGATACGATAACAGCGTTTTTGTGGTCACGATTGAGAACTTCCATCATCACGGAAACAGCACGACGCATAGCCGTGTTACTGGACTCCCCGCCCTCATAACACAAGTCGAGATCATCGTATGTTCTTTGAAGCATATCGCGCCAATCGGGGCGATTTTCACTACATAACACCCTCTCCGTCAGGCGATCATCCAGTACGACCTTTAGACCAAGTTTTTGTGCTAAGGGTGTTATGCTGCGGTAAGCTCTCTCGTACGGGCTAGCAACGATATGATCGATATGTTTATCTGATAAGAATTCGGCAAGTTGGTCTGCTTGTTGCCGTCCCGCATCGGTTAACTTGGCGGCGGCGGATTGTCCTTCTGCTTGGCAGTGACGGACGATGTATAGATGTTTCATGGACGTGGTCTCCTTGTGCGTGAGTGAATGTTTATTTTCGTACATTTTTCACGGACAGTTGTTCCTTACCGTGGGCCTGCAACACCTTAGTGCAACACAAGTTCCGGTAGCTGGCCCGCAAATCATACGAATGTACGTGAAAAAGCTGCTGCAACAACTGCGAATCTACATGTAAAAGTTTCCTGGACGGTATGGTTCTCCATAAAAAAATGATTCCTATGTAATGCCTGCGTATGATTCCCTCCTGCGGAATGTTTATCTCGCCCCATCATCCCATCCTCTATGCTTATAGGGGCCTTTTTAGCCCCTTTCCATTGAAGTATCACGATATCCACTCTACACTGGGTAGGTTTATTGTTAAAGAAACGATATTGCCATGCCATAGCTAATGTTTTAAAACTGGACAGATTACAACTCTTCGCACAATTTCTTATACGCAACATCAAAATTGGGAACTTTGGTCCACAATTTACTGTCGCCAATAATTGCTAACCGATACTTTGCTCTGGTCACAGCAACATTCAGTATATTAGGCTTCTTCCCGGCCCACTGCGCTGCTCTTGCGCCGCTCTTGTCATCGCAACCAAGGACGAATATCACCTCATTAGCTTCCTTTCCCTGAAATGTGTGAACTGTTCCACAAGACTTTTCTACCCAATCATCTATTTCATTTTTAGCAATTGCTGCACAATGTTTGTAAAGGCCCTTCTTTAGAAGGATTTTTATATTTCTTGCAACAGATTTAAAAGGACTAATAATATAGATTTGAGGTAATCCATTTTGTACTGAAAAAGCTTGTAAGACCATTTCAAGTACCTTTTCCCCTTGCTCCGGTACATAATGGTCTTTGTTCCCGATCTCTTTTCCGGCAATGTCTATCCATACAGACTCCTTAAGCAAAAGATTTATGCCAGAATTTAGCACTCTTGTCGCAATAAACATACGATTGTTATATGCCACTTCATTAGAGATGGAGAACATTGGGTCTAGGCATCTTCTGTGTACCACTAGGGGACAACCGAGCCACATATGCGTATCATTATATTTTCGGTATCCACCGTAGGGATTTATGTTGTCAGCTAATACTTGCACCGAGATCTCATGTGACTTATACGGTTCCTCTATTGCAAACTCCTCAGCAAACCTCTTGGAGAGTTCCTTCGGAATTGTCATAACGGGTTCTACTTGCAGAGGATCACCAACAACAATCGCCTTGTTGGTACGCCACAGTGCTCCTAACGCAGATTGAGGAGTAGCCTGGCCCGCTTCATCAATGACTAACATTCCTAATTGTTTTTTGCCCACATACTGCAAAAATGTTGTAACCGATGCAAATGTAGTCGACACCACGGGTATGACAAGGAACAGTGTATTCATCAAATGAGCGAACGCTGAGACCTTATCCTTCTCCGAAAAATTGTTGCTCCACATGTTTACTAGACAATTCAAATTTTGTTTTGTACATCTTGAATTCAGGATAAATGATTTATGGAGCATTATCGCATAGTAAAAGAGTTCTTCTCTGAGGGTATCGTATTTTTTGTCTGTCCACGGACAAGATTCTTGAGATTGTTGGTTACTTTCGATCTCCTTCCAAAAGTCTTCACCTGCAAAATTTTTCCCAAATTGCGTTTGGATACGCATCATCTGTTGATTTGAACGATCAACTAACCTCTCTTTTTCTTGATAATCGGTTTTGGCGCTTTCGTAATTGGTCCTTATTTCTTCTACTTGATTATTCAAGGTGCCGATTTTGGTATTGATTTTGGTGAGATAAATTGTTAGTTGATCTAGAATTTGTTTGGATTTTTTCACTTCTATTAAAATTGGGTCGTTTTTGAAGAAAAAGGGGAGCCACTTTTTATACCATGGGAGTCTGCTTTCAAGTAAACGAACATTTTCTTGGACTCCACCCATCTGTTTCTGTAATTGAGTTTGTTGTATGAGTTGCTTATCCAACAGTTTCTGCAACTCATCTAACTTGCTTCTCGATGTGACCATTCTTTCGAACGCAATTTCACAGTCCGTCACAAATCGTTTGTGATTGTTAACTTTTTCAACGGCTTCTCCAATTTGCTTACGGTATTCGATCACTTCTGAATATTTTTTTCTGAAAATGTTTTTAGCCTGATCCCAGTCAGGTACCTCATCTTTGTAAAGCTTCTGTAAATTAACCTCTTTGTTAAACCAAAGGGCTTGTTTCAACTCATCGATATTGGATTTTTTGCCAAGACGTGCAGAAATAAGCCCCCAACATTGCTGATCATTTCCTATAAGCATATTTGCGATATCAGAAAAATAAGTAGCGTCGTTTTTCTCAATATCAAAAAGATCTGTATTTGAATGCTTCACATCTTTAGCAGTGGGGAGCTCTCTGGAAATGTTCTCAACTGCTGCATTATTATTAGACGCAACAACAATCCCAAACTTTATAAGTGCTTCATCTGGTATGTAATAATGCTTTAAGTATTCACTCTCCGACTCGGAAAATTTATATTTTCTGAAAGCATCGTCCGGCCTATTATACTCACTCAACAATAGTGCCCTTTCTGCCACATTAGATGCTATGACTTCCTTTAATAGGGTCGTTTTCCCAGTGCCCGGCGGTCCATTAACAGAAAAGATACTACCTGGATATCCATCTTCTGATATCGCTATATTTATCGCCAGTTGTTGCATCAGACTAGGACTATGTTTTGAAGGCCATTTGGCAACAGGATACTTCTCAGGTGATAACCACTTTTGCATCTCAGAAATGTTCTTATCTATTTCCACTCGATTATCTTCTGGTTTTTTTAAAGCTTCTATAAATCGTAGGATTGTATCATCAGACCGAATATTGCGTTTGATCATATCAATATCCGAAACATAGAAGCTTTGCATCATATCTGTACTCGTATCAGTGTCAATATCTTGATCGTCTTCATGTGCACCATTGATTTCTTTCGCATTTTTTCCCTTTTTAGCGAACTTTCGATTAATAATGGCACTGAAGGGATTGTCGATGAATGTAAGAGATATCTTTTCCGTAACGATACCGTATATGTGTAACAAATCTTTGTATTGCAGCGGAGTATTTATCGATACCAAGATATCGTTAATCTCATTATTCAATTTATCAATCTCTGACGTTTTTAATTCCGCCATGAGATTCTTCTCTGAAATGATTTTGGAAAACGCCCACACATAGGTGGAGATTGAAAAAGAATTCACAATATATCTTCCATCATACGTTACTTTGAAGGCACAAACGCATGATTTTGAATTATCTGGTTCTACTGTGTCGTCTTCGCCGTTATAAAACTCTACCAATTTATCGATCAAGTCCTGGGATTTAATATTACCCATGTACACGTCATACGTATACTTCGGATCAGTTTTTGCTAGCCATACCACTTCCTTCCTGTGTGCATTTATATATTTTGTATCATTTGTTACTTCAGGTAAAAACGGAGAGAAAAACTCTAATTTGTACCAGTAGCTCAAAAGATTGTGTACACTTTCCATTTAATCCACCCTGCTTCAATTTTCCATTTCTTTGCACTTAAACAACTCTTACTAGTCTTCAAATCAATCGTTTAGTATATGTTACGGATCGCCTTTTCAGCTTTTTTATCCTTCTTTATTTCTAATGCTGGATCATTATACTCAGACCAGGACTCTAAGATTACTCTTGGTTCTTCTTCAATGATATCTTTCGCTCGATGTATGTCACCTTGCTTAAAAGCATCAATTATGTCTATTAATTCTTCACGGTCCAACAATCTCACATGGTTAATACCTGCGAGTGTTTCGCACGATCGTGTAAAATTAGTGGTAGCGATGACAATTGCCTTCTTCGCTTTGTAATATCTCATCGAGGCAAAAACTTCTTGTACAGCATGAATCCCAGCTGGATTATTTACCCCATAACGTTTCGCTTGGATGACGTTTCTAGTCCCAGTACGATCCTGGAAAACCAGATCAGCACCAAAATCTCCGCTCCCTACGGTTTTGTATACACCGGAATAGCCTAAAGCTAAAAAAAGACGATAAAGATAGATTTCAAATTCTGATCCGTCCACCATTCGATCGATATCATTGATATCAATTTTTAATGGATCGTAATCGTGCTCAGGTGACTTGGTTCTACGAATTCGGAAAGTTGTTTGGTAGTATATTAACAATGCAAGAACTGCTATTGCGAAAAACAAGAGTAGATAAATCATGGTTGCCCCCCTACATTACTTTATTCACCCAACTTCAATTCGACATAAAAACCACCGCACCTCCCAAGAATCTGAGTAATATGTAAAAATTTTCATATTGTATTGAACGACAGTTCGATCCCCCTCAACTCCTTGCAGGCTCGTTTCCTACTCATCTCCGCTGACCTCCTTACATCTCAACCGTGCTCCGCCACTTCCTCCGGCTCCTCCCTGACAATTGCCAACGTCTGATGATCCTCCCAACGATTATTGATTTTCACGTTTTTGCGGGCGATCCCTTCCTTGTGGAAACCAGCTTTCAACAACACCTGCATCGAAGGAATATTATGCGGCATCACTCCGGCTTCAATCCGGTGCAAGTCCAGCTCCTTGAATGCATAATCGACAACCAGCTTCACCGCTTCCGTCATATAGCCTTTGCCGCCGTGGGCTTGATCGAGAACATAGCCGATCCAGCAGCTTTGTAAGTTATGCCGCATGACTTCCGTCAGAATCACTTCCCCAATCACTTGCTCCGAGCCGCCGTTCAAACGAATCAGAAAAAAATACCCCTTGTCTTGCGCGATCATGTCCAATGCCGTGTGCACTCGCTCCCATTGTCCCTCATAGGTGTAGAAGGACGGTTGGCGCAGAGCGGTGAATTGTTGAAAATAATCTTTATTGTTTACTTCAAGGCGCAGCAACTGTTCGACATCCGACTCCTCCAACAACGCGACATTGATCGCTTTTCCTTGCAGTTTCATGCGAAATCCTCTCCTTTTCATGGAAAATGAAAAACACCACAGACGTTCTGTGGTGACGAGTCGGTTCGCTATCACCACAGGGAAAGCGGCCTGTGGCGTTTATCCACCTGTATCCTTGGAATCCCAGGAACATACCGCTTCATCCGTATTTGGACATACGTATCCCGTGGATATGAGAATCGAAGAAAACGGCAGTGGAGTATCCGATGCCTTTCGCTAATGTACGCAGCGATCTTTTTTTCACAACGGATCCCCCTTTTGTTCCCCCAAGTTCTTCTATTATATCTATGTTCCTCCATACGTTCAATGCCAAGATGAGTCATTGTCCGAACGATCAGGAACGCCATCAGCCGAAATTGTCGACCATTCCGATCCTCGGCACGCATGTACATCTCCTCAGTTGAGTGCCGGTCACCGATTGCTTTGGTTTATCAAATGGTCGATAGCAGGCACAGTGAAACACGCCAGGTTTGCTGGGAGCTGATCAAGGCGAACCCATTTCAGGTCTGCAATCGCCCCGTCTGACTCCATATTGCGAGCTTCCCCACTCTTTACAGTCACTTCATATATGGCCGAAACCCAATGTTCCTCGCTTTCAGGTCGAATCGTTTCCGCCATACAGAGCAGACCCTTTACCTCAACGTCAAGATTTACCTCTTCTTTCACTTCTCGTATGACGCAATGCTCGAGAGTTTCGTAAGGGTCCACCTTGCCTCCTGGGATGCTCCACGTATCTTTTTCCGGGTTCCTATTGCGGAGCACCAATAGGATCTCATTTTGTTCGTTCGTAATGACTGCCCCTACACCTAACCGGGGAAGTCCAATCCTGTTTTGAGCCATCATGCTTTTTCCTTTCCTTTCTTAACTGGACTACTGACACTGGAGAAATGTTGGGATTCCTTTATGAAGGATTCGACAAAAAAGAAGCTGCTGCTATTGCCGCTGTTGAAATCTAGCAGGAACACTTTCGTCGAAACCGTAAGGAAATATTTACGGACAGAGCATCGATGAATTACGTCCGTGGATGCCATGGGCAGAAACCATTCTAACAATCGAAGCGTCCGAATCCAATATCCGACAGGCTCGACTGCAATGTTTGGAACGTACAGACCTTAGATTGCTTCTCATATTAAAAAAGACCGGCCAAATCGTGGGCAGCAGCGGTCTTCATCGAATCGATTGGCACTCACGCAAGTTTGAGATTGGGTATTGGGTACGTACCTCTTGTGCAAAACAAGGATATGTAACAGAAGCAGTACGTGCCATTACCCATTTTGCTATACAAGAGCCAAGCAAATCGTATTGAAATCCGTTGTGATTCCATACAAGAGTGCACTTACGTGGGAAGTGAACGTTGATTACTTATTCGATTGATACTCATGCTTTAGAATACTGTAAATCTCCAAATCAACAACACCCTTACCCGACCAGAATGATGCTTGTCTTAATGTACCTTCTTTGACAAACCCGTTCTTCCCTAACACTTTCTTTGATCCTTCGTTTGCAGGCATCACTTCAGCCTGAATTCTGTTTACGTTGACATCATCAAAGAGAAATCCGATCAATGCTTTGAGCGCATTTGTAGCAATTCCATTTCCCCAATACGATTCCGCCAAAAAGTAACCGATCGTCACCATGTTTACCTTTTGATTAAAATCAAATGCTTCCATGATACCAACCAGTTTATCGGTTTCGGTATTGCAGAAAATACCCCACTTCACCCTTGACTTTTTACGATAATCCCTTTCAAAATGGCCGATCATCGTCTTAACCGTCTCTTTATTATGTTTCGGGATGATCCCGCAATGTTGAAACACAGTGTCATTGCTGTAGATCTCATAAACGTCTTCCAGATGGCTCACATCAATCTTTTTCAGGACTAGGCTATCAGATTTTATGATTGGAAACTCGCTAAAAACAATGTTCGTATCCATGTATGATCCTTTCTAGGTTGACGACCTTTTTTTATCGGTATGTGCAAATCGATTTTGCATTTCCCTCTCCTTGTCAGTCAGATCCCGTGAGGGTTCCGGTAATGAAGAGTAGCCAATCGTATCACAGTAATATCCCCAGAATTCCCCACCAACAAATGTTCTTCAAAGGGATTCAAAACCCCTTCCAGAGTTTAGTAATCGAAAGGTTTGATAAAAAAGCAGACACACTGGTGCATGTTTACTCTCTCATGACTTCAGGAAAGATTCCCTTTGGCTCCATTCACGCAATCGATCATAACAAATACCGGATAACTATTTTTGAGTTTTGAGTCACTCTCTTACGTATCTAACAGTCGGTAATGGTATTCATACAAAGGAGTAAACCCCATTTTGCGATAGAGCGATAAGGCAGGTGAATTATCTTTTAAGACCTGTAAGTACAGTTGATCTGCACCATTCCGCAAAGACCAATCTGCAAGAGAACGGAGTAGAGCAATCGCTGCCCCTTTTCCGCGGTGTTCGGGGGCAACAACAATATTACTCAGACCAGCCCAACCTCTCTCCACTACGGCAGTGCCCAGCGCGATTAATTCCCCATGCTCACGCAGAATGACGAACGCCTTCTTGGGACCAATCATGGAAAAAATATGCACATACCCCTCATAGCGACCCGGCGAGTATCCTTCTAGGCGGATAAAAGCATGAATCCACTCACTGCTTGCCTCTCCCGCAAACTCAGAAGTAAACAGATCAGACTCCACGGAGCGGTCCATCACTTCCCCGCATGATGCGACCATCGTAAAACATGCGGAGTCCTTACGATAGCCAGCAGAATCCAGGATGCCATCCAATTCGGCTGGTGACGTCTCGCTGATATGGAAACAGGGCGAAAGCGATCGCCTCCTATAGAAGTCCTCTACAATGTCCAGCCATTCCCCATGCTCAGGAAAAGGGCCACTCGTATACACACTGTTCGCTCGCTTCGTTACATCCATATTTGCCCGCAGCCTCCACGCTCCCAGCGTCTGCTGGATGTATGCAGGCCAACCGTTGGCCGCGAGCTCTTCTATCAATCGAATCAGTTTTGTATCCCCGCTCATGTCTTCTCCTCCAGTCTCGACCGTTTAAACCTTCTCGTAGCGCCTCATTCGCGGAGCAACCATTACAAAAGCTTGTGGGTCGCATTACTTGTTTCTAAGTTTGTTGATTTATTAACTATATCGCTCATTCGTTGTTTATTTTGCAATAATTGTTGTTTACGTGGAACAATATATCTGCTTAAACATGTAGTTATAGGATATTCCATATAAATACCATTTCCAGACGTTGAATAAGGTATCGCACACTCCTCTGGACAGCCAACACGAATATATTATTGCTTCTATGAGAGGGTTATTTTTCGACGAAATGATCATAAAAATTGAGGGGTAATATCCCCTCATCTAAATACCATCAATACATCTCCATTTGATTATCCTTCCTTACCAACAGCGAGCGACACTCCACATGTCTGGAAGCGACAGAGCGTGCAAACTTGCTGCTCAAGACGATTTTTTCATCGAGATGCGTGGCATAGTACAGTAGCCCTCGTTTGAAATATTGAAGTTTCTCATCATTTGTGGTCTCCAACAAACTGGTCAAAACGATTTCCATCGCTTCCTTGTAACGCTCCGTATTGTACAGAGTCATCGCGAGTAAGACCTGGATCGCTCGGTTATACGGAAACTCTTTCACGCCTCGCCGCAGTATTTCCTCCGCTTGCTCGTAGTTTCCCAAATAGCGATACGTGCTTCCCAGACCGAGCAAGCATCTCTCAAAGTCCGGTCCCGAGAGCCCGACTTCAAGGGCACGCAGATAATACGGCACGGCCTCTGACCCTAAACCGGAGTTGTCATGAGCCACTCCAGTCTGAAAAAGGATCTCCGCGTCATCAGGGTAAGCTGCGGCCAACTCTAAAAGAAGCGTTCTGGCTTCCTTTAGAATCGCTTGGTCTTGCTTGGCCCGTCCCTCTTCCCGCAGGCGAATAGCTTCTGCTAAACGATCTCTCGTCATCATATTCCCTCCCTTCCTTCACCATTCCAATAATCTGTACCAAGGAGTACACCTCTTTTGCCGACCTTTATGTTACATGCCGTCAAATCTATTGACTCCTAATTCGATTGTTACTCGTGCTTTAGAATACTGTAAATCTCTAAATCAACAACTCGCCAATTGCTGCATTATTGGCATGGATTA
This sequence comes from Brevibacillus humidisoli, assembly GCF_020923435.1. Taxonomy (NCBI): domain Bacteria; kingdom Bacillati; phylum Bacillota; class Bacilli; order Caryophanales; family Paenibacillaceae; genus Brevibacillus; species Brevibacillus humidisoli. The sequence continues at coordinate 103,386 of NZ_CP087263.1, read as the reverse complement.
ATTCCGTCTTGGTAAAACATTTCCCTTCGCAATTAATAGATGCACTTTTATCTGCTCCGTTTTTATTAGTAAAGAGTATTGTAGCGTTAGATACAGACTGTTTAACAAATTTTAACACACATTACCAGTCTAATAGTAAGTAAAAAGCAGAGGAATCTTGAATCCCTCTGCTACGCCAATACATCTCAACTATTGGTCTTTCCTTACCAACAGTGAACAGCACTCCACATGCCCCGTATGCGGGAACATATCCACCGGCTGCACCTCTTCCACCACATACCCATCCGCCAACACCTTCAAATCACGCGCCAGCGTCGCCGGATTACAGGACACATACACCACCCGCTTCGGCCTCATCTGCAGAATCGTCGCCAACAGCGCTTCGTCACACCCTTTGCGTGGCGGATCGACCACAATCACATCCGGTGTAATCCCCTGCTCCTTCCACGCCGGAATCACATGCTCTGCCGCTCCCACCTCAAACGTCGCGTTCGCTACACCATTTAGCTCCGCATTCCGACGAGCATCGGCAATCGCCTCCGGCACGATCTCCACACCATAGACGTGGCCCGCCTTTTGCGCCAAGAACAGCGAGATCGTCCCGATGCCGCAGTACGCGTCAATCACCTTCTCCTCGCCTGTCAGCCCCGCATACTCCAACGTCTTCCCGTACAAAATCTCCGTCTGTGTGGGATTGACCTGGTAAAACGAGCGAGCCGAAATAGCGAACTTGATCGGTCCAATGTAATCGTAGATCACGTCACTTCCCCATAGGGTGATGGTGCTGTTCCCAAAGATCACATTGGTCCGCTCCGGATTTATATTCTGCACGATGCTGGCAACGCCGGATACTTCTTGGCGGATCGCTTCGATCAGCAGTTCCCGGTTGGGGATAAATTCTTCCGTGGTGATCAGCACGACCATGATCTCGCCTGTCCTCACGCCCACCTTGGTCACCACGTGACGCAGCAGTCCGGTATGGTTCACTTCGTCGTAAGCAGTAATACCCACTCGGGCAGCCATCCGCTTTACCACTCCTACAATGGCGTCGCTGGCTTCATTTTGAATCAGGCATTGGTCGATGTCGACAATCGTATGGGAGCGTTCTGCGTAAAAACCGCCAACCAATCCGCCGTCCTGCTCACCGATCGGTACCTGCGCTTTGTTGCGATAACGCCACGGCTCATCCATGCCGATCGTGGGATGGACGATGACAGGGGGTGCAGGTTCAGTTTGCTGTTCAGTTTGCTGTTCAGTTTGCTGTCCATTCCGCTGTCCGACCTGATCCCCCATCTGCCCGGGCGCACCGTTGTCTCGCTGGTCGTCTTCCCCCGCCACGGAAAACCGGCCGATCCGTCGCAGATTATCCACCACGATCTGCCGCTTATGCCGCAGCTGCTCCCCATAATCCAAATGCTGCAGGGAACAGCCGCCGCAGCGGTCAAATACCGGACAAGGAGGCGCCACACGGGTCTCCGCCTGTTTGAGGATCTCCAGCAGCTTGGCAAAGCCGTACTTCTTTTTGGTATGCTCCACCTGCACCCGCACCCGCTCACCAGCCAGTACCTGCGGGATGAACAGCGTATAGCCTTCGTATCGGCCGACACCTGCTCCATCATGGGTCAGACCGGTTACATCCAGCTCGATGATCTGCCCGACCGAGACAGGGAGGTTTGGCGTTTCCTTCTGAACGATGACTCCCGGTGTGTTAGTAGTAGCTGTTCGAGTGGCATCTGCTCTACTGGCAGCTGCTTTGCTGGCAGATCTTCCGCTGACAGCGGCTGCGCCAACAACCCCTCCCTTTCGGTTTCGTTTCGTTTTGTCCTGTTTGGGGCCGGGTCGCGCGCTATCCTTTTCTCTAACCAGCCTTTTGGCTGATTGATCTGCTTGGCGCAGTTGGTCCGAGCTCAACCGCTCTTTTCTACTGCCAGTAGCCTGTGTTCCACCGGCTTGCGTTCTATCATCTTGCATACGCACCGTTTGTGTCCGGTTAGCCTGCGTTCGATCCGTTTGCGTCCGGTCGGTTTGCGAGCGATCCGTTTGCATGCGATCCATTCGCGCTCGATTCGCCTGCCTTCGATCCGCTTCTCTTTTACCCGTCTGCTTTGCCCGCTTCCCACTATTCAATTCCGTCGTCTGCTTTCGCTTTTTCGGCTTGGCCACTCTTCTGTCTGCTCCTTTTGTCCAAAAACATGAGAAAACTCGGCGTCGCCCATTCTTGCCCAGTGGCGGTGAACGCCGAAGTTTTTCTTATACCATCATTCCTTATCGCGTTAGCGGCGGAGGTTCGCGAAGGTTCGCGAAGGCTTCCCGAAGGTTAACTTTCTCGGGTAGATAAAAAAGGAAAACACCCACCTGTGACGCTATCCTTCTCCGTTCCCTCCACCGTTTCTCTCCATTCACTATACCATCTGCTGTGTAGAAAAACGAATCATACAGCAGCATGTTCGTATCCTCTCAGCTCTTAATCCTCTCAAAACCCGTCACCCTACGGCACAAACACTTCCAAATGTCCCCGCAGCGCCCGGCACTCGCAGGGGAGCCGGCCGCCCAGTTCACCGTCCAGGTTCAACTGTACGTTTTCCGATTCGGGAGCGACGGCCTTTAGATAATCGGTCTGGAAGTAGAGAATATTGGGATCCTTGATATGATCTCCCTTGATCGCCATTGTGGCCAGCCGTACAAAGTCGGGCAGGCTGGTTTTTTTCAGCACCAGACAGTCCAGCAGTCCGTCGGAGAGGTCAGCGCTTGGCGCCAATCGATGAAAGCCGCCTACGGAATGGCTATTGGCGACGAGAAATAGCATGATCTCATCGTCGATCACTACCTTGTCGCGGGTCTGCAGGCGCATCCGCGTTGGTCGGATGGACGGCAGTTTTTCAATTCCCTTGACGTAGTAGGCGAGCTGTCCCAGCATCGTCTTTAGCTTGCTTGGCACTTCGTAGGTGAGTTCAGTAAAGGAACCGCCGCCTGCGATGTTGATAAAATATCGGTCGTTTACTCGTCCCAGATCGATCCGTTTGGTTCGTCCGTTCGTGATGATCTCACACGCTTGACCGATCGAGCGCGGGATGTTGAGAGCTCGTGCCAGGTCGTTGCTGGTACCGCATGGGATGATTCCGAGAGAGGGGCGATGTTTTTTCTCCGCGATGCCGTTCACCACTTCGTAGATCGTGCCGTCTCCCCCTGCAGCGATCACCACATCGAATCCGCGGGCCACCGCACGCTCCGCTTCTTTTGTCGCATCGTTTTTTCCCTTCGTCGCATAACAGGACGTCTCAAAGCCTGCTTCCTCCAGAAAGTCCAGAATGTCAGGCAGCCGTCGTCGCACCACTTCTCGTCCTGATGAAGGATTGTATATTAATCTGGCTCGGATCATATGACCCTCCCTTCCGTCAATCTGTTTCGTTCTCTCTCCATCATATCCTGTATTTCCCACTTTGGGAATTGCTATGCCTGCTCTGAATATTCGCTATGTTCCTGTACAAAACTTATGGTAATATAAGACGTAATGGAATGAAACGGTGGGAGAGGATGGTTATGGCGCAAACGATGATCGCAGGGGTGGATCTTGGAGGGACTGCGATTAAAGCTGCTCTGTTGACGATGGAGGGGGACATCCTGCGCAAGACACAGGTGCCGACTCCGGTAACAGAGGGAGCGGACCGCGTGATCGGCAGGATGATGGAGACGATTGACCAGCTGTTGGCGGAGGAAGGGCAGCAGCGCAGCAGCCTCGCCGGCATCGGGATCGGAGTTCCCGGACCGGTCGATGAAGCGACGGGCAGCGTCCATGAAGCGGTCAATCTCTACTGGAAAAGTGTCCCGCTCAAACAAAAGCTGGAGCAGTTGAGCGGCCTTTCCATCTCGGTCGACAATGATGCCAACACGGCAGCGCTCGGGGAGATGTGGCGCGGTGCCGGTCAGGGGGCCAAAGACATGGTGGCGATCACGCTGGGGACCGGCGTAGGCGGAGGCGTGATCGCCAATGGTCGGATCATCCACGGTGTGCGCGGCGTGGGCGGCGAGATCGGGCATGTGACCGTCGTGCCAGCAGGCGGCCCGCTCTGCAACTGCGGCCGCACCGGTTGTTTGGAGACATTCGCATCCGCCACGGCGATTATTCGTGAAGGGACCCAGGTAGCTGCAGAAGGAAAGAGCGAGACATTGGCTGCCGTCCTGGAGCAAAACGGGGCGCTGACGGCCAAAGACGTCTTTGATGCTGCCAAGGCGGGAGATGCCGCTGCAGTCAAGGTCGTTGATGATGCCGCCTATTACCTCGGGCTCGGCCTCTCCCATTTGGCCAATATCCTCAATCCCGGCAAGATTGTGATCGGCGGGGGAGTAGCCGCTGCGGGCGACTTTCTGTTTGAGCGCGTCAGGGAGGAGTTTCGACGCTATACCTTTAGCCATGCTGCTGAATCGTGTGAGATCGTGCCTGCCATCTTGGGCAACGATGCCGGGGTGATCGGGGCTGCGTGGTTGGTGCATGAACAACAGATCGGAAAGTGAAAAAAGCCTGCTGAACGGCGGATCTTCCTGGAATCCGGCCGATCAGCAGGCTTTTTACATGTTTTTGAAACTGACCTTTTACCTCATTGGGCCCATAAGATCAAGTCAAAGCCGTCAGTAATGGCTGCAAAGCTACCCATTCCTTTGGCCTTCCGTAGGCCTACAAGTGCCTCATGTTTTAATAGAGCCCGGCAAATCCCGTACTCGGACGCACTGCGCATTTCTCTTCAACAAAATGCACACCCTTATCCCATGATTCAAACACATACTCTGACCCAATCTTCTCCAATACCTTCATCTTTTCCAACCGGGCCCGAACATTTTCTTTCACTCCAGTAAGGATCAGCGTACTTTCTTTTTCTCTCACTTTTCCGCTGATCTGCCCTAACGCGAGCGCTCCCGATGCATCGATCACGGAGACATCGCTCATATCCAGGATGACAAATCGGGAGTCAACCTTCGTCACCTCATCCGTTAACCGGCTGCATGAGCCAAAGTACAGGGGCCCTCGAAGCGAAAACAGCGTGATTTCCTCGTTTGCTTCCACCGATTCTCGCGTGATGGATACGCCCTCTTCACTCATCCGTTTCATAAACAGCAGAGAAGACAGGACAACCCCGACGCCAACCGCAACCATTAAATCCACCATGACGGTCAGGACCATCGTGATCAGCATCGCTGCCGCATCCGATTTTGGCTCGCTGCGCAGCACTCGCAAACTCTCGTAGTCAAACATCGATACCCCGGTTACCACGAGAATGCCAGCCAGCACAGCAAGCGGGATTTCACTGACAAACGAGCCAAGCACCAGCATGAACAGCAGCAAAATGACGCTGTGCACCATGGCGGAAACGGCTGTTCTTCCCCCGCTCTTCACATTTACCACCGACCGGACAGTGGCTCCTGCTCCTGCCAGTCCCCCGAATAAACCGGAGATGGCATTCCCGATGCCCTGTCCGATTAACTCCTTATTGCTGTTATGTTTTCGTCCGGTTATATTGTCCATCACTACCGATGTTAGAAGCGAGTCGATCGACCCCAATACGGCAATGGTGATGGCCGGGGAGATCAGTTGGATCAGGATCTCAGGCTCCCAGCCTGGCAGATGCAATTGCGGCAATCCGGTGGGAATCGGGCCAATCAGCTCTATCTGTTTGAGCAAGTGAAGCTCACCCAAAAACGGGAGGGAAAACGATGTTTGCGGCAGATAAGGTCCCAATAACAAGACCAAGCCTGTTCCTGCGAGCAGAGCGACCAAGCTGCCAGGTATCACCTTGATATATCGACTGGAGAGCAGCATGATCATGATCGTGATGATGACAATCAACAGACCGCTTTCGATCGTCTGCATCTGGGTCATGATAATGATGATGGCTATCCCATTCATAAATCCGCTGATGACAGGCTGTGGAATAAAGCGGATGTAATCCCCCAACCGGAGTAATCCAAACAATATCTGGAACAGCCCCGCAAGTACAGTCGCCACCAGCGCGTACGCGAGGCCGTACTCCGCGATTACGGCCGTGATGACGACGGTAATCGGCCCGGTCGGACCCGTCACCTGAGCCGGAGTTCCTCCGAACAATGCGGCAAAGAAACCGGTGAAGATCGCTCCATATAGACCAACAATAGCCCCTTCCGGTGAGCCCGTGGCTGCCACTCCAAACGCCAGTGCCAACGGGAGAGCGACAACGGCAACGGTAATACCGGACAATAGTTCCTGGTGCAAATTCTTATACACTGCTCATCACCTGTCTGTGTAGTTTCTACTCCACGAACTCATACCTGGATTGCTCCTTGATAACACCATCATGTTGACGTAGCTGCGTTCAATCCGCATTCATCTGATTGAGCAGAGAAATCGTATCGCTCAGATGATTGTGGAACATTTTCTTGGCTACTGCCAGCAATTCGTAAATCGCAGGGTCTTTGACCGAGTATGCCACTTTGTTCCCCTCTTTCACGCCAACCACAATATTTTTTGCACGCAAAATAGCCAACTGCTGCGATACGATCGAACTCTCCACTTCCATATGAGCTTGCAGCTCATTGACATACTTGTCCCCATCCCGCAACAATTCGATAATCCGAATCCTCAGCGGGTGAGCCAGCGCTTTAAAAAAATCAGCTTTAAACTGCTGCAGTTCCAGATTCAATTCCTTTGCATCCTCCTTGAGCCTTATGGTTTGCCGATCGAAATGCCGAAAACCATTTCCATTCACGTTTGCGATTAGAAATATATGTAGCAATTTTACTATATTCCAACAATCAAATCATAACACTTTTTTACGATCTGATAAAGCTCAGCAGAACTCGGTGGGAATGGAACGCAAAGAGGCTGCCAAAAGTCGGGCAGCCAGTTACTTGCGATTTCATATTCATTCCCGGTATCAACGCCTAATCTATGTATCCACCCGCACCTGCTGATCCTGCTGCATCTCCACCACGGTCCCGCCTGTGATCTCCTGCAACTGCGCAAAACTGACCGGCAGCACCGAGTTGGCCGTCCCCGCCGCAGTGTACACCGTCGAAAACCGTTTCATCGATTCGTCCAGAAAGATCGGCACCTCTTGTGCCAGCGCAAACGGGCAAACCCCGCCGACGCGAAAACCGGTCACTTCCTCCACTTCCTGCGGCTTGGCCATCCGCGGTTTGCCACCCAGCAGTGCTTTGACCACTTTTGCACTCACCTTTACATCACCTGCCGCGACAAACAAGCCATACTGTTCTCCCGCACGAAACAGGATCGACTTGGCGATCTGCCCCGGTTCCACGCCCAGCACGCGTGCAGCGTCTTCCACCGTTTTGGTCTCTTCTGCAAACTCGATCGGCACGATCGACGGATCATGAGCTGCTACATAATCCCTCACCCGATTGATCGGCATCGTTCACTCACTCCTTCTCCACATGCATGGCAACTGTTATTCGACTAACGTATTCGGGATAGCATAAGAGAAATAGCAAAAAGGATAGCAATCAATGATGTCAGCTACCCGCTCTGTTCCACCTTGGCCTGTTCCCGTGCGGTGACGATCAGCGACGCACCGATCAGCACGATCGCCCCTCCCATCATCTGCAGCCAACTGAGCCGCTCCGCGAACAGCAGCGCGGAGAAGAGACTGGTCACCACCGGCTCAATCATGCTGAGCACAGATGCCCGCGTCGAACCGACCAGCGACAGTCCCCGAAAAAAGGTAAAAAAGGCGATCACCGTACAAACAACGGCTACTCCCAGCACGGCCCACCACGCGCTTGGCGCAAACGACAAGGCTAGCCCGCCTGTAGCCAAGCCGACCACAAACAGCGAACAGGTGGCAAACAGCGACACATAGCCGCTCACCACCAACGGCGGCAGATGCTGCACCGTCCGATTGCCCAGCACGATGTATAGGGCATAGCTAACAGCCGCTCCCAGCGCCAGCAGTACCCCGACGATCTCCACTTCGCCAAACGAGGTTCCCAATACCAACGCCAGTCCGCTCATCGAGATCAGAATCGAGGTAATCGTCTTGCCATTGATCGGCTCCCGATCGACCAGATAGGAGAGAATCGAGACGTAGATCGGAAAGGTATAGAGCAGCAGAGCAGCCAATGAAGCCGGGATATAAGCAACTGAAGAAAAGTACAGGATCGACTGCATCGTGTAAAAAAAACAGCCGAGCAGCAGCAGATGAATCAACTGCTGCGGTGTCAGCTTGAGGCGGCCCGACTTTTTGACAAACAGATAGGAAAAGAAAAGTACGCCTGCGATCAGAAAGCGGAGAAACAGCAGCGTCGCAACGCTGACCCCGCCCTCGTAGGCGTACAGTGCAAAGATGGGGATCATCGCAAAAGCTGCCGCCGAGATAAGCACAAAAAAACTGCCTGCGTAGAATGAACTCACGGTTGGTCTACCTTCCCTGTTGACTACCGGGGGTGGGAACACCATCGGCCTGTGTTTTGCCAGATGCTGCATGATTTTTCCCGTAGTCTTGTTTTTACCTGCCATTCTACTACACCTGCCGCAGCCTAGTCCAGCCCATCCGCACCACTCTACTTGACCAGCAAGCTCTCTTTTTGAAAGAAGCGTGCCGCCAGCCAAATCACCAGCACCACATAAACCAGCGAAGAAGCTACTACCAGCAGCGCGTGCAGCGGCTCGACCACGCCGTAAAACACTTCTTTAAAGATCGCCATCCCGTTAAATGCCGGCAGCAGATAGTAGATCAGCGGGATGTCCACCGGGTTGATCGGCATCAGCATGTAAGCTGGCACCATCGCCAGGAACACGACAGGGGTCATGTACGTCTGTGCTTCCTTAAACGACCTGGCCATCGTACTGATCGCCAACTCCAGTCCGGCAAAAAAGGCGGCCAGCAGGAGCAGCATCAGCAGCAGCAGGGCGATCGTCGCGGGCTGCAAAAAGCCGAGCGAGAAGTTTGCCTGCTCCATCCCCAGCGGGGAAAAGGCAAGCACAGTAGACAGGCTGATCAGGGAGGCCAGCGCACTGACGCCGCTCATCAGCATGACCGCAAACAGTTTGGCCGTCAACAGACTACTGGGTGAGACAGGGGAAGCGATCAACGCCTCCATGGTTCCGCGTTCTTTTTCTCCCGCCACCAGATCCGTGGCTGCCGGGATGCCGCCGGAAGCGAGGGAAAGCAGCAGCATCAGCGGAATGACCGACGCAAGCATACTGCCGGTGATCCGCTCGTCGGAAGCTACGCTTTCCACCGTCGTCTCGATTGGTTGGATCGTCTGCAGGGTCAATCCGACTCTCTCCAGTCGTTCCGCCACCACCTGCCGTTCATATTGGTCAATCGCCTCTTCCACCACATCCCGCGCGTAGGCCGACTTTTGATTGGACGGATCGTACCAGAGTTTCACCTGGGTCGTGTCACCGTCCGCCAATCGCTGCTCCAGATCATCCGGCACCTGGATGACAGCCCGAATCTCCCCCTGCTGGAGCGCAGCCAAAGGATCAGATTGCTGCACCAGACGGGTCCCCGGCTGCTGCAGCAACTGCTCGATCAGCGGGTGGTCGGCTGCCCCGCGCACGGCCAGAGGAATGTCTGACCGGGCCTCCTCTTCCACACTGCTCATCGAAGAGCCGATCAGCAGAAACAACAGCGGGATGACGACGATCGGGATCACAAATGCGCCGATCCAGGTCTTGCGGTCGCGCAACAGATCGATAAACTCCTTGCGAAACACCAGCCAGATCTGTTGTCTCTTCATCGCCTCTCTCCTCCCACTACCTGCATGAAGATCTCATCCAAATCATCGTTATGATAGTCCTGCTTCAATTCCGACACAGTCCCCGTAAAGCGGAGGCGCCCCCTCTGCATGATCACCACGCGGTCGCACAGTTTCTCTACCTCGCCCATGTTGTGGCTGGAAAAGAGAATTGTCTTGCCCGTCTGCCGCAGATCGGCAATCAAGTTGCGAAACACGCTGGCGGCGCTCACATCAAGACCAGTCGTCGGTTCGTCGAGCAGGATCACCTGCGGATCGTGGACGAGCGAGCGGGCAATCGCCACCTTTTGCTTCATGCCTCGTGAAAAGCCATTCACCCGGCGGTCGATATATTCCCCCATCTGCAGCGCCTGACTGAGATGATCGACTCGCTGCTCTAATGTCCGTTCGTCCATGCCGTACAAATGGCCAAAGTAACGAATATTTTCCCGCGCTGTCAATCTCCCGTACAAACCGACATCACCGCCGAACAACAGGCCGATTCGTTTGCGCACCTCCATCGGTTGGCTGCGAACGGAAAAGCCCTCCACTGCAATGTCGCCCGACGTGGGCGCGATCACGGTGGCCATTATCCGCATCGTGGTTGTTTTGCCTGCCCCGTTCTCTCCCAGCAGACCGAGCACTTCACCCGATTGTATCGAAAACGACAGATCGTGGACGGCGACAAACTCTCCAAACCGTTTTGTCACCTGGTTTACCTCTATCATGCAGTTGCCACTCCTTCCAGCCTTGTCGGATCTCCTTTTCAGTGATACGATGTTTCCCGTACATGGGTTTCAAAAAAGGTTTATCCATGGAGGTATGCTGCTTGTCATCACCATCATCTTCTTTGAAAGGCGTTGACTTCCTGCTTATTTTTGTCGCAATCACCTGGGGTGTAAACGCAACAGTTGTAAAGTTGTCGCTTGGATCCGGGTTTCTCACCTTGCCGTTCAATAGTGTCCGTTTCCTGCTGGCTTCTCTGATCAGCTGGATCCTGCTCCTGCTTGTGCAGCGGCAGCGCAGTTGGCGCTGGGCCGACATCCCCGGTCTGTTCGCCATGGGCATGCTGGGTCATACCCTGTACCAGTATCTATTTATTGAGGGCACCAATCTGACCACGGCCGGCAATACCGCTATCCTGCTGGCGACGATCCCGATCCATGTCGCCTGGGTCAGCATCCTGCTCAAAACGGAACGATCCCGGTGGTACATCTGGACCGGCCTTGTCTGCTCATTCATCGGGATTCTGCTGGTGTTCGCCTCCCAGTCAGGGGTTCAGTTCTTCTCGTCCAAACACTTCGTTGGCGATGTGCTGATCGTCTGCGGCGGATTGGTGATGGGCCTCTACACCGCACTCTCCAAAAAGTGGCTGGCAGGCTACACACCATTGGAGTTCTCTACCTATACGATGACGCTGGGCACGATCCCGCTGCTGTTCGTCTCAGCACCCAGTCTGATGAAGCAGGACTGGACAGCAATCACCGCTGTGGGCTGGGGCGGCCTGGTCTTCTCTGGCATGTTCGCCATCGCCATCTGCTACCTGATCTGGAACTGGGGACTGCAAAAAATCGGCAGTACCCGTACGGCAATGTACGGCAACCTGCCCCCTGTCTTTGCACTCCTGTCAGGCGCGATCTGGCTCGACGAAGCGGTGACCTTTGCGCAAATCACCGGAGCCTTGCTGATCATCGGCGGAGTCCTGGTAGCCCGCTTCGGCAGCCGCTTGCCGATGGGACCCAAAACCCCAAAAGCAGAGGCTGGGGCATAGGCCTAGCTAATCCACGGGCATAGTAGCTAATCCATCTGTAGGAAGCCACAAGCAAAAAAACGCACAGCGCTTGTCGCCATCGACACCATCGACATGCAGAAGCCGCAACCCAGATATTCATTGCAGATACTCATCAACACGATACGTTAGAAAAGCTCCACGTTCCCCCAAAAAAAGAGGGAGTTGTGGAGCTTTTAGATTACAGACAAGTTGCATGCAAGGAAATGATGCGCATGCAAGGACAAGATACGCACGCAAGGATAAAGAATGCCATGAAAAGAACTGTTGCGTACACAAGTAAAAGTCGCGAAGCGCATAGAGAAAAACAGGTGAGCGATAGCCTTGGCAGTGCCCACAGAGTCGGAGCGGAAACAAAGCGGCACACGCTTGGCGGCCAACTGCTCCCCTGAACTGCCTTCGCCCTTTGAGGGCTTTTGGCCGCCATGCCGTTTTGTTGGAGCGGAGACGGTCACCCCGGCTTCCCCGCAGGCACTGGCACGAGCGGAGCCCACCTGTTTTTCTCTTTGCGCCCCCACTCTCCCGGATAAAGCAAAGCACCGCCAGGCTGTTCCCCTGGCGGTTTGTCATTTATCCTCTCAGCGAAGAGCGCTCACCCCTGCTCAGCAGCAATCGCCGCCCACTCCTCGTCTGTAAAACAACGAGAACGCGTCAGAAAACGAATGCCCAACGGCCCTTCCAGCGAGAAACCGCTCCCCCTGCCAGGCACCACGTCAATGATCAACTGGGTATGCTTCCAGTACTCGTACTGAGTGGCCCCAATGTAAAAAGGACAACCACCGATCTCCCCCAGGTAGACGTCCTGCTGGCCTACCTGAAACTCGCCCTGCGGATAGCACATCGGCGCACTGCCATCGCAGCAGCCGCCCGACTGATGAAACATCAGCGGGCCGTGCGCAGCTTTCAATTTTTCGATGTAAGCGAGCGCCTCATCGGTCACAATCACTTTTCGCGTATCCATCTCGGATGTATCCTCTCCGCCCTTAGAAGAAGCCAAGTGCCTGGGGACTGTAGCTGACCAGCAGGTTCTTGGTCTGCTGGTAATGCTCCAGCATCATCTTGTGCGTCTCGCGTCCGATGCCGGACTGCTTGTAGCCGCCAAATGCGGCGTGCGCCGGATAGTCGTGGTAGCAGTTGACCCAGACGCGTCCTGCCTGGATGCCTCGTCCCATCCGGTAGGCAGTATTCATATCCCGGGTCCAGACACCTGCTCCCAGACCGTACAGGGTATCGTTGGCGATTTGCAGCGCATCGTCGAAATCACGGAAAGAGGTAACCGAGACGACTGGTCCAAATATCTCCTCCTGGAAGATGCGCATCTTGTTGTTCCCCGCGAAGATCGTTGGCGTGACGTAATACCCCTCGGCCAGGTCACCGGGCAGGACATTGCGCTCGCCGCCGATCAGCAGTTCTGCTCCCTCCTGCCGTCCGATGTCGATGTAGGACAAGATTTTCTCCAGCTGATCGTTGGAAGCCTGGGCGCCGATCATCGTCTCCGTATCCAGCGGGTTGCCCTGTTTGATCTGCTTGGTTCGCTCCACCGCCCGATCGAGGAAATCATGATAGAAGCTCTGTTGGATCAAGGCGCGGGATGGGCAGGTGCAGACCTCGCCCTGGTTGAGAGCAAACAGCGTAAACCCTTCCAATGCTTTGTCCGCAAACGCATCCTGCTGGGTAAAGACGTCCTCGAAGAAGATATTCGGAGACTTGCCGCCCAACTCCAAAGTTACCGGGATGATGTTTTCCGATGCGTACTGCATGATCAGCCGACCGGTCGTCGTTTCACCGGTAAAGGCTACTTTGGCTACCCGCTTGTTCGTCGCCAGCGGCTTTCCTGCTTCAATGCCAAACCCGTTGACCACGTTGACCACTCCGGGCGGCAGCAGATCGCCGATCAGCTCCATCAGCAGCATGATGCTGGCCGGGGTTTGTTCCGCCGGTTTCAGCACGACGCAGTTGCCCGCGGCTAGGGCAGGCGCCAGCTTCCATGTGGCCATCAGCAGCGGGAAGTTCCAGGGGATGATCTGACCCACGACACCCAACGGCTCATGGTAGTGGTAGGCCACAGTATCGTGCGTGATCTCGCTGATGCTCCCCTCCTGCGCACGGATGACACCGGCGAAATAACGGAAGTGATCGACGGCAAGCGGGATGTCGGCGGCCAGGCTTTCCCGGATCGGTTTGCCGTTGTCCCATGTCTCGGCCACCGCCAGCATCTCCAGGTTTTCCTCGATCCGGTCGGCTATCTTGTTCAGGATAGCGGCACGCTCTGCCGGTGATGTTTTTCCCCAAGCCTCTTTCGCCGCATGGGCGGCGTCCAGCGCCTTTTCGATGTCCTCCGCTGTAGAGCGGGCCACTTCGCAAAATACCTTGCCGTTTACCGGAGAAACGTTCTCGAAGTACTCCCCTTTGACCGGTGGTACCCACTCACCTCCGATATAGTTCTCGTAGCGGCTGCGATATGCGACCTTGCTGCCAGGTTGCCCGGGCTGTTCGTAGATCATCAGACATCCTCCTCTGTTTGCGATTTTCTTCGTTTTAATCCATCGTCAACACGACTCGACCGTTTATCTGGCCCTGTTCCATCCGCTGGAACACCTCGTTGATGTTGTCCAATGGCTGTGTTTCGATCATCGCCTTCACTTTCCCTCGTGCCGCAAAATCAAGTGCTTCCTGCATATCTTTTCTGGTCCCCACGATGGAGCCTTTGACAGCGACGCCATTGAGAACGGTGTCAAAAATCGGGATCGGCAATTCGTCGTTTGGCAGTCCGACCACGACCAGTGTTCCGCCGCGCCGTACGGAACGATACGCTTGCTCAAACGCCTTTTTGGTCACAGCGACACTGACGGCAGCATGAGCACCGCCTGTCTGCTTGACGATTTCCTGCACCGGATCAGTGGCTGCCCCGTTCACGGTCAGGTCTGCCCCCAGCTCTTTGGCCAACTTCAGCTTTTCCTCATGAATATCGACAGCGATGACGTGATAGCCCATCGCCTTGGCATACTGCAGCGCCAGGTGTCCCAGCCCGCCAATCCCGTAGATGGCGACCCATTCTCCTGCCGCCAGCTCGGCCAACTTCAGCGCTTTGTAGGTCGTCACGCCGGCGCACAGAATCGGGGCTGCATCCACATCACTCAGTCCGTCGGGAATCCGGGCCACATAAGCAGCCGGTGCCTTGCAGTATTGGGCATATCCGCCGTCAACAGAGTATCCGCCGTTCTCTTGACGTTGGCACAAGGTCTCCCATCCGGTCAGACAGTAATCGCATTCGCCGCAAGCCGAATACAACCAGGGAATCCCCACGCGGTCCCCAACCTGTAGCGATGTCACACCTTGGCCCACCTTTTCCACGACTCCCACGCCTTCGTGACCGGGGATCAGCGGCAGCTTTGGCTTGACCGGCCAATCTCCGTGTGCAGCGTGGAGATCGGTATGGCATACTCCGCAGGCTTTGATGCGCACCAGCACTTCTCCGTACCCGATCTCGGGAACGGGTACATCCTTGACTTCCAGTTTTTCATGAAAACGATTCACAACAGCAGCTTTCATACACATGCTCCTCCTTAATAAAGATGATGTGGCCACTCGCTGTGATCATTTTTGCAATATACATACCAATTACAATTGTGCGAAAATAATGATAGCGCTTTCTTCATCGGGACATTTTTACGGCCATGCGGCCAAATATTCGGCTCGTCGGCCAAAATTTTGTCCTTTGGAATCGCCCATCGCCTGTATTACAATCTTTCAAAAAAAGGGTGAGCATATGAAAGTTTCCAAGTTCATGGCCCCGGAAATCATCTTTGGCGATCAGTCGATCAGCCAAGTCGGAGAGTGTCTGGGCAGGCTGGGAGCAAAAAAGGTGTTTCTAGTCAGCGATCCCGGCGTGGTCGCTGCCGGTTGGGTGGAGCAGGTGATCCATTACCTGCGGCTGAGCCATCTCGACTACCATCTGTGGACCGATGTCACCCCCAATCCTAAAGATTTCGAAGTTCACTCTGGCCTTGCTGAATACCTTGTCCATGAGTGTAATGCGATCGTCGGAGTTGGCGGCGGCAGTGTGCTGGATGCAGCCAAAGCAATCGCCCTGCTGGCGACAAATGGGGGCAGCATCCTGGAGTATGAGGGAGTAGACAAAATATCCCATCCACTTCCACCGATGGTGATGATCCCGACTACCGCCGGCTCAGGCTCCGAAGTATCGCAGTTCTCGATTATTGTATATTCAGAACGCAAGGCAAAAATAACCATAATATCAAAATCGCTAATCCCTGATATTGCCATTATTGATCCGCAAACCTTGATGACCAAAGACAGGCGGTTAACCTCCAACACCGGCATAGATGCGTTAAGCCATGCGATCGAATCGTACATCTCGCTGGCTGCCACTCCGCTGACAGAAGTGCTGTCCCTACAGGCGATGCGGCTGATCGCTCAGCATCTACGCCCGTCAGCGGCCAGCCAGTACAACATGGAGGCAAAGCGGGCGATGGCCATGGCCAGTTTGCAGGCAGGGCTGGCCTTCTCCAACGCGATCCTGGGGGCGGTACATGCGATGTCGCACCAGATCGGCGGGCTGATCGATGCCCCGCACGGCGAGATCAACGCGATCCTGCTGCCGTATCTATTGGAGTTCAACTATCTGGCCGCTCCCGAGAAATACAAAAACATGGCAGAGGCGCTGGGAGAAAACGTATCCGGACGAAGTCTGCACGATGCCTCCCGCCTGGCGATGAAGGCGGTCAAAGAACTGGCTTCCGACCTCGATATTCCCGTCAGGCTGTCCGCATTGGGACTGTGTGAAGAACAGATCGAGCTGATCAGCCGCCATTCGATCAACGACGTCTGTATGGCCACCAATCCCCGCGACATGAGTGTAGACGATGTCAGGGAACTGTTTCTCAAAGCACTGTAGGAGGGAACCGACTTGCATCCCAAACAGGAACTGTTGGAAAAGTTGACAGGCATTCGCTCCTCCCGCAAAAGCTACTACAAAGAACTAAACTACGTAGTGGAAGAAATGAAGAAAAAGAACAAGCAGTTGGAGATTATCAATCAACTGACGAAGATCCGGATCAACGCCGACTGGGCCGACGTCAGTGCTTATTTGGCCGAACAGCTCAATCAACTGCTCTCGTTTGACGTATTCGTCCTCACCCTGATGGAAGGCGGCAGCCTAGCTTTATTTGCTTCCCAGCGACAGCAGCAGTCTTGGACGCATGTCCCCATCACCGTCCCATCCAATCGGGAAGCACCCTCATCCGTAGAGGAACTGCATGACATCCTGCAGCCTGCTTACCTCGATTGGCATATGGTCTCTGTCCCGCTGCAAAGCCGTTTGCAGCGCAGCTTCGGTTTTCTCACCCTGCTGCAGGCAACCCGACCACAGCAGGAGGACGAGGAGCAGCTCATCCTGTTTCGTCAAATCGCCGAGCACATCGAGGTGTCAGTGGAAAACATTCTGCTATTTAAAGATGTGAGCAAAAAAGTAGGAATTGAAGCCCAACTGGTCCAGTCCGCCAAAATGGCTGCCATCGGGGAGATGGCGGCAGGTGTCGCCCATGAGCTGAACAGCCCGCTGACCGCGATTCTGGGCAACGCTCAGCTATTGCTGCGTCAGTTGCCGTCCGATCCCCTGCAGCAGATGACAAAAGATATCTATCAATGCGGCGTACGCTGCAAAAAGATCATTCAAAATCTGCTAACCTTTTCCCGCCAGGAGGAGTACCACTTTGAATGTTTGTCCGTCAACGAGCTGATTGAAGACGTCCTGGTTCTGATCGGCTACCAACTGAAGGTCTCAGGCATCTCCATCTCCAAACAACTGTCAGCTGAACCACTCTTGTTCCAGGGCAGCCGGCATCAGATTGAACAGATCTTGATCAACCTGCTGCTCAACGCCCGTGACGCGCTGCAGGACGTACCCAATCCCGTCATCACCATCTCATCATTTTGCCATGTGACAGCCGATCGATCCTATGTCGGGGTATCAGTGCACGATAACGGCGTAGGCATTGAACAAGAGTCCCTTTCGCAGATCTTTCAGCCCTTTTATACGACCAAGGCAGCGAGGAAAGGTACCGGATTGGGTCTGTCCGTTAGTCTGGGGATCGCTGAATCGCATGGAGGAATGGTAACGGTTGAAAGCGAAGCAGGAGCGTACAGCACCTTTACCCTGCTTTTGCCAAACTACGCAAACGAGGAGAATGCGAGTGAATAAACTGAACGTACTCGTCGTCGATGACGAAGTAGAAGTCACATCGTTTTTTCCTATTTTTTGCAGGCCAAAAACTGTGAGGTAACGGTATCCCACTCCGGACGGGACGTCTACCGGCTGCTGGAGACGCGCCCATTCCCGTATCATCTGGCCTTGATCGATTTGAAACTGCCCGATGCGAATGGATTGGACTTGCTGCCAGCGATCAAAGCGGCATGTCCTGCCTGTGAGGTCATCGTCATGACCGGCTACAGTACGATCAAGTCTGCCGTCACAGCAATCCAGTCGGGCGCTCGGGATTATCTGGAAAAGCCGTTTGACAATCTGGACGACTTGGAACAAGCGATCTTTTCCGTCTTGGATCACTCCCATCCCCAGCATGACCTGATCACCCGACAAGCTGTCAGCTACGGCATGATCTATGCTGATGACAGTCCGATGGCCACCGTGATGTCCGTTGCCGACAAACTGGCCAAAAAAGCGATCAATGTCCTGATCGAAGGAGAGACGGGCACAGGCAAAGAACTGATGGCCCGCTTTTTGCACGGCGCCAGCTTGCGTGCCCAAGCGCCGTTTATTGCGATGAATTGCGCTGCCATACCGGAGACCCTGTTGGAAAGCGAATTGTTCGGACATGAAAAAGGAGCATTTACGGGCGCGATCAAGGGTCGCAAAGGATTTTTTGAGTTGGCCGATTCAGGAACGCTTTTTCTCGACGAGATTGGAGAAGCGCCGGCGACGATTCAAGCCAAGCTGCTTCGCGTCATGGAGACAGGAGAGTTTATGCGGATCGGCGGTGAACAGACACTGAAAGGCAACATCCGGTTTATCTCCGCGACCAATCGCAATCTGGAGAGGGAAGTAGAGCTAGGGCGGTTCCGGGCTGATCTGTTGTATCGGCTGGAGGGCGTCAAGCTGACTATCCCCGCTTTGCGGAAAAGACCGGGTGACATTCCGCTCATCGTCAACCACTATCTGCAGAAAAAATCAAACGATGCTTGCCGGATCGACCCGGCAGCGGTACAGGTGCTGCAGCAATACGACTGGCCCGGCAACGTAAGGCAGCTGCTCAATGTGGTAAACCAGGCGATGGCGCTCCACGACTCGCCGGTGCTGCGGGTCGAGCACCTCCCCGCACAGCTTTTGCAGGAGAGAAGGGACGCCTCACCTGCCCCGTCAATGGAGTGCCCGCCAGATGCTTTTGAATGCTTTGTTGAGCAGGAAGCTGCCAGGTTTGTCCATACGGTCACGGCGCGCATCGGCTCTGTGGACCAGATCGATTTCCCTCGGCTGCTGGAACGAATCAGGCGATTGGAAGGGGAAGTGGGCCGTCGAGTGATCCGACAGGGGCTCGCAGAGACTGATGGGGATCGTGCTCTGCTGAGCGACAAGTTGGGGATTTCCAAACGCACGCTGCGTTATATCCTCAATGAAAAAGAATAGAGCCAAGCAGTGAGTGCCGATCTGCACAGTCGTTGCCATAGTCGTTACTGTGATGATGACGACATCTGTCGGACGAACCTGATGATTCCTGTTCCAGCAGCAGGATCGAGAGACTATGAGACGAATTGATGTAGAGGACTTGATATCGCCAAAAGGAGGTCGCTTCATTGTCACACACCATACAAGAAAGAAAGAGCAGCAGGCAATCCTTCCTCTTCGTCGGAACACCTGCTACCACCACAAATGAGGCTGAAATGAAAGGGGAAGGAGTAATCCCGGCACAATGGCAGCGTTTCTATCAGGAACACATACTCGACCAAATCCCTCATAAAAAAGACGCCACAATCCTGGCTGTCTACACGGACTACGAATCGGACGAAACGGGCTCTTATACGTTTGCTTTAGGGACTGAGGTGACGGCAGTTGACCATATTGCGAACGGCATGAAAAGCTACTCCATACCAGAATCGAATTACGTGGTCTTTACGACAAGAATAGGACCTGTTCAAGAGATTGTGGTGGAAGCTTGGCAGCATATCTGGGAATGGTCAAAAACGAATAAAAGAGCATTCGCCACAGATTTTGAAGTATATGACGAGCGGTGTGCCGATCCTCAAAACAGTCAAGTTGACATTTATATCTCTGTGTTATAGAGCTTTGGCAAGGATCTGCCGATAAAAAAAGACCGCTGTCGACACCAATCGCGTGCCTGACAGCGGTCAACCCGGCCAACTCTTCCTTTTTTCTATGCCTGCAGGACTTGCTTGATTACATCTTGCATCCAATCACTCACATGGGGGTGCGGCAGGTAAGTCTTGCCGCTGTAGGTGTACGGCAACCCCTCCAGACGTGACGGGATAACTTGTTGGGTGAAATACCCCTCGCTGAGAAAAAGCGGTACGATCAACGCGCGGTTTTTACGTGTGACCGCACGGGCCCGCTTGTGCAGATTGTCGGGATGAAGGGTGCCATAAGTCGCTCCTTTGAATCCGCCGCGCTCGCGGACAGCCACTGCCAACCGCTGCAGGAGCCGTTCCCAGCGGAGGTGGTTTGTCCCTTCGTCTGCCCCGTGACCAACCAGCATCACCACTTCCGAAGCTGGATCAGCGGAGAGCTCCTTGGCCCGCTCCAGTACGATCTCTTCGATCAACGGATGGTCATCCATCGGTGGACAGTAGACAATCTCCGCATCCGTCTCGATACGCTCCCAATCTTCTTCCGGCTCAGCCAGCTGCAGGGCGCCCAGCATATAGCCAATCTCATCGATATGGGTGCTGCCTGAGGCCACGAATAGCGGCACAGCGATGATCCGCTCTACCCCTTCCCGCTCCAGTTGACGGATGCCGTCTTCAATCAGACGTCCCTCCACCAGTTCCAGAAAACAGGCCACAACCGGAACCGGCAGATCAAGCTGATCGACCGCGTGATCTACCAGTTGTACCCAAGAGGCGCTGCTTGAACCGTGTCCTATGATCAGCACTCCGCTTTTCTTCTTCATCTACGCACTCACCCCTGATCCAGATCGGTCTTATTTATAATAATTATAATCTATATGGAGGCAAAACACTGTGTACGTTTTGTGGACATTCTCTCTCTAGTCTGTGCAAAAAATGGAAAAACCCTTGCGCATTATTTACGCAAGGGCGAGATGTCCGTACTTCGCACGAAACGGTTCAAGAGAAAACCCTTCGAATAAAGCCATAAACGCGTCCGCATCGTTAAAATAATGGCGTGATTCCTTCGGAGCCGGGTGCTTTTCCAAAAAGAGGACGGCAGCCAGTTTGTTTACCGCAACCCCTGCTTGCTCCTCATCATATATCCCTCTCTCAGCCAACAGTCTGGCAAAGTAGCGGACGTAGGTGACGGTCAGCGTCTTGGTCTGCCCCCCATCCTCGTAAGTTGCGATCGATCGGTCAAACGTGTCCGACGGCGACCCGCCTTTGCCGGGCGGCACGCTCTCTCCTGTGACAGACAGGATCTTCATCTCTTTCCAATCCCCCTCCAACAGTCTCTGCTTCCATTATAGGCCAAGGGAAGGGAATCGACAAATGTCCGCTTAGCTGTTGTGGTGATCGGAATTCCGCAGAGATTGCTGCAAACTCAGTTCATTGTAGACCCGCTGTGAGGTGCTCAACTGCTGCTGCGGTTCTTCTGTAAAGTCTGTTCGCCATTTCTTCCTCTTTGCCGCAAAATCGTAGAGAAAGCCGAGCAAAAACAATCCGCCGATGACCAACACCAGAACCAACCAGAACGGCATGGCGTCCCTCCTTTAACGAATTGCTGCTTTTAGCATATCGTTTTTCCGCTGCGTCCGCCAGTGTCGACCGCGTAATGGCAGACAGTCGGCGGACTCTAGGCAAAAGGTCGCCGGGAAGTATCGCTTATCCGGAAGGAGCGACTGGAGGAAAAGCGATACTCTGCTTATTCTCTACTGGGCGTATTCGCCATTGTAGCTTACGAGCGCGACATCCCTGACCCCTTCGATGCTGGAGATCTCGTTGACAAAGGCTGTGTTGTCGTCGCGTATGCGCATCTCCACCGTTAGTTCGGTCACGCCTTTGCGAATCGTCTTCGACTTTAACACAGCGTTGATCTTGCGCACTTGCCGTTTTACTTCTTCCTCCGCCATATCCTCGTAATGGAGGATCAGCAGGTATGGTGCAGTCTTGTCCCGCCGACGGGAAAGCCACCAGATCGTAGCGCCGACAACCAGTGAGCCGATGATCGCAATCGGGTAAATCTTCGCCCCCACCGCGATCCCTGCCGATATGGACCAAAACATGTAGACGATATCCATCGGATCTTTGACCGCTGTCCGGAAACGCACGATACTGAGGGCGCCGACCATCCCCAGCGACAGCACGATGTTGGTGCTGATCGTCATGATGATTAGTGCGGTGATAATCGTCATCAAGACAAACGTGATATTGTAATTGTGGCTATAGACGACGCCGCGAAAACAAACCCGATAGACATAATAGATAAACATGCCGATCAGAAACGAAATCAGCAGTCCTAACAGCGTATCGAGCAGCGATATCGTCTGAAACGACTCTAGGTTTAACACACTTTTCTTAAAGATATCCTGAAAATTGATCAGTCCGTCCATGATCCACCTCTTCCTGACCTGTGCGGCGGTATGCCCGCCGCCACCTGCCATCTAATAGCTGTATACTTTTTGCCTTTCCTTGCAGAGGACGTATTTGGAGATCGTCGAGCGGTTATGGGCTGACAATTGGAGCAGGGCCCGAATGTTGCTCGGGATAAAACGATCATACTTGACCTCCAGGATGGTGCGCGGTCCTTCGATCACGTCCCACACCGGCAGTTCGGGGTCGAACAGATCAACGGCGTGAAACGCTGCCGCCAGACCCTTGTCCAACGTGATACGGGAATTGGTCAACTCGTCCACGTACGCTTCCCGAGTGTAGTCAACAATCACCGAAGGACGCATCACTTCGTGCTTCAAGTCACGGTAGAAATCGCTCATCAAGGGATGTCCGCTGCTGCCCAACCAGTCGATTTCGCCGTTCAACAGACGCTCCACCTGCTCGCGGGTCAGATCCGCCGACTCTTTCATCACGTATTCATTCCATTTGCTTTTCCGTTCCAGCTTGATCACCCGATCGCTCACGTTGTAGATGCGGATGCGATACTTTTTTCGCTGGAACACTCCATTGATCTTGTCGTAGAGGGCACTTTCGTGCATGTTGTCAAAATAGAGACTGCGGATGTGATACCCCTCAGCGCTGACCGAATGGGAATCGAGCGGCAGGAGATGCCGCACGCGGTCACGCAGCCCCGCCACTTCATGCCGGTGCAGATAATACTTTAGCTCATGACGCAGTTTTTTTCCGAACTTTTGCATATCGCCAGACTCCCCCCCGCCTTTACTCCACGTAAAACTCTCGAACCCCGTGATGATACACGTCATCTTGACTGCGGTACGTATCAAACGCGGACATGCTGTTCCCTTGTGCATCCGTAACAATCACGCGCCAAAAGTAACGTCCCTGTTCCATCGCGTCCAACTGCAAAGTCGTTCCCGTCAGCCCGTCCCGGTCTACCAGCGGTCGGGCAAAGGTTGGTTCTTTGGCCAATTGGAAGTGGTACGTCACATCGTCACCTTGGAAATCGTACGACGGATCCCAGTTAAAGGTCAGTTTCCCTTGCTCTTGCCGGACATCGCCCAGGAAGAATGGCATCGGATTTTGCAGACTCTCGATAAACTTCCGCTTGTTTTCCGGCGGCTGCTCGATGATCCGCTGAAGCTCTTCATCGTACAGATCTAGCGGACCAGGCAGATAGCCGACGTCAGGAGCCCGCCGGACATAGGAGGAGACAATCGGCTTGTAAGTCTCGATCAGGCGCCGGTTCTCTTCGGGCGTGATGATCTGGCTCAACTCCTCCACCTTGTCCACCAATTGTTGCACGTTTTCCGGGTTTTTGAAGAATCGCTTTTGCAACACGCTTCCCCAGTAGTTGGCGATGCCGCGCTGCCATGGTGCACGTCGTCCTGGCTTCTGCCCGTACGTTTCAAAGTACCCCCACGTCCCGTCGTAATCCCACGGCAGGAAAAACCACTTCTGGGAGTTAAGCGGTGAGTAGAGGAAAAAGTTCTGGGAGTTGGTATCGATGTTGTCCATCAGGATGTTGGCCGCCATCCAGGTCAAAAAGTTGTCACGGTCAAAGTGTGTCTCGAAGACTTCGTCAAAGTCCTTGCCCATGTCATTTACATCGTCCAGCATCTGCAGCAGCTTGGAGTGATCGTTGGAGCCATCGATCTCCAAAATCGATTCAAACGCTTCCTTGTCGTAGCCCGCATCGTCTGCCAGCTTCAACTGATCAGGGTAGCGGAGAAACTCAAAAAAGCTGGCCTTGTACAAGTGGCCATACGGATCGAGTCCGTGCATCCGCAAAAACGATTTGTTGGGATGCTCAATCTGCGTAAACAACCCGTAATCTACGAATTGGGCTGGACCGCCTCCTGTCATGTCCCTGACATGGAGGTGGACGAATTGCGTCCGCAAACTGGTCATATGCGGAATCTTGGTAAAGTAGTCAAAACTAAGTTTGTTGCGCATTCGAGAAAAGTCTGACACGTGTTTGTTCAGGTTGATCGTCTGGTGATTCCGCCAGTAGCCGGCACTGTCGAATAGTTTGATCTTGTACGACTTTTGCGCTCGCCTCAGCGACGATGCGCCGCGCACCGTAATCGTTGCATTGGGATGGGAGGCGTCATAGCCGAACAAACCACTCTCGGGCCCCTCCGCCGTCCCTTCCTGAACGATCACATTCAGTTTCCCTGCCTTCTTTTTTTCTTCTACATTGGAGATCTTGTTTAGCTGTGCCCAGGTAAACGGTTGCTCGGCGGTGAGATTATCATCTGTCACCGTCACGTACAAGTGAGCGATGGTGTCAGGCTGGTCGTCCTCATATACCAGTCGGTTTTCCACTAGCTTGGGGGTGTACTCTCCGTTTTCATCCATCTGAGAGGTGACAGGTTGCGGCTGCTGATCTGGCTCCGCTGGCTGACATCCGCCGATGATGATAGCGATCAGCAGCAGCCAGACAAGAGGCCGTATATTTCGAGATGATCGAGCCATTTTGCTCCTCCTTTCTTCTACTATAACTCGCTTCCAAGTCAGTTGCCCGTCGGTCGCTCATCCCGCCGACTCACGCTTCTGCTCCAGCTTTCTCTTGCGGTTGTGCAGGGGCTGAGCGCTAAACGTTGCGTAATGCAGACGACGCAACCGATAGACCAGCCTGCCCAGCGTAACGGCCAGTACCGGAAAAGAGGCGACAAACAGCGGCAGCCCTTGGTACTGTTCGTCTCGCAGCAGCCAGGATGCCGCAAGGTTGGCCGCAAAAAACAGCGCCGAGAGGCTGAGCGCACCCAGTCGATCGTCAAAATAGAGCAAGAGCAGCAGGACCACACTGGTCATCACGTAGACGTAAAAGGCCATCACCAGGATGTTGAACGTGTCCACCTGTTGGGCGGTAAAGCCGATATACGGCAAAAAGCGGATCCCGCAGGCGACGGAGATCAGGGAAAAGACAAGCTGGATCCCCATCAGCTTGCCTAACTCGCCAATCAGCACCTTGTGCATCTCCTGCCTGGCCCGGTCAATATCCAGTATCGTTCCCTTCCCAAGTATCGCATCATAATACTGACGGAACTTCGGATAAAACGATGTCTCGACAGACACGACAAACCAGACGAGTGTCGGCAAAACGGACAGCACGGCATAAAAGACGGCCACATCGTATTCCGGCTTGACGAGAAATGCGTCTGCCAACCAGGTCCCGTGAAAGATCCACTGCGCAAACTGGTGCCAAAACATGCACAGTCCGGTAAACAAACCAATCCCCAGCAGGGAAGGGTACCGCTGAAGGTCCTGGCGCAGTGGAGGCAGGGCGGGTGATTCAGGCGTACGGAAGAAACGTTCGATCGCCCGCAGCAGTGTCGCAGCAATCAAAAAGAACCCAGCTGCCATCATCGTCAGCAAACCGGCTGCCGAGACCGCAGCACCAGCCCACTCCATGTATATCCATACCAGAGCTACTGCCAACGTCATGCCGCCCAGAAAGGAGTAGGCTATAGAACGATACGCTTTCATCGCTGACACGTATACAACTTCAATCCAGACCAGGTTCAATTCCATGTACAGCACGAACAAAGAAACTTTTTCGGCGATCGACAGTGGTGTCCACCACACAAACAAAAGCGCAGGTACGCAGCCAAAGAGAAGCGTAATCCGCAGATACCGATAAAAGGTAGGCAGAAGCTGGTCGTATCGTTTTTCGTACAGCAGATCGGACGCCAAGCGAGTCAGAAACATCGAAAACGGCGATGTGATCACAAACGAAAAGGCAAAGGCATAGGCGATGCCCGCCGTAAACACTTCTCGGGAAACATAAGGAGCATTGTCACTCACCAGCATCCAGTGGATAATCGCTACAGCGATGATGCAGCTAAGCATAGGACCAACCGTCACCAACGAAGCATACGAAATCGCCTGGATCTGCCCCATCAAGCCTTCCCGCTCAAACAGCCGCTTTAGTTGAAATCCAATTCCAGCCATGTCTCCGTTCACCTCCTCAATGCTAATCCGAGCGACATGTACAGCGATTCATACCGATCGATAAACAACTCATGGGTGTATGCGTTCATCACCCGTCGGCGCCCGTTCATTCCCATCACCTGACGATCCGTCTTGCTGTCGCATAATGCGATGATCGCTTTGGCAATCTCTTGATCGTCCAGCACCGGGACCACCGTTCCCGCACGTCCGTATGCACGGTCCGCCTCACTGCCGTACAGCATCTCCCGGCAATTGCCGACATCGGTGGCTACGACCGGTTTGCCCGCCGCCATCGCTTCTAGTACGGCCAACGGCTGTCCTTCGCTGATGCTGGTTAGGACGATGATATCCATCCGGCCGAGATACTGTTTGACATCAACGCTTCCGGTGAACGCAACATCCTCCAGTTCCAGTATCCTGACCAAATCGATGCACTCACGGTAATACTCCTGATCCTCGTCATGCGGCCCCATGATCGTGAACGTCGCATTCGGTACCTCTCGCTTGACGGCCGCAAAACTGTAAAGCATCGTTTTGATATCCTTGATCGGCACGACGCGGACGATCGCCCCGATCTGAATCATCTTGTCTTCTTCTGGTTTGCTAGGAAGGTCCAAATACTCTTCCACCTTGATACCGTTCGGAACAATGGAGATTTTGGACTCCGGGCAGCCTAACTCTACCTCAATCTCCCGATTCCGTTCAAACAACGTAACCACTTGATCGGCATAATGGTAGGCACAACGCGATAATCCATAAAAGTAGCGAATCCAGAGATCCTTGAAATACCCTTTTACCCAGTCCGCCTTGATGATCTCCTCTTCACGCTCACGCGAATAGATGCCGTGCTCGGTCAGCAGCATTGGCTTTTGATAGAGGTGTTTGCCAAGGCTGGCGATCACGCCGGCATAACCGGTCGATACGGCATGGTACAGATCGGCTTCCGGCAAAGGGCGACGGATCAGCTGGACCAGTGGCAGCAGCATCGAGCGCACGGTCCAAAACATCTCGGTAAACGGCAGTTGTTCAAATCGCACTCGGCACAACTCACTCAACAGATCAAAATAATCGCGGCTCATCAAAAACTCTGTCGAGGTTCGCCACTTTTCATCGCGCAGCGTACGGAACAGTTGATCCCAGTCTGTCTCATTGTCCCCGGCAATCAAAGACTGCAGAGCCGCCCGTTCTTGTTCACCGGTCTTGTAGGTACGCCCCCAGCGATTCTCTTCCAAATGAAAGGAGTCGAGAAACACTTCTTCTACCCGTTCCACGTTGGCTGGCAGCTCGTACTTGTAGCTGCCGCGATACCGCTGTTCAGCCCCAATTGCGTAAATGATAAACTCATGCTGGAGCATGGAACGAATCAGGGTGTGGATCCAACTGGAGACTCCGCCGGTAATGTAAGGATACGAACCTTCGGCAATGATACAAATCTTCATCCTTCTTCAGTCCATTCAATCGAAAATGTTTCCTGCTGTGCCCGCACCAGATAGACACCTTCGTCAATCCGCAAGACTTTGCAGTTATTTGCTTTGGCAAACGTTCTGTCCGAGCGCAGCACAAAATACAGTTCACCAGTAAAGTTGTTCACGTACCCGTATACTCCGTCCGGTCGATATTCAAAGACGGGTTTGCTCAGCGCCCATCGCTTCACCTGCACGCTGGCATCGGCCGCCGTCATGCTGCGCAGCCAGCCATGCCGCTCATGGACCAAGGCGACAAAACGCTCAAAGTCGGCGTACAATTCCGACCACCCTTTGCCCTCGCTGCGTTTTTGATCAAGGATATCGTCCGGGTGAACAAAGTGAGAAAAGACGCCCCATACCGTAACGGCGTTGGCCATGCTCCACTGTTCATATGCTCCGATCCAGTATCCGTAGGTGATTCGCGGCATTTCGACAATGCCATCCTCCGCAACTCCGTATTCCTGCAGGTAGGACAGATTCCGACCATCTTCTCCAGCGAGGGAGGAGATGGCGCGTACATCCGGCAGGGCCTCTTTGACTGCTTCGCGCCCTTCCGGACCTAATGCGTTGGAAGGCGGGACATAAGTACGCAAACGATAGTGGGGGAATGCCGCCTCGATATATTCCCGCACTGCACGCAGCGACTGCGTCATCTCATCTATGCTAGACCACTGGTTGTAGCCAAACGCAAACGAGATACGCCTGGTCGTGGTGAGCGATTGGTGATTGTATCCATGAACGGCGATCTCCCCGCCTTCTTTGAGCAATTCACGTCCGTAGAGGATCAGATTGGCCAGATCGGCATCGTTTTGCCAGTCGAAGGGGGGCGTCACGTCATCCTCGTAGGTGGCAATCAGCGCCCCTGTATAGACCAGATCGTAGGCTTGCCCCAGCCGTATCATGTCCGGCCACCACACCTTTTTGTAAAACTGCGGCAAATCGAGCTGGTACTCTCGATAGATGGACGGGTTTGTTCCTAATGGGAAGGGCGCTGGGAAATCATCGATGTACATAACCTTAGTGTTAATCACCGGGTAGATAAAATCCGGCAGCATCATCCCAAGCGCACCAGCCAGTAAACCGCGGCTGGCCGTATCCAGCAGCATCGTCCCGTTGCATATCAGAAAAGATCCCTTCCCGTATGGTGCCTCCCAGACAAGCGGCACTCCATTCTCCGCGGTCGCATGGACCCGGCTGCTGTCTGCCAGTTTTACCCGCAGAATCTCATTTGGCAGGTTCGGATCGACAAATGTATCACCAGCATGTCCAATCAAGATGTTGGTGTGCAGGTTAATAACATTTGCTTCCAGATACGCACCGATCTCCAGAATTCCTAGCTTGCGGTAGATCGTGTAAAATGCATCGTTTAAATCGGGAACAGTCGCAAACAATACGTGTCCCCCTTCGGCCACATAACGGTCCAGCCAGCCTAGCTCTCCCAGCAGAGACAGATCGGAAAAAGTCACCATAATCGCATCCACCTGCTGCAGGTCAGGCCGTTCACCGCCAACTTCGGCGAGGCGGTACGATTTCTTCATGCTGATCAGTGTTTGCTCCACATTATGGGTGATCTTTTCACTCGACGGATTGCCCGGTTCGTACAGAACCATCAGCCTTGCCTGATTCATGCGCTTCCACTCATCCGCCGTCAGCGCATCTCGTGGAGCTATCTCGGCTGACTGTTCTTCGGCCGTTCCATACTGGTTCAATTGCAGGAGGATATCGGAGCGTGACATATGCATCAACAGAGTTAACAGCAGGACAAACGCGAGTAGTACGATGATCCGTTTGAGAGATTGCGATCTAACGAGCATTCTGAACACCCTGATCCCAGTATCTGATCAATTGCAGCGTATCGTGCGACACTTTTACCGGCGATTGTTTCAACTGTTCCATCATCCTCACGAACTTATTTCCCGCTCGCAGTGTGTAGTAGAGCTTCAAGGTCATCACATATGACAGCTCCGAATCAGGATGCATCTCCAGAAACCGCTCACATGCCTTTTCCGCCAGGTCATATCGATGCAGCATCAATTCGCACTCTATTTTTTCTGCCCATCGTTCCTCTTCACATCCAGGTTGCTTGCACAACCGATCCAGCACATCCGCCTGCAGAAAGCGGTAAGTACGTTCTGTCTCAGCATCCATCAGTCGGCTGTTTAGGTATCGTTGCAGAGTATTGGCATACTCAGATAGCACGGTCAGATCATCTGGATTCTGTTCGTAGGCGACAGAGCAGCGCTGCAGTTGTGTCATCATGGTCCGTTTCATCTCCACCATCGCTGTCACCGCATAGTGCGAAGTTTCCGTGTCTTCGTTGCGAACGGCTTTAGCCAGAAACGGCACCAATTCAAGCGAATCTTCCTTGAGTGCATCCAGTATGATCCGGCGGCGCGTCTGGAAATCGTTGACGACCAGTACTTCCTCCAGCGGAACGATCGCCGATTCTTTGGCTAGATCCACTTTGTCAGGCAGATCCAACATTGGTATGATCTCGGTCAATTCAGCAAATCGTTCCGGATCGGATTCTCTCGCTTTTCTTTCCGAACGTCCTGCGATCAGTACGAGCGGCAGACCGGCCAGTGGTATCAGACATGTGATCGCAGCCAAACCGCCTCGAGCGCCATCCCGCTTCCGAAACAGCCAAACGAGATAGAGGCAGACCAATAGGTAATAGACGATCAAGGCTAATTCAAGCATAGGTCACCCCTCCGCTGAACGGTTCGGTGACAATCCCGTTTCGCTGCAGCCGTTCGATCGCTGACTGTGCTTCTGCTGCTCCGGTGTTGGATAAAAGCAGCACCAGACGCCCCTCCATCATACCCATATAATCGGTGTCGCGCATCTGCTGCATCACTCGCTCGGCCACTTTTTTCACTTCCACCTCTGCCGTCTGAACGGCCAGAAGCGTGAAGTCGGCCTGAGAGCGTTCTTTGGCTTTCAGCTTGCTGCGAACCACTTCTCGAAACACTGCTTCCTGCAGAATCGCCGTTCCCTCAACGTATCGCTCCATCC
This sequence comes from Brevibacillus humidisoli, assembly GCF_020923435.1. Classification (NCBI taxonomy): domain Bacteria; kingdom Bacillati; phylum Bacillota; class Bacilli; order Caryophanales; family Paenibacillaceae; genus Brevibacillus; species Brevibacillus humidisoli. Next base: position 72,642 of record NZ_CP087263.1, on the reverse strand, counting down.
CTGTCGCAGACACGTAGGTAAAGGCACGGGACAGCGAGCGGGAGAGCAGTTCGACCGCTACTTTAAACAGGTTCTCATGGTAGAGCGTAAATCGTTCAAATGTTTGGTCGTGCAGGCAGACGATCGCCACTGTCTCTCCATCGTGCACGATCGGTGCAGCATACATCGGCAGCTCAGGAGTCAGGTTTTTGTTCACCCAAAGACGTTGTTTGCCGACAACCGTCGCTAACGCTGGCGCGTCATTGAGATGGAGCGTGCGCGGCAGTTGGAATTCAGGTGCGTTTGACTTCAACAAAAGCCGCATGTAGCCTGTCTGGGAAACAGAATAGACGGAGATCCTGTTTGAATCGAGTACGTTTTCCAGCACGGTTACAGAAGCGCTAACCACCTCTTCTGGCTCCAGACTCTCCAGTTCAGCGACGATCGACTGGAGTCTCCCAAGGCTGTCCCGGTTGGTCAGCACCTGCTTTTGCAGGGCTTCCTTGACGCTGCGGGTATCTTTGTACACATCCATCAGCAGTCGATAGCGCTGTTGTTCAACATGCAGCTCGTTGCGTGCGAACTGCAGTTCCTTTTTGTGCTTATCCGTCATAAATCCGACAGCTAGTCCAAAAAATAGATACAACGCCGCCACGAACAGTGTTTCCGGGTCGTACAGCAGTGCTCCCCAGTCACGGCCGTTGTCCAGACTGTCCGTCACGTACAACGTGATAACAGCCAGCGACGACAGGAAAGACTGTCGCGAACCGTAGAACAAGGCCATCAGCAAAATATAGATCAATTTATAGTCAAAAATGGTCTGATAAAAATATCCGCTTTGATCACGGGAGAGCAGAAACACCACTCCAAACGCGAGTGCATTCTCCACGAATGGCCGAACAACTGAAAGCCATTTCGGCGTCTCCCGGGGAACGGGCGCTTCCTGACTGGCTGCAGCCGCTTCTTGCCTGCATACCCATTCATATGTCTGGGCCAACCCTTCCTGCAGCGTATAGAGAGGTATCCAATCCAGCTCCTGCTTCAGTCGCGTGTTGTCCAGACACGAGCGCAGTATCTCCCCTTCTCTCCCTTCGCGATAGACGACGTCGGGAACCACGGCAAATGAACGAATCGCCTCAATCAAATCGTGAAGACTTACCTCAACACCACTGGAGACATTGTAAATCCCGCTTGCACTGTTGGTAGCACCACGGTAGATGGCATCAGCCACATCATCTACGTAAATAAAATCACGGGTCTGACTTCCGTCCCCGTAGATCGTCAGCGGTTTTTCGTCGCGTACCTGTTGCAAAAATACGGAGATGACTCCCCCTTCCCCGCGGCTTCCCTGTCTCGGTCCGTACACGTTGGCAAAGCGCAGGCAGAGTGTTTCCAGCCCGTAGATTTCCTGCCATTTTTGGCAGTACACTTCCCCTAACTGTTTGTTGGTTCCATAAGGGGAGAGAGGCTTGCACGGGTCCTCCTCTTTCGCAGGCAGGCTGCCCTCCCCATATACCGCCGCCGACGAGGCCAAAATAAACTTCCCAACCTTATGCAGCCGTGCACAGTTCAACATGTTTACCAAACCCAGTATGTTGGTGCGAGTGTCCGTCAGCGGCTGCTCCAGGGACGAGGTAACCTGCGTCTGTGCTGCCAGGTGGATGACGACGTCAAAGGCAACACTGCGAAACACTTCTTCACACGCCTGATCTTCCACATTGAGTTGATAAAATTTGTGGGGAACGGTTACGTGTTCGCGCCGTCCCGCAGACAGATTATCAATGATGTAAATCCGATGTCCTTCCTTGTAAAATCGTTCGGCAACTGCGGAGCCGATAAAACCATACCCTCCGGTAATCAGGACATTCATTGATCATACCCCCGATAGCTTCTTTCTCTCTTACCAATCAACAGCACGTTTTCTCCCTCCTAAGGATTGTCTGGCATTCCTAACAGGAGCTGACTATAATAGAATCAACCTGGCCTATCAGTCCAGCGCTGGTTTCCTCCCTTGTCGTCAACACGTTTCTGCTAGGAGGCTTATGCGATGAAAACAATTCGGACAGCGGTCCTATCTATGTCGATGCTTCTCTTGTTGTGGTCGACAGCCATGTCCCATCCAACAACTGCTTCTGCCGACAATACTGATGCTGAAGCAGGTTACAGACTGCTCATCTACTATGGCTCACCCAAAGGCGTCAACCAGGTCTGGGATGAGCATAAAGCAGCCGAAATTCTAGCTGCTTACGATGTATTGGTATTTGGCGAAGGCCTGGAGGAACCGGGACACCGTCAGTATCGCTCTACCAAAACGATCTTTCGCCTGATCCACGAACGAAACCAGGCGGCTCGTCTGTTCGGATATATCGATCTAGCGGTATCTACCGGTCATTCGGCCGAAACACTGAAGACCAAAGCCCGTCAGTGGAAAAAGCTTGGAGCAGATGGGATCTTTCTCGATTGTGCCGGATTTGACTACGACGTCTCCCGGGCCCGATTGAACGAGATTGTCCGATACATACACACGCTTGACATGCCCGTATTTGTCAACGCCTGGAACCCGGATGATGTACTGGGGAGTGCGGTCCATCCAGAGTGGAATCCCACTGGAGAACCAACTGCCCTCGACAGCCGGGACATCTACCTGTTTGAAAATTTTCTGCTGGCTACTGACATCACCACATCGGGCAGTCCGAGTACGTTTCGTTCTTCCTTCCGCGAAAAAATAGACAAAGCTTTGCGGTATCGCGAACAACTTGGCATTCGGTTGATGTCTGTGAGTGAAGTGGACTACGCTACATACTCAAAGCAAGCCGTTCGTAAATTTTTCCGAATGAATGAAGTTGCCGCAGGCGTATTTTCACTAGATGCGTATGGTGTTGCACCGGAAGAGTACTCGGGCTCCGGACCGACCGCAGATGTGGTTCGCTTTTTTCCGTACATCAACAACTTCCGAGACTACCACACCACAAACGTAAGCTACTTGTCCAAATACGAGGATCAGGATTTCTCCCGTGCCGGTTTTCGGCTTCATTCCTTAACTGGAGAACATTACTACAACTTTCCTGCCGATACGCAGTTTGCCGAATAGCGGCTGACGGTTCTCTATTCATCCTCCACCGCAACGTCGCAGGGCCATCGTCGTGTCCCTTAAAAACCGCTGCCCATCTCTAAAACGTTTTGAATCGTATGTCGCACCCGATCTTCCTGCAGTGGTTTCACGATGAAGTCTCTGGCCCCTGCGGCGATTGACTGGATCACAATATCTCGCTGTCCTAGCGCCGAACAAACAACAATGGTAGCCCTGTGATCGATCTCCACGATCTTCTTTAGCGCTGTCATACCGTCCATGACAGGCATGGTGAGATCCATCGTCACCAAAGTAGGACGATAGACCCGAAATAACTTGACTGCCTCTTCGCCATTTTCCGCTTCAGCCACGACCTGCAGACCGATCCCTTCGACGATTTCACGCAAAATTCTCCGCATGAAAGTAGCGTCGTCGACGATCATGACCGTCTTCACGTTCATACCTCTTTTCCTTCGCAAAACTAACTGTGATGCACCCGATCAGGGCAGGACCATAGGCACACCCGCCAACGAACATGCCTCTCATCTTACTTGCCCGTACTGAACAATTTCTGAACAGAAAAAAAGTATGACAGCGTGCTGCTGTCATACCAATCGTTTCGGATTGTAAGTCCCTTTTTCTTTTTTCCAGAGCCTGAACCACTGCTGTATCGATGGATGAGGTTCGGCTCCAAACTCCTCCTCCAGCATTTTGACCAGTTTATGGTACTGCTGTTCCACGGAATCCCGATCACCCAATCTATCGTATAGCCGCATCAGCGTAAAATAGCCTTCCTCTACATGTGGATGGAAATAGATAATACGATGACAGATGGCTAATGCATTGGCAAACTTTCCATACTCGATCAGATACTCAGCCAGTTGCAACGCATGCTGCAACCAAAGCGCTCGCAACCGCTCCCGCTCACTCTCCGCCCACAGATAGTCGTAATCGGCCAGGTAATCGCCGCGGTAGAGCTCTAGCAGCCGCAGGTGTTCGTGCAAGGTCTCCGCCGTTATGGGAATCGCTTTGCGAATCTCCCTCTCCCACTCTTCCACATCCAACTTCACATCATTCAGGATGAGCAGGTAACTATCATCACAGTTGTCGATTCGCATTCCCGTCCCCAAAGCTTCGAGCGTTTTCCGAATCTGATATACGGTCGTGTATAACTGGGTAAATCCTTTCTTCCAATCAGTGTCCGGCCAAAACAGTTCAAGCAGCGCATCCTTGCGCACCGGCTGACCGCGTCGGTACAGCAGATAAGCAAACAATTCCTGTGCTTTGGCGGTTCGCCAGCGAATCGCCTCCAGGCCGCGCGAGGCGGTCTCATACTGCAGCGACTGGAAGCAGCGGATCATCCCGGATCCTGCCGATACGTTTGTGGCAGTCTCTCCCCGTCTTTTGACAATTCGGTGAACAGTTTTGACCAGCCTGTCTCGGCGTACCGGTTTTAATATATAGTCAAGCACATTCAGTTCAAACGCTTTTACAGCGTACTCGTCAAATCCCGTGACAAAAACAACGTCTGCATTGGGCAAGAAGCGTAGCAGCCGCTCCGCAGCATCGATGCCGTTCAACCCAGGCATCTCTACATCGAGAAAGACAACATCAGGTTTGATGCGGACCGCTTCTTCCAGAGCAAGTCGCGGGTCCTGGTATTTGCCGACAATCTCAAGCTCGTCAACCTCTTGCAGCAGTTTTCCCAGACTGTTTAGCGCCAATCGTTCATCATCGACCAGTATCGCTCTCATCTCCTGCCACCTCTGCTTTCGGTAATCGAATGCTGATGGTTGTTCCAACTGTAGGAGTACTGTGAATGGACATGCCGTGGCCGAACAATTGCTTCATCCGACGGTTGATGTTCTTCAGCCCGATGCCTCCCGTTGGTTCGTCTTTCATCAAAGCCACCATCTTGTCGGGGGGAATCCCCACCCCATTATCACGTACCGTGATTACCAGACTGTCCTCTTCTTCTTTCACCTGAATGTGAATCTCTCCTCCCTCCGGACGCTTCATGATCCCGTGACGCACGGCGTTCTCTACGATCGGCTGAATCGTCAGCGGAGGAATCCGGTAGCGCAGGTTGTCCGGCAGGTCAAACTGTACTCGCAGCCTGTCCTCATAACGGATTTGTTCGATGTGCAGGTACGACCGTACCAACTGAAGTTCCCGCTCCAGCGGTACAAACGGCTGCAGGTTCTCAAAACGAAAGCTTTCCCGCAAATAGCGACCGAATTCGGTAAGCAACTCCCTCATCTGATCCGGGTCCTCCTCGCTGAGGGCAGCGATGGAGTTAAGGGTATTAAACAGAAAATGGGGTCTGATTTGCGCTTGTAAAAACGCCAGTTCCATGCGGATTTTGTCAGCAACCGATCGTTTCATCTGCAGCATGGTGCGCACACGTGCTCTCAGTTCTGCAGATTCGACCGGCTTGGTAAGCAGGTCGTTTGCTCCGGCCGCAAATGCCGCCAACGCATCGTCTGTTTGTCCGTCAGCCGTCAGCATCAAGACCGGCAGTTCAAACAACGAGTATTGTTCTCGAATCCTGCGGCAAATCTCAAAGCCGGACATCTCCGGCATCGTCAAGTCCAGGATGACCAGTTCCCAGCCTCCTAGTCGGTGCAGCTCTTCCAACGCCTCATTTGCTGTGGAGACGATCGCTACCTGATGATGATCCAGTTCCAGCAGGTTTCGCAGAACCATCAGATTGATAGGGTCATCGTCGACAATCAGAATATTGGCATCCCCTTTGTCATCCCTGCTGCCAAACGCGGTCGGTGCCAGACATTCCGCCTGATCTGTAATCACCGCAGCCAGTTCCTCTGCTGCCATCGAAGGCAGCAATTGGCGATGATCTGCTCCGGCGATGGGCAGGGTAAAGGTGAACGTTGCTCCTTGTCCGAGAGAGGAGCTGACGCGAATCGTGCCACCCTGAAGTTCGACCAGTTTCTTGGTGATACTAAGCCCCATCCCCGTCCCGTATGGAAAAAGGGTTGACGGAACAGCCTGCTCATAGGCGTCAAAGAGACCCTCCTGCTTTCCATGGGGAATGCCGCTGCCTGTATCGGACACTCGAATCTCCAACATGGAGCCTGATGATTGAGCCGATACGGTGATGGTACCTTGCTTGGTATGTTTTAACGCATTGTGCAGCAGATTGCTCAGGATCTGTGTCAGTCGCTGTTCGTCAGCCACGACAGGTGGAAGGTCGGATGGAACCTGGTTGACCAGCTGTACCTCAGTTTTTGGAACGACATGACGCAGTACATCCAAGAGGCTTGAGACCAGACTGGGCAGATGGACTACATGAGGCTGAATCGTCACGGTCCCCGCACGTAATTGAGACCAGTCAAGCAAGTCATCCAGCCGACGAACCAATTGCCGAACTACGGTGACAATCAACTTTATATCTTCTGTTTGCTGGACGATTGGCTGTTTGTGCTTACTCTCCAACAGCGATTGGGCGACGTTGATTACTGCATGCAAAGGTGTGCGCAGTTCGTAGGATGTATGAGCCAGGAATTCATCCCTCATCCGGTCCATTCGCAGCAATTCGCCAGACGACGTCTCCAGGCGGTAAAGCGTCTGAACAAAGCGATAGACGATCATCAGAGACATAACGACCGCAAACGTCAATATCTGCAGCGACCACAGATGATTCGGCTCCTGAATCCCCCATATATTCAGAATATCGGTCAATCCGGCTGCGACAAAACACAAAATCATCACAAACTCGTAAATCGTCTCTTTGCCACTGTTCAGTGCCGCCCTCAACAATACGCAGAGTGTGTAGAGTGTCATCGCCACCTGCAGGGCTACCGAGAGCCAGAGGATGTTTGTGATCAAAGGGACACTGCCGATGACATAGGTGATCCCCAGTCCGCACACAGCCCACAGCAGCACCTGCAGCACTCGTGGATGGGTGTATGGCCGGTAACGCCTGCAGATAAACAGTAGCATGAATAATCCGACACCTGTCCCACTCAGCATCAACAGCTTGACAGCCAAAGCGTCGGGGATGCCTGACCAGAGCCAATAGAGCCACCGCTCCCCGCGAATCGAGATGTAAAGTGCGGCTGATAAGCAGAAAAAGATCACGTAACGCCAATCGTTCCGCGCCGACTGATAGATGTAAACCAGCAAGAAATAAAGGGCAAACAACAACAGCATAATAATGGTCGTCATTTCGAGCACGAGCGAATACGTGTGTTCCTTGTTTACCTCAGCAGGCACACCAAACACGATGGGGCGATTCATTCCACCGCCAAAGGAGCGGTCGTAATTGGCGGTTTGTATCAGGAGTTCAACCTGCGTCCCTGCTATTTCCTGATAGGCGACATACGGTACCATCCGGGCCTGATAGAGATCTGTACTCGCTGCCGGAACGCCGCTCTCCCCTGCCAGCTTTCCGTTGACGAACAACTTGTGCGCGGCAGAGACAGACGGTACATAAATAGCAAAAGTCTGTCCGGACAGTTCCTCGTCCAGCAGAATCTGCAGGCGGTAGGTACCGTAACCGAATGGTGGCAGCTGCCGTCCTGCCGGATCCTGTTCACTCCACGTTCCAGGCAGCTGTATAAAGACTGATGATTCCGTCACTTTTTCAGGAGACAAGTCAATCAACTGCTGTGGATAGAACCGCCATTCTCCTCTCACCGTTACCGTCCCTCGCTCCTGCCAGTCCCAGTCCCGCAGATCGAGCACACCTTGTCGGGCCGTATGAGATCCAGTTGTGTCCAGCAGCGCGTTGACGACCACGAACAGGAACAGAAGGGTGACCACTGTAATAGATAGTAGAACGACCCGCTTGTTGTTCATTCGCTTACTTCCTCGTATCGGATTGCCAGATGAATACTGGCAATTGCACATTTCGACATTTTTTTCGTTAACCCTTTTCCGATCACGTCTGGATTGCAATAATATTGTCGGAACTTGTTCCCATAACAAAACACCTCCTCGAAATCTTAGACGACTCGGGAGGTGTTTTTCCGTATGCTGGCTTCATTCGCGCCATTCATCTTGAAGACGAATCGCTGGCGGTCTCTGGCTCACAAATGATGAAGCGGGCCGACGCCGAGGGCAGTAGGGATCGTACTTATTTAACTAGTCTTGCAGGGTATGCCGTACGGCTTCTTGGAGTGGAGTGATGGCCTCGCCGATCAGATTCTGCAAATCTTGTGAGGCATATCCAAACTGACCTTCCGAGACGGCATGGTATACGACGTGTACCATAAAGGAAGCCGCTCCTTCGGGAACGCCAGCGCGAATCATCTCCTGAACCGCTTGCTCCGCTGAGACTGAACGATGAACGACTGTTTTGCCCGATACTTCGGATAGAGCGGCCGCCAGATCGTCAAAGGTCCACGGGCTGGGGCTGGCCAGTTCGTAAAACTTGTTCTCATGTCCCTCACTGGTCAGCACGTTGGCGGCTGCAAGGGCCAGATCGTTGCGGGTAGCTGTATTCAGCCTGCCGTTCTCCGCAGAGGTGACGATCTCCCCCCGCTCGATGATGGCCTGCAATGCCTCCTTGTCAACGAACAGGTCTGTGTAAAAACCATTGCGCAGCACTGTGAACGGAATCCCCGTAGTACGCAATGCATACTCGGTAGCCAAGTGCACATGCTCCAATCCTGTTTGCAGTTTTTCGGCGAAAGCAAGTCCCGTATAGACGATATAGCCAGCGCCGGCATCCCTGGCCGCCTCAACTGCCGTGGCGTGCTGGCGAATGCGCAGCGTGTTGTCCGGCGACGGAGCGGAGATCAGCAGAAGCTTGGACGCTCCGGCAAAAGCCTTTTTCAGTGAAGCCGCATCATCGTAATCACCGTAGCGCACCTCAACCCCCAACGCAGCGAGCGCGGATGCCTTCTCCGGGCGTCGGGCAACAACGGCGATTTCACCTGCCGGAACATCCTTCTTCAACAAGTGGTGGACGACCAAACTTCCCAATTGACCGGTTGCACCGGTAACGACAATAGACATGTTATGTCCCCCTTTTCATAGGCATTTATGTAACTGTTTCAGTTACATGTGAGAGAAAAAAAGTGATCCTTGCACGATTTTTTGGCAAGAATGGAGTGCACGAGATTCTGTAACACCTTTTGTTACAAGAAGTCCGAAAAAAACGACTACATATGTCGGGCCATATCGGAGCAGAATTGTTCAATCGTGACGTTTGCCAGCTCGTTTTCCATTGCCTGCTGCGCATGGGAAAAGACCACGTCCAGTGATTTCTGGATCGTGCGGCCAACTGGACAACTGGGATTGGGATGGTCGTGCATCGCGAACAGTTCGTCCTGATCAGCCTGAACGGCACGGTACACATCCAGCATCGTGATATCCCCGATCGGACAGGCCAATGTGGCTCCAGGCACCCCTTGACTCGTCTTGATCAGCCCCGCCTTGCTCAACATCCCCATGATCCGCCTGACAACGACTGGATTGGTGTTGACACTGCCAGCGATGAATTCGGACGTCGGACGTTCATCCTTGCAAAAATGAAGTAGAGACAGGATGTGGACGGCGACGGAAAACCGGCTGCTAATCGTCAATGTATTCACCCCCTGGTATAGAGATGGGAGACGACACATGGAAATACGCGCCTACCTTTAATCTGTAACCATTTTAGTTACAATTAAGTCTGTTTGTCAACCTGCCTCAAGCAGATAATGCGGCAAAACGGCTGCAGTCCTAGATGAGAGCCCCTTTCGTCACACCTGCAGACGTCAACTCAGCTTTACGCCTCCCAGATGGCAGGCATTTTTCCGAGGCAAGGATGTGTGCCCTGAGATCAAATGAACCCAAAGCGATGTAAAAAAAACATAATAGGGTATTCCGATAAGATTACTTTTATTTTAAAATGAGAGCAATCATACAAATATTCTGTTAACGGGAGTGATTCGGATGGGAGCTGTACAAAATCAGGTGGTTATCATTACAGGTGCAGGAGCCGGTTTGGGGAGAGAGACAGCGCTTTTACTGGCACAAGCTGGAGCAAACATTGCCGCATGCGATCTGTCGACAGCCAAAGTGAAGCGACTTCAAAGTGAGCTGTATGCTCTGCAGAAAAATGCCTATGTTGCAGTAGCAGACATCTCTCATGAGGCTGTCGCGGATCACTTTGTCCAGGAAACGATCGCCCGTTTTGGCCGGATTGATGTTTTGATCAACAACGCAGCCTTGTACGAGAATTACCTGCTTGCGGAAACATCGAAGGAATCTTGGGACTATCAATTCATCAATAATGTAAACAGTGTTTTCTTCATGACAAAGGCATGCATCCCTGTGATGAGAGAGCAAAAACACGGACAAATCATCAGTTTGACGTCCAGCTTGGCCAAAACAGGCGGTGTCGGGTTTGGATCGTACAGCGCCAGCAAGGCGGCGATTGAGACCTTGACCTACACGGTGCAGGAGGAAGAGGCGCAAAACGGCATCACAGCCAATGTGCTAAATCCAGGTGTGATGAGGACAGATATGCAGACGACTGGTACGGACCCATCTATCGTAGCCCGGAAATTGGTGCAATGGTTGCAGGAGTACGAGCAGAAGAGCGGTCAGGTGGTAGCTCTGTAGACGTACCACAGCCCATCAGTGAGACACTGATGGGCTGCTTGCTCTCTTTATTTTACGTACGTATCACTTACCAACAGGTCGGACAGCACTTCTGTAGGGATCACGAATTCCACAACGCCCATATACCCGGGAGCAACCTCGTATTTATCAAACGAAATAACCAGTTTGTTGTCTGAGTTGATATAGAACGATTGGTCTTTGGCGATCGCTTCAAAGACGGTGAACGGCTCTTCTTGTCCCAAAACGGAGACCCAATAGATCTTTTCAGGGTCTGCTTCCATCTGGTCCCTCATCTGTTCTTTAATATTTTCGCTGATCACTGCAATGTATCGGTCATCCTTGAACAGGCTTGGCAGGGTGATCAGGACTTGATTCTTTTTATCGATGGTATCGTATTGAAAAGTGGTCGAAGAAGAACCAACTGTATTCACCACATATCTGCCTACTGATAAAATCTGTTCCGTATCCGTCTTGACGACATATCCACTCTCCACCCCGAGATGAGCCTCTATTCCGTTCTTCTGCAAGTCCGCCATGTCGGTCATAAATTCTTCGTATAGCCGCTTCCCCTCTGCCAAATATTTTTCGTTCAGGCTGCTTTCCAATGATTGATCACCTCCAGCTTTTGATCGCATCCTGGTGATGCAGCGAGTCAATGGATCGTATCGCTTTGTAGATCGCCTCCTGGATAATATCTAAGGCGTCTTCACTGTTTTTTACATAGCTATAGGCAAGTCTGTAGAACTTCTCCTTGTTTTCGATCACAAATGTTGAGAGTACGGCCATAGCTGCATCTTTTTGCATGATGATCTACCACCTCCTCTTTATCCTGTTGAGATTCAAGCAGCGGCTGTTTCCTTTCGCCATCGTACGAACACCTCTTTCGCCTGCTCACGGTTTGCTTTTCCTAGCTTAGACGATCGAGTGCGGGAAATAGTTTTCGACTTGCCAAAAAACAAGCAAATCAGATTGAATCGATTTCCCTGCTCGCTCAAAACGGGTCGTTTAATCGTAAAAAAACCCTCTCCCGCTTTGCGGCGGGAAAGGGTTCTCTGCCTCGCATGATTCATCTCCTACAGCTTCTCAATTGCTTCCACCAGCAGTTTGTTGACCATCGGTGGGTTTGCCTTGCCTTTTGTCTGTTTCATCACCTGGCCGACCAGGTAACCGATCGCCTGCTTTTTACCGCTCTGGTAGTCTTGTACAGACTGCGGGTTGGCAGCAATCACCTCGTCGACGATTTTCATCAGAGCGCCTTCATCGCTGATCTGCACCAGCCCTTTTTCTTCTACAATCGCGGCCGGGTCTTTGCCCGAGTCCAGCATCTCTTTGAAAACCGTCTTGGCGATCTTGGTCGAGATCGTCCCTTTTTCGATCAACTTCACCAACTCACCCAATCCTTCAGGGGTCAGTTTCAGATCGGCAAACTCCAGATCGTTGGCATTGAGATAGCCAAACAGGTCGCCCATCAGCCAATTGGCGATCGCTTTCGGATCAGCGCCGGTTCCGACTGCACGATCAAAGAAATCAGCCGACTCTTTGGCGATCGTAATCACTTCCGCATCTTCGCTGGATAGCCCGTATTTATCGATGTAGCGGGCTTTCCGCGCATCCGGCAGTTCCGGGATCGACTGTTTGACTGCCTCGATCCACTCTTCTGCTATCTGCATCCGGACCAGGTCCGGGTCCGGGAAGTAGCGATAATCGTGGGCTTCCTCTTTGGAGCGCATCACAATCGTCTTCTTGCCTGCCTCATCCCAACGGCGTGTCTCCTGTGTCACCTGGCCGCCGGAGGTGACGACCTCAACCTGCCGCTCTACTTCGTACTCCAAGCCAAGCTGGACATTGCGAAAGGAGTTCATGTTCTTCAACTCCGTCTTGGTTCCCAGCTCGGTTTGGCCGACTGGCCGAATCGATACGTTGGCATCGCAGCGAAGCGATCCCTGCTCCATCTTGACATCGGACACTTCCGTATATTGCAGGATCGCTTTTAACTTCTCCAGATACGCTTTCGCCTCTTGCGGCGAGCGGAGGTCCGGTTCGGAAACGATCTCCACCAGCGGTACGCCGACACGGTTGTAGTCAACCAAGGATCCGCCTCCGTAATCGGAGTGGGTCAGCTTGCCGGCATCCTCTTCCAGATGCAGACGGTTAATCCCGATCCGCTTTTTCTCTCCATTTACCTCGATTTCAATCCAGCCGTTTTTGCCGATCGGCTGGTCGTACTGGGAGATCTGATACGCCTTGGGCAGGTCGGGATAAAAGTAGTTCTTGCGGTCAAACTTGGTCTCCCGGGATATCTCGCAGTTGAGCGCCAGTGCTGCTTTCATCGCGAACTCCACCGCCTGTTTGTTGACCACCGGCAGTACTCCCGGGTGGCCCAGACAGATCGGACAGGTATGTGTGTTAGGCGGTGCTCCAAACTCGGTCGGGCAGCCGCAGAAGATTTTACTGTTCGTCGACAATTCGGCGTGCACTTCCAAACCGATCACGGTTTCAAACTGGCTCATCTCTCTCCCCCCCTCACCCGTTCCGGTTTCCGCGTATGATGATCGGTGGCCTGCTCGTAGGCGTGAGCCACTCGCAACACCGTTGATTCGTCGAAGGCTTTCCCGACGATTTGCATCCCGATCGGCATACCTTTGGCCGAAAACCCGCAGGGTACGCTGATGGCCGGCAGACCGGCCAAGTTGACCGGAACGGTACAGATGTCTTCCAGGTACATTTTGACTGGGTCGTCCAACTTTTCACCCAGCTTAAACGCGGTAGTCGGGGTCGTCGGATGCAGGATCACGTCATATTCGTCAAAGATTTGCTCAAAGTCGCGGATGATCAAGGTACGAACTTGCTGCGCCTTTTTATAGTAGGCATCGTAATATCCTGCGGAGAGCGCATAGGTTCCGAGCATGATCCGCCGCTTCACTTCCGCGCCAAATCCATGGCTGCGCGTCTCTTTGTACATCTCAATCAGGTTGTCCGCATTATCTGCGCGAACACCGTAGCGGACGCCGTCAAAACGGGCCAGGTTGGACGATGCTTCCGAGGAAGAGAGCAGGTAGTATGCCGGTACAGCGTATTCCGTGTGGGGCAACGATACTTCACTCCAAGAAGCACCCATGCCCTCCAACTGTTTGAGCGCAGCCAATACGGCTTCCCGAACTTCTGCGTCAATCCCCTCACCGATCAGCTCCTTGGGCACGCCGATGCGCAGTCCCTTCACATCGCCGGTAAGCGCGGACAGGTAATCGGGAACCTCCACATCAGCCGAAGTGGAATCGTATGGATCGTGCCCTGCGATTGCCTGCAGCACGTAAGCCGCATCCTCCACATTCTTGGTAATCGGACCGATCTGGTCAAACGATGAAGCAAACGCCACCAGTCCAAATCGGGAGACACGTCCATAGGTCGGTTTCAGCCCGACGACACCGCAAAACGCGGCCGGTTGACGAATCGATCCACCTGTATCGGAACCCAGCGTGAAAAAGAATTCACGGGCTGCCATCGCTGCCGCTGAACCACCGCTGGAACCGCCAGGAACGTATTCCGGATTCCACGGATTGCGTGCCGCAGCAAAACCGGAATTCTCCGTCGAGCCCCCCATCGCAAACTCGTCCATGTTGCATTTGGCCACGATGACGGCATCCGCATCCTTCAACTTCTTGCTCACCGTCGCATCGTAGATTGGGTCGTAATTGGCCAGCAGTTTGCTCGCGCAGGTTGTGCGCAGGCCTTCGGTCACGATGTTATCCTTCACACCCGCAGGCAGACCGAACAGCAGACCCAATTCGCTCTCTCCCTTGGCCAATCGCTCGTCCACCGCTTTTGCCTGCTGGCGGGCGGCTTCTTCGTCCACCATGATCACCGCGCGCAGTTCGCCATCCACCTCGCGAATCCGTTTTAGACTAGCTTCCACCAGTTCATTTGCACTAAGCTGTTTGCTGGTCAGTGCGCTATGTATTTCCGATAACCGTTTATCAAATAAGGACATGTCGTTCCTCCTCCTTTCCGCAGCTGTCCGTCATTCAAATACGGCTGGCACCTTGAATTGTCCGTCTTCATGATCGGCTGCGTTTTTTAGCACTGTTTCGCGCGGCAGCGACGGGCGATTTTCATCTTCACGCATCACATTTTTCACATCAGTGGCGTGGCTGGTCGGCGGCACGTCTGACGTATCCAGTTCGTTCAGCTTGGCTGCGAACTGGAGGATTGCGTTGAGATCATTGGTATACCGCTCCGCTTCCTCTTCCGTCAGCGTGAGACGAGCGAGGTTGGCGACATGCTCTACTTCTTTGCGGGTAATGGCACTCAAGGCCTGACACCTCCGGGAACACATTTTCTCATATACGTTTGATCATACTTGAATCCGTCATCATTCGTCAATTTGTGGCTACGGCGAGCGGTTGTCCCATCAGCAGCGGCCGTCCCTCAGCCACATCCTGCTGCCACTCGATCCGTCCTTTTTCGAACAGGAGGATCACGGTCGAACCGAACTCAAACCAGCCCAGCTCGCTCCCCTTGTCGTAGTTGGGTTGGGCAGCAATCTGTTCCGTAACCTTCCTGCCATGCGGCACATTTGTCGTGGCCTGTCCGTATGTGACCTTGACACTGCCTACAAACAAGGCACCCACTTTGATCACGGCCACACATCCTGCTGCATCTGAGCGGACATAGGTAATCAGCCGCTCGTTGCGTGCAAAGAGGCGATCGACATGCTCGACCCCAATCCGATTTACCGGATAGAGGCGGCCTGGCAGATAGGTGTACTGTACGAGCCTGCCGTCTACCGGCATGTGGATGCGGTGGTAATCACGCGGACTTAAATAAATCGTGATGAACTTCCCGCCCTGAAACCGGGCTGCCATCTGCTGATCATCCCCGAGCAGATCTGTCAGACTAAACTGCTTCCCCTTTGCCTGGATCAGCGTATCCTGGTGAATGTCGCCCAACTGTGAGACGGTTCCGTCAACAGGACTGACAATCACTCGCGAGCCAGGTGCGATCGGACGGGAATCGGGCTTGAGACGACGCGTAAAAAACTCTTTCAACGTCCGATACTCATGCAGAGGTTTCTCAATCGATGTCAGATCGATCTGGTAATGCCGCACATAACGACGAATCGCCAACCTGCTAAAACGGGAAGCCGTTATCTTTCCCATCGTTCTCGACATCGTATTCTGCGGTAGGCGATGCAAACCGCGGAGGATCAGTTTTTTCATACACAACTCCCCAATCCTTTTACTCCGGGCTGATCAGAACAATATTTACATTACCATATCGACCAAGCCTTTTAAAGAAGAACGCTCATCTACACAGAGGGGAGTTTCGCTGCTGCTGACACTCATGCAGCTGACGGAAAAAAGCTGCCTTCCCTGTATGGGAAGACAGCTTCTGTCTGGCGATGGTTGAGATAGGGTTACAGTACTTCCGAAACCAGTTTTGCCTGGGTGAACAACAGCAGGTAGTCCGGGCCGCCCGCTTTGGAGTCTGTTCCCGACATGTTGAAGCCGCCAAACGGATGTACTCCGACTAAAGCACCTGTACACTTGCGGTTAAAGTACAGGTTACCTACATGGAATTCCGTACGTGCTTTTTCCAGATGGGCGCGGTTGCGGCTGAACACCGAACCGGTCAGGCCGTACTCTGTGTTGTTGGCGATTTCCAAGGCGTGGTCGAAATCGCGTGCTTTGGTGAAAGCAACGACAGGTCCAAAGATTTCTTCCTGCATGATACGAGCTTTTGGATCAACGTCGGCAAAGACGGTTGGCTTGATGAAATAACCCGTATCTGGTCCTTTTTCGCCACCTGCCAACAATTTGCCTTCTTGTTTGCCGATCTCGATATAGTTGAGAATCTTGTTGTAGGCACTATCATCAATCACCGGGCCCGTGTAGAACTCAGGGTTGGCAACGTCCCCTACAGTCAGTTCCTTGGTCAGCTCGACGGCGCGGTTCAATACCTGATCGTACACATCCTGGTGAATAATGGCGCGCGAGCAGGCGGAACATTTTTGTCCGGAGAAACCAAATGCGGAGTTGACAATCGCTTGTGCGGCTGCTTCCAGATCGCAATCGTTGTCCACAACGATGGAGTCTTTTCCGCCCATCTCTGCAATCAGGCGCTTGATCCATTTTTGGCCAGGGCTCCGTTTGGAGGCCAGTTCATTGATGCGGAGTCCTACATCGCGGGAACCCGTAAAGCTGATAAAACGAGTCAGTGGATGCTCAACAAGGTAGTCGCCCACTTCACTGCCGCTGCCAGGCAGGTAATTGACTACACCGGCCGGCACACCGGCATCCTCCAGTATTTCCATAAACTTGGCGGCAATGACCGGAGTGGTAGAAGCCGGTTTCAAGACAACCGTATTGCCTGCTACCAGCGAGGCAGTGGTCATCCCAACCATGATCGCCAGCGGGAAGTTCCACGGCGGGATCACAATCCCCACGCCGAGTGGGATATAATACTGCTCGTTGTCCTCCGTCGGGATGCGGGTGAGCGGTTGGCGCTGCGACAATTTGTCCATTTGTCGGGCATAGTACTCCATGAAATCAATCGCTTCTGCCGTGTCGGCGTCAGCTTCCGGCCAGCTTTTCCCGGCTTCTTTTACCAGCCAAGCGGAAAACTCATGCTTGCGGCGGCGCAGGATGGCAGCAGCCTTGTAGAGATAGCGAGCACGTGCTGTCCCCGGCACCGCTTTCCACGATTCAAAGGTTTGGGCAGCAGTCTGGATCGCCTTTTCGGCAAGTTCCTGACTTGCCTTGGAAACATGGCCGACTACTTGTTCCTTGTTTGAAGGGTTCACGGAACGGATTTTCTGCTCCGTCCGAATCCGTTCTCCACCTATGATAATATCGTAGTCACGTCCTAATTCGCTTTCCACTTTTGCTAGCGCTTCCTGAAACGCCTGCTTGTTTTCAGGCACTCGAAAATTCGTAAAGGGTTCGTTCTGAAATTCTACTCTCACGATCAACGCCTCCTCCATTTTCGTCTCATTGTTATCGTATGGAGCTTATTGCAAAGATCATACCAACTACCTGAATCCAACTGTTCATCCGTATTGTTTGCGGAGATTCACCGTTCCACACGCCCTTGTAAAAAACTACATCCTTGTACACATGTGTACAAGGATGTTTAGTGATTGAACAAAACTGTTTGCAACTTCTACAGAGAAAGCTGTCATCACTTTCGATAAACGTGCATGTATCCTTCCCCGTTGGCTGGACGAACGTAAATGGCCAGTGGACGATTGATCGATTCGACATATAGATTGACGTGGACCTGTTTGTCAAATACCTGATTGATCTGGGAAGCACAGTACTGGGTAAACTGGATCACTTCGGTACGCGAATCGTATTCCGCAGTTGCCGTCAGCGTCAGCTCTACCAAGTCTCTGCCCATAAACCGGCCTACCCCGGTCAGGCCGATAAACTCGCTAAAGAATGATTTTGTCTGCTTCATCAGTTTGTCGTACTGCAAGGAAATCTGCGGATAATCCTTGTATACGGCGTCCCCTGGGAACAGGTAGTACTTCTCGTCAATTGCCTGCCATTTGGATACGGAGCCCTCCCCAGAGTTGACGGTACCAGTCATGATGAAATTCCCGGGAATCATGGTTGAGCTATGATCGGGCACTTGGTAGAGAGCGATCACCATTGGAATCTGTGCATTGTCAGCCCGTACCTGCTGGACGATCTTGGCGGCGAGCGCTTGCCCTTTTGCCCGCAACTCATCTGTGCTGTACACTTTTTCCTGACCAGAGGCGTCTTTGTACTCTGGCGACAGGGTAAGACCGAGAACCATCCCGGCCAACTGCTGGTTCTCTACATCCAGATAATCGTGCTCCAACACGTGCAGCAGCAGCGTGCTGCCATTCTCCGGATTCAAACCTTTCGGGTTCTCCTCGGACGCAGGAGCCAGCCAGTCTCTCACCTGCTGACTGCTGATCTGCTGTCCTTCCTGAAACAGGTATTCTTCAGGGTCAAACGTCTCCCGGGCAATCTCCAGCAATCCCAGCTCCAAGTGACTGAAATCAATGCGATAACCGGACAGTCGGGACAGCATGCCACGTGTCTGGTTTGGCTTATACGGCATCACGCTGCCATAGTAGTCTCCACTCACTTCGATCACGGGAGAGACCGTAGGGGTAGCTGGAGCAGGTTTCTCCTCCCCGTCAGGAAAAAGGGAACAAGCTGTTGCCGTACACAACAGGATGATAGTAAGAAAAAAGTAGAAAAGCACCTTAACTCGCTTGTTCATCAATGGTAACTCCTTTGGATTGAAAACTTACGACGATTCCCATTTTTTCCAGCTGCCGTTGTGCAACGTGTACAAGTAAGCCGATTCTCCTACAGCAACCAACCTATACTCGCCCCAACCGGCTCCAAGCATGATCAGCTTTTCCGGAGTTTGGGCCTCCAATAATCTCCAGCCTTCTGCGTCCTTGCAAAAGACACCCTGATCCGTCGCGGCGTAGAGAAGCCCCTCGGTCCGATCGGCACCGAGCGAATAGATTTGCTGGACACCAGGGATCTCTTCTCGTTCCCACTGCCCGTCGTCCGTATGAAGGAGGGAATCTTGTGTCACAACATACAATACCTGCTGTTTCGGCAGATAGAGCATTGCCGTCACCGCCTGCTCCAGGTCTGCCCACTTGCGCCAAGTCTTGCCGTCGTCATCAGATTGGTAGATCCCTTCTTCTCTCACGTGCGCGAACAATTGAAGCTGGTTGGCCGCTCGTCCTCCTGTCAGCAGGTTCATGTTCGGCTGGTCGGGCAAACCACTGCCCACTTGGCGCCAGGTCTTGCCGCCATCTGTGCTTTGTTTGCTCCCGCTGCTGGTGCCAACAACGATGAACTCGGGCCGCTTCGGATCGATCACCCATCCCGTAACAGCATCTTCCGCAAGCTGTTCGGACAGGAGCGTCCACAGTTCGGCATTAGCCGAAAGGTATAAGCCGGTATGAGTCCCCAGCCAAATACGCGGCTCACTTGGGGACATTCCCACGGCCGTCACATACTCTCCTTTTTGCAAAACATCCTGATAGGTCAAATCCCCTGGAATCTGTGCTGCTTGGATAGGAGGTGTCGTGTCTTGTCGAGCTGTGTTGTTCGGCTTCGCATTGCACCCCATAAGCAGCAAAAGACAACTCATGGCTACCCACACGATTTTCGAAATGCTCGCTCTCAACACCACTCACATCCTTTTACCTGGTTCCGGCTGTCGACTACAGATCCTACTGATCAAGCAGCTTCAGAAAGGCCGCTTCGTCGATCACCTCTATGCCCAACTTCTCCGCCTTTTCCAGCTTGGAACCTGCTTTGTCACCGGCGATCACCAGGTCTGTTTTTTTGCTGACACTGCCTGTCACCTTTCCGCCCAACAGAGCAATTTTCTCCTCTGCCTCCTGACGGGTCAGTGTGTTCAACGTACCAGTCAACACTACTGTTTTGCCAGCCAACGGCGTGTCGTTCCCCGCTTCGACGCGGACCCCTTTGTAGCTGAAGTTGACGCCGGCAGCACGCAGCCGGTCCAATAACTCCTGTACCTGCGGCATTGAAAAGTAAGTGAGGATGCTGTCAGCCATCTTCGGTCCGATCTCGTTAATCTCCAGCAGTTGCTCCCGCGTAGCCTGCCGAAGCACATCGAGGTGACCAAACTGCTCGGCCAGCACTTTGGCTGCTTTGGCTCCGACCAACCGGATGCCGAGACCGAAGATGAGCCGCTCCACAGAATTCTGTTTGCTCGCTTCGATTGCTTCCAGCAGGTTGTCGACCGATTTTTCCCCCATCCGCTCCATGTTGAGCAGTTCATCGCGCCGCTCGTGCAGGTAATAGAGATCGGCAACACTGGTAATCAGCCCTTGCTCATACAACTGGGCAACTACCTTTTCACCAAGCCCTTCGATGTTCATCGCGAGCCGTGAGACAAAGTGAATCATACCCTCCCGTATCAGCGCCGGGCAGTCAGGATTGATGCAGCGCAGCGCTACTTCATCCTCAAAGCGAACCAGGTCACTGCCGCATTCCGGACAGTGTGTCGGCATCTGGAACGGCCGTTCCTCACCGGTTCTCCGCTCTGGCAGGACAGCGACAATCTCTGGAATGATGTCGCCCGCTTTTTTCACCACGACGTGATCGCCAAGCAAAAGTCCTTTTTCCCGGATAATCTCTTCATTGTGCAGAGAGGCTCGCTTCACAGTGGTCCCCGCCAGGCTGACCGGTTTCAACAGCGCCGTCGGCGTAACCGCGCCGGTCCGTCCGACGCTCACCTCGATGCCTTCCAGCACCGTCACAGCTTCTTCTGCCGGAAACTTGTAGGCAACCGCCCATCGCGGACTTTTTGCGGTGAACCCTAGTTCCTGCCGCTGGGCAAAGCTGTCTACCTTGATCACCATGCCGTCGATCTCGTACGGTAGAGCGGGCCGCTTTTCCGCCCACGATTGAATGAAGGCAATCAACTCATCGATAGCATCAAAAACGCGCCACTCCGGATTCACCTTGAAGCCGAGCGACTGCAGCAGTTCAAGCCCTTCACTGTGAAAGTCCACCGATTCGCCTTGCAGTTCGCCAATCCCGTAGATAAACGTGTCCAACGAGCGGGAGGCGGCGATCTTCGGGTCTAGCTGGCGCAGAGAACCAGCAGCGGAATTGCGCGGATTGGCAAACAGGGGTTCACCCTTTGCTTCCCGCTCCTGATTCAGCTTTTCGAAAGCCGGCTTGGGCATAAACGCTTCGCCTCTCACTTCGATCGTCACCGGCTTGCTCAACCGAAGCGGGATGGAACGGATCGTCTTTAGATTCTGCGTAATATCCTCGCCCGTCTGCCCGTCCCCACGGGTCGCCCCTTGTACGAACAAGCCGTTCTCGTAGCGAAGGGAGACTGCCAGCCCGTCAATCTTCAACTCGCACACATAGCGAACTGGCTGTTCACCTACTCCCTGCCGAACACGGCGGTCAAAGTCGCGCAAGTCAGCCTCGTCAAAGGCGTTGCCCAGACTGAGCATGGGAACTTTGTGTTCCACTTTCTCAAAGTGAGGAAGCGGTTCGCCACCTACCCGCTGCGTCGGCGAATCACTCGTCACCAGATCAGGGTACAGGTCCTCCAGGTCTCTTAGTTCACGCATCAATTGGTCGTATTCTTGGTCAGTGATCTCCGGTCGATCTTCTACATGATACAGACGGTTGTGACGCTCGATTTGTTGCCGCAATTCCTCTATTTTCCGTTCAGCCGTCAGCCGATCCATCAGCCTGCTCCATCCTTTCTCTCAACTTACGCCCGTTCAATCGGGGCAAAGCGTGCCAACAGTTTTTTGACGCCAATCGGGCTGGGGAAGGCGATGTCCAACTCCAGATCATCCCCGCTGCCCTTTGTCTTGACAACCGTACCGATTCCCCACTTGCCGTGCTTCACTTTGTCACCAGCCCTCCAATCTACACCTGCTGCCGAACCATGCTGCGGCAGGGTGCCTTTCGACTGGGTAGCTGCGCGGAACGAGCCCGTGCCGCCCGCCTGCCTCCCGTAGGAAGCATTGCTGCCATAGCCGCCGGAGCGGGCGGACGCAGAGAAGCTCCCCCAGCTTCCTCCCGATTCGGCCGATTCCTGTCCATCCAGCAGTTCCTCCGGTATCTCAGTGAGAAAGCGGGAGGGCGGGTTGCTGTTTGTCCGACCGTACAATGTTCGTGTGTACGCGTTGGTCAGATACAGCTTTTCCTCCGCCCGGGTAATCCCTACATAGGCGAGACGTCGTTCCTCCTCCATCTCCGTATCGTCAAACAACGCGCGGCTGTGTGGAAAGATGCCCTCTTCCAGGCCGATCAGAAAGACGACAGGGAACTCCAGCCCCTTGGCGCTGTGCAGGGTCATCAGGGTAACCTGTCCCTCTGCCGGCCCCTGCTCGGCAGGCTCTTCTCCCAGCGCATCAATATCGGCAATCAGTGCCAGGTCGGTGAGGAACGCAACCAGGCTGCGGTCTTCGCTTTTCCGCTCGAATTCCTGGGTTACGGACAAGAACTCACCGATGTTCTCCAGCCGTGCCGCCGCTTCCAGCGTATTCTCCTCTTTTAGTGCTTGCTCGTATCCTGTCCGCTTTAGCGTTTCTTCAACCAGTTCGGTCACGCTAAGGTAGTCGACCATCTGCATCAACTGCTCGATCACCTCTGTAAAGGCGCGGATCGCATTGGTGGTACGGGCAGCCAGACCGATAGCCTCCACTTCCTGCAGCGCACGAAACATGCTGAGTCCGTGCTGGTTGGCGTACGCTTCGATTTTCTCTACGGTCGTATCACCGATGCTTCGCTTGGGCACGTTGATGATCCGGGTGAGGCTAATATCATCATCAGGATTGGCGATCAACCGCAGGTAAGCGAGAACGTCTTTAATCTCTTTGCGATCGTAGAACTTGGTGCCGCCGACGATCGTATAAGGAATGTTTGACTTCACCAGTACGTCCTCGACTACACGTGATTGAGCATTAGTGCGGTAGAGGATAGCAAACTTGTCGTACGTCTTGTAGGTGGCGAGGAGTTGGCGGATCGTCTCCACGATGTAATAAGCCTCATCGTGTTCCGTGCTCCCCCGATATAAGTGAATGTTTTCGCCCGTCGGATTCTCCGTCCACAGCTTTTTCTCTTTCCGCATGGTGTTGTGGGCAATCACTCCGTTGGCCGCTTGCAGGATCGTTTTGGTGGAGCG
Source organism: Brevibacillus humidisoli (assembly GCF_020923435.1). Taxonomy (NCBI): domain Bacteria; kingdom Bacillati; phylum Bacillota; class Bacilli; order Caryophanales; family Paenibacillaceae; genus Brevibacillus; species Brevibacillus humidisoli. The sequence goes on along the minus strand of NZ_CP087263.1, from coordinate 49,331 downwards.
GTAGTTCTGTTCCAGCTTAATCAGCTTGGCCTCCGGATAATCCCGTTCGAAGTTCAAGATGATTGAAATGTCCGCTCCCCGCCATTTGTAGATACTCTGATCGGCGTCACCGACACAACAGATGTTGCGGTACTTGGCAGCCAGCAGCGAGATCAGGGTGTACTGAGCCCGGTTGGTATCCTGATACTCATCGACGTGAATGTAACGGAACTTCTTTTGGTAGAAATCGAGCACTTCCGGAACTTCGCGGAACAACTGCACGGTCTTCATAATCAGGTCGTCAAAATCGAGCGATTGGTTCTGCTTCAGTTTCTTTTGATAACGTTCGTACACCTCAGCCGCTGCCCGGCGAAACGGATCTCCCGCCTGTTCGGCAAACTGCCCCTGTGAGGTTAACTCATTTTTGGCCGCACTGATCGTAGCCAAGATCGCCCTGGGTTCAAACTTTTTCGGATCCAGGTTGAGTTCTTTCAGACACTGCTTGATCACGGTTAGCTGATCGCCTGCGTCCAATATGGTAAAGTTGCGATTGTATCCAATCCGGTCAATGTCGCGGCGGAGAATCCGTACACAGAGAGAGTGGAAGGTAGAGATCCAGATATCGTCTGCTCCGAGCCCGACCAGGCGAGCCACCCGCTCCTTCATCTCCCGTGCCGCTTTGTTGGTAAAGGTAATCGCCAGAATGCTCCACGGGGCCACGTTTTTTTCCCCGACCAAATACGCTACGCGCTGGGTCAGCACCCGTGTCTTGCCGCTTCCTGCTCCTGCCAGAATCAGCACAGGCCCTTCCGTCGTCCGTACGGCTTCTTGCTGCTGTGGATTTAATCCTGCCAGGATCTTTTCCTGAGTAGACATGCAAAATTGCCACCTTTCGCCTGTGAGAGAAATCGTCCCATCGGTCGCCGCTTCTCTGGCTGCGGCAAACCGAAGCATATGTTCTTATTTTGGCACAGATTAGGGCGTCGTGCCAGCTTTTCGTACTTTCTCTCCTAAGAATCGGAGTGCGCCTCCGTCCATTGTGGACAATAGAAAAGGGTACTGCTGAGTACCCTTCATCATCTGCGCCGGCATCACCGGCCCGCGTGTTATCGCTCATAAGTCTTTAACCGCCTCTACCGTTGCCAGCGCGGCCTTTGGATCGTCATAGATGATATTGCCGACGACGATGGTGTCTGCTACCGACGCCATCTCACGAGCTTGTTCAGGGGTGGAGATCCCGCCGCCATAAAATAGGTGCCCCTCTTCAAAACCAGAGCGGCAGGCCGCTACCCATCGCGGATCGCCGTATCTTCCGCTGTACTCCACGTAAAAGATTGGCAAGCGGCACAGTTTAGAGGCAACACGGGCGTATGCCTTTGCCTCCTCCGTATCTGCCACCGGGCGAGCCGCCGTACGTTTGGCTGCAGCCGATTCCGGGTTGAGAATTAGGTAGCCTTCGGTAAATATCTCCTCCCAGTGGATGTATGCGCCATACTCCCGCAGTCCGGTGACGTGGGGTTGGAGAATCCAATCGGGATCGCCTGCATTGAGCACCAGCGGAATAAAATAGGCATCAAATCCCGGAACCACTGCCTGCAGACTGGATACCTCCAGAACGGCGGGAACGGCGTACCGGCGAATCCTGGACATTAACGCGAGTGTGTTGTCATAGGTGACGCCCAACGTCCCCCCTACAATAATCGCATCCGTCCCTGATTCACAGATCCGCTCCAGCCACTCATCGTCAATCCATTTGTCTGGATCCAGTTTAAAAGCGTGCCGCCAGCCGCTGTAATCGATCAATTGCGTTTCCTCCCGAAGTCCCGAAGCTATTTGCCGAGCCGCTCCAACGCCAATTGGTAGCCTTCATTGCCGTAATTCAGACAGCGTTTGACGCGGGAGATGGTCGCCGTACTGGCGCCTGTCTCCGCTTCGATCTGATTGTATGTGTACCCCTTGCGAAGCATTCGGGCTACCTCCAATCGCTGCGCAAGCGACTGCATTTCGTTGATTGTGCAGAGATCGTCAAAAAATGCATAACATTCTTCTATCGTTTCCAGCGTGAGAATTGCCTCAAACAACTGCTCAATGCCCTTGCCCTTCAGTTTCTCCAACTGCATGTGATCACCCCGTCGGTTATCGTGGGACTTTCTGCTTTTCTCTCTCACATTTTCATACGTTAAAGTCCTACCATCATCTTAGGCAAAAAACGTCGTCAATTCAAGAGCTTTCCACGAAAGCAGAAGCCGCTGCTGGTGCGACCATCTGCAGTCCGTCACTGAAACGAGACACCAGCGGACAGTCCGGGCGAATCAGGCACAATATTGATCCAGGTATTTCCCGGGAGAAGCGGCACTTCTTGCGTCAACCCCTCATCCTGATAAGCCCGGATCACACCCCCGCTCCGTTTCCACTTGATCTTGCGCGCAGTTCCTTGCTGGAACAGATAGCCATCGCCTGGTCCCACCACATCGATTTGCCGGCGCCCTTCACTATCCAACACGCGATGTCTGGCAGCCAGCACCAGCAGGTTCGTCACTTCCAACTGCTGCTCCGTCGACAGTTCGATGTGCGGTTCGCCCTCGGTAAAGCGAAGATACTTTTCTTTCCGTTCGTCATACGTATAGCTGGCACTGTACAAAGAGTGGAAAGTTACATCAATCTGATTGGCCTTCTCACCGCCGATCACTTTCGCCTCGGCAGGCAAAAAGGGAAAGTCCGGCAGTTCCGTAGTCATTCTCATCCCTTTGTCATTCATCGCCTTCTCAATCAGCTCGGCACTGGTATAGAGATTGTGCGGTGCTTGGCGAAACTTCTCCCGCCAAAAGTAAGCACTGTTGTTAATCTCATTTATGTAGGCGTAATCGGAGCGACCCAGTGTTTGCAGCGCCTCCGGACTGCCCCCGGCATGCACCATCACCGCGTCAAAACCTGCCCCGATCTCGATGTAGTAAGGGCGGATGCTGCGCACCGGCCCGATCACCGGAGGCTTATGGCTTTGATAGATGGCGACAAAGCGGGTCACTTCCCCTTCAGCGAGGATCTCATAGACGATGTCCGCCTGTTCAAGTCCTGACTGGGGTCGTGCTTTGGGATGGTTGTTGATCATGACCATCACCGGCCGTCTCTCTATCTTCTCCTCCGCACCAAGCCCGGTGAACGGAGCCGTATAGGGAAGGGGCGGCTCTTTTTGTACGTCCGTCTGCACAGGGGGAGTCGGAGGTGTCTTCGTCGGTTGTGGATCGGTCGTCACCTCTTGGGCGCAAGCGGCAAGAATCAACGTGAGGAACAAGGTAGGCACGATTTGCTTTAGCCGTTTCAAGAAGTCCGCTCCTTTCAGGTGCATGTCATCTACTCAACAAATTCTCTGCCAGCCGGGATAACTCCTCCCACAACATTCCCACATTCCTGTTATTAGTCTGCCACAGCGATTTGCTATCCTGTACAAAAGGGGGGCCGCAAGACGCAGACGAGGCCGGTTTGGTACAATAATCAAGTAGAAAACACGCCGCATCAGCGAAACCGCTGTGCACCGGAAAGCGAGGAGATTTCCCGATGTCCGCCGACATTTCCTATCTGGTATACCTGGTAGACGATGAGACTACCCTTTTGGAACTGCTCAAGTCCTATCTGGAAAACGCCGGATACCGTGTCAAGACCTTTCAGACAGGCGAAGAAGTGCTCAAGGTTCTTGCCGCAGAGGAACCACATCTCTGGATCCTCGACATTATGCTGCCCGACATTGATGGCTACGAGCTGCTCCGGCAAATCCGCAGCAAGTCGGAAGTGCCGATCATCTTTATCTCGGCTCGTGACCAGGACATAGACAAGGTAATCGGACTGGAGCTTGGCAGTGACGATTACCTGGCCAAACCGTTTTTGCCCCGCGAGTTGGTGATCCGGGTGCAGAAACTGCTGCAGCGTACCTATGAACGAAGCTTGCTCACGTCACCTGTGGCTGGCGGACAGCAATTTCAGGACTGGACGACGATCGGTCCCTACCGCCTATCGGAAAAAGGACGGCTGGTCAAGGAGGGAGAGCAAGCGATTGAGTTGACCACCAAAGAATTTGACTTAATCTGCTACCTGATCCACAACCAGGGGCAGGCTCTGCATCGGGAGCAGATTTTGTCCGCGATCTGGGGTGAGGATTACATCGGATCAGATCGGGCAGTGGACGATCTGGTCAAGCGAATCCGCAAGAAGATGCCGAAGCTGCCGCTTGAGACAGTCTATGGCTTTGGCTACCGGCTCACCGCACCATGAAGGAGAAACTGACGATGAAGAATTGGCCGCTCGCCCGGCAAATCCTGATCCTGTTCATGCTGCTCACTACTGTGCTCGGCATCAGTGTGGGTGTTTTGTACCCGATCGCGGTCAAGCAATACCTGGTGGACAACGTCTATTCCCTGCTGGAAGAAGAATTTGAGACGCTTGCCGGACACATCGCCTTTACCGAACACCGCGAGCTGCTGCCGGTCCCGGCCTCTGCTCCCTTTTTCCTGCAGTTGCTCCTGTCCAATTACGAGTATTCCTTTGACATGCTCGTCTATTCCGCTAACGGGCAGCTGCTTGGTTCGCGCAGCACGACCAAGGTTCCAGTAGCAGATGCCAACCGCCTGTTCAGAATGGCTGCCTCTTACTCGGAAAAAGGCCTGCAGCGGGGTACCCTGCAGCGGAGCGATGAGACGTATCTGTTCGTCAGCAAACGGATGGATTACCATGGCTTTCCCTACTATCTGATTGTTTTTTCCAAGGAGCAGGAATTAAATCAGATCAACGCCATTCTCACCCGACAGTTTATCGTCGTCTTTGCCATCCTGCTGGCTGTCAGTTGGGTGCTGGCGATCTGGTTCAGCCGTTACCTGACCAACCCGCTGAGACGGCTGGGGGAGTGGTGTCAAAACATCGCCCGGCGGCAGTTTGACATCCCACTGAAGCTGGATCGACAAGATGAGATTGGAGAGTTGGCTCGTTCGTTTGAAACGATGAAAAACCAATTGAAAGAGTACGATGAATCACAGCGCCACTTCGTTCAAAACATCTCACACGAATTAAAAACGCCGATCATGGCGATTCAAGGATACGCCCATGCCCTGCAGGAAGGTGTATTTCAGGGTGAGCAGGCAGAAAAAGGACTGCAGATCATCATGGAGGAGAGCAAACGGCTGGAAAAAGTCGTCGAACAGCTTCTCTATCTGACTAAAATCGAATCCGTGTCGGAAATGCTGCAAAAGAAACCGCTCAATCTCAGCGAACTGTTTAGCTTTTTGCAGCAGCGGTTGAGTGTGCTAAACCCAAGCGTAGCCTGGGACAACCAGCTTCCGCCTGTACTGCAGACAGTGGGAGACGGTGAACAGTTGAGCATCGCTTTTCAAAACATCATCGAAAACCAGCTGCGGTACGCCAAACAGACACTGCTTTTACAAGCGCAGCGATTACCGAACCAGTTGCAGTTGATCATTGCCAATGACGGTCCGCCTATCGATGAACAGCTGCTGCCCCACCTGTTCCAACGCTTCCGTAAAGGCAAAAGCGGCAAACACGGGCTGGGACTTGCGATTGCCCGCGCCGTCATTGAGGCACACGGCGGAACCATACAGGCAAAAAACGAGCCGCCTGGTGTGCGCTTTATCATCTCGCTTCCAACCGACGCAGAACGGGCATAAAAGCGAAGGAGGCTGTCTCCCGCATGATGGCAGCCTCCTTCCCTATCATCAAAACAAGTTGCGCCAGATCACGATTCCGACTACACCAACCACCAGCGCAACAGGGATCTGCCGCGTCCGATAAGCAGCGAGAAAAGCAACAGCCCCCACTGCCAGGTACTCCGGACTCCAGTGCCCCTCAGGGGCATGAAACAAAAGCGGGGGGATGGTTAACGAACTGAAGACACCGACCGGCACCAGCTTCAAGCCGCGGGAGAGCCAGTCGGGCAAATGGACCCGGGAACTGAGCAGCAGCATCGGATAGCGGGTCAGATAAGTAATTACTGCCATCAGTATGATCAGTATCAGCAAATTATCGTTCATCCGTCATAACCCCTATCGCCATTGCTGTAACCGTACCTGTAATCACCGCTGCCGTAATCCCGTTCCACCAATATCCCAGACTGGCCACAACGCCTGCGGCTAGCGCTACCTTGACGTGCAGCTTGGACAACAGGTTGATGGCGAGAAAGCCGACAAACGTGGCGAGAAAGGCAAAGTCCAGCCCATATGCCTCCGGCTCCGGTATCAGCGTGCCAAACACCGCTCCAAGCAGTGTACTGCCGTTCCAAATCAGATAATCGGTAAAACTGGCGCCAAAAAAATAAGCGAGACTTGGCGTGTTCCCTTGCAGGAGGTACGTCGTCTTCTGCGCGTAAGTCTCATCATTGAGAAAAGCAGATGCAAGCGTCAATTTCCATGGAGCGGTATCGCGAAAGGAAGGGCCAAGACCGAGTCCGTATAAAAGCTGACGCGCGTTTAGAAATAACGTCGAGACCAGCATCGGCCAGCCGACAATCCCTTGTGACACAAGGCCGACAGCGGCAAACTGCGCGGACCCGGCATTGATCAGCAGCGAAAACAACATCGTCTCCATTAAGCCAATCCCTGCTTGCCGCGCTAATATACCAAAAACCAGCCCGTCCACGATCCCGGCAGCCGCTACCGGCAGAATGTCTCTCATCCCTCTCACAAACAGCGATATCTGCATCCGTTCCCCCACTCCTTCTGTTTTTCTACTCTACCCGTCCCCCTTTTTTCTGTCAACGATCACTGCGACACCTCATGGTATACCTTTCCTGATTTTTTCACATGCTGATAAACAAGAACATCTGGGATAAAGGAGCGGAAGGAATGTCCTTTCCGGTACGGAAACACCGCCTTATTATCGTTTGGCTCATCATCTGTCTGATCGCATCCGGCTGTTGGATCGGCAGCGACTATGGTACAACAGCAGACCCACTAGAGCGGCCTACCCATGGAATCGGCAAACCCTCCTCGGATGAGGTAACGGCGGAGACGACCATCCTTACCCCCGTGCCCTCTTCGCCGCTGCAAAACCATGGAATTTTTGCTGCAACAGAGGAGCCGTCTGCCGAACATCCTCCACGGGAAGTGCTGGGCTTCTACACCGAAGCGGAGGGAGCTTATCCGGGGTCCGAATCAGTGGTTGAAGAGCAGCATCGTCTGATCAGCTCGATTGCTCCCTTCTGGTACCGATTGGACGACCAACGTCCTGGCTACTTTGTAGCAACGCTTCCGGCTGAAGAGAGAAAACGGGTGATTCAACAAGCTCACGAAAAAAACATCCATGTCTATCTGCTTGTCCACAATCTGTTTTACGACACACTGAACAAAGGCAGAGACGTAGCCCGCCGCATCCTGCGCAACCCAAAGACACGCTCCCGTTTCATCCGCAACATCATCAGAGAAGTGGAGACATATGGGTTTGACGGAATCAATCTGGATATCGAAAATCTGCATCCAAGCGACCGGCACGCTTTCAGTCAGTTGGTCAAGCAGGTGAGCGAACATCTGCATCAGGAGGGCAAGCTGGTCACCGTCAGTGTCCCGGCCAACACCGGAGATGAACGAGCCAATATCTGGTCTCACCCGTTTGACTATCGCTCACTAGGCCGTTATGCCGACCGAATCGTCCTGATGACCTATGATGAACATAACCCGCGCACGGCCCCTGGTCCGGTAGCATCATACGACTGGACGGAAAGCACCATTCGATACGCTTTGAGCCAGAAAGTTCCACCGGAAAAAATCCTTGTGGGCATAGCCGCCTACGGTTGGAACTGGAGTGAGGCTGGCGGCAAAGCAAAGTACACTTCGTATCCAGAGGTAGCAAACTACCTGCGCAGGTATGACGTACAGCCGGTCTGGGATGATCAGGCTCGCGCTTCCCGCTTCCGCTACCGGGATGATGCCGGCTTTATGCACGACGTCTGGTATGAGAACAGTCAAAGCTTGCAGGCCAAGCTGCAGTTGCTGGAAACCTACAATCTAGGGGGAATTGGCGTCTGGCGGCTCGGTCTGGAGGACCCTGGCATATGGAAAGTGATTCCGGACAACATCCGCGTCAAAAAGTTTGCTCAAGACGAATCTCAACCGAATAAAAAGGCAGGATAATCTCCCATTCCTGGCTAGCTAAACCGCTCTCCCGCCCCGTCCACTCTCAGACTGGCAGCGCTCAGAAGTACGCTGTCTGCAGGACGGGGCGGCTGTTTTCATAAGATCACAAAATATAGACTTGTTTCAAATTTGTTTATAAATTACACGACAATAATGCATACCGTCTATAATAGAGAAAGAAAAACATTTGCAAAATCACAAACAGTTCGATATGATGTCTATACATACAACAAACAATTCAGGGATGTGTTATGAATGAGTGATTTATCTGCGATGTTTTGGAATGCATCTGTCGAAGAGATCGTCCGCGGCTACATGTATGACGAATCGGTAGAGTCGTACTGCTGCCTGATTTGCGGCGAGCGTTTTACAAAAGGGGTGATCTATCCCTTTGAGGGGGGACTTTACGAGGCGGAGAAGTATACGCAAGTGCACATCAGCAAAGAGCACGACTCCATGTTTGACTACCTGATCAGTCTGGACAAAAAATTTATCGGTTTAACCGATCATCAGAAAACGATTATTCACTACTTTTATCAGGGATTGAACGACACGGAGATCGTTAAGCAATTGGGCGGGGGCAGCAAGTCGACGATCCGCAACCATCGGTTTGCCCTGCGGGAGAAAGCCAAGCAGGCCAAACTCTTCCTGGCGATCATGGAATTGGTCGAGAAAAAGGCGGCGGGACAGGAGCCGTTTATTGAGATCCCCCGTACGACACCGATGGCCGACGAACGTTTCGCCATGACCGAAGGAGAGCGGGCGGAGATCCTGCACGCCTATTTTAAGGAGGGCTTAGACGGCCCGCTGTCCGAGTTTCCGAAAAAAGAGAAGCGCAAAGTGGCCATCCTAACGCACATCATCCATCGGTTCGAACAGAACAAGACATACAGCGAACAAGAGGTAAACACCATCCTAGGCGAGGTCTACCACGATTATGTCACGCTGCGACGCTATCTGATCGAGTACGGTTTGCTGGATAGGACCGCGGATGGCAGCAAGTATTGGATGAAGGTGTAGCCCCATACAGCAAAAAACTCGCCTCCCTGATACGGGGGCGAGTTTTCCTTCTATCCTCCTACGACAGATATGCTTCCTGCACCTGCGGGTCGCTCAGCAACTTCTGCGCGTCGTCCTGCAGGATAATCTCTCCTGTCTGAATCACATATCCGCGATGAGCCACAGCAAGCGCCTGGTTGGCATTTTGCTCTACCAGCAGGATCGTCATTCCTTCCCGGTTCATTTCGCTGACAATCTCAAAAATCTGCTCGACCAAGATCGGTGCCAGCCCCATCGACGGTTCATCCAGCATCAAAATCTTCGGCTTCATCATCAGTCCACGGGCGATGGCCAGCATCTGCTGCTCACCACCGGACATCGTGCCGCCTTTTTGGTTGACCCGCTCTTTCAGCCGTGGGAAGTAGTGAAAAGCCCGTTCCACTCCCTCTTCAATCAACTGTTTATCCTTGAGCGCGAAGGCTCCCATCTCCAGGTTTTCGCGCACGGTCAGTTTGGGGAAAATCCGTCTCCCCTCCGGCACGTGGGCAATCCCTTTGAGAGCCACTTCATGTGTTTTCAGCCGAGTGATATCTGTTCCGTTGAAGCGCACCGATCCGGAACGGGCACGGACTTGCGCACAGATGGTCTTCAGTGTCGTCGATTTGCCTGCACCGTTTGAGCCGATCAGGGTCACGATCTCCCCCTCGTTTACCGTGAGGGTGAGGCCTTTCAACGCGTGAATCCCGCCGTAATAGGTGTGTATGGTATCAAGTTCCAATAGCGCCATCGTCAGTCCCCCCTCTACGACACTTCCGTCGCCGATTTGCCCAGATATGCTTCGATCACCTGCGGATTGGTGCGTATTACCTCCGGGGTGCCTTCGGCGATTTTTTGTCCGTGATCCAGTACGTGAATATACTCGCTCAGCCCCATAACCAGTTTCATATCATGCTCGATTAGGATGATCGTTAATTTCAGCTCATCGCGCATCCGGCGAATGAACTGCGTCATTTCCACTGTCTCACGTGGGTTCATCCCCGCTGCCGGTTCGTCCAGCAAAATAATCTGCGGCTTGGTCGCCAAAGCGCGAGCGATTTCCAGACGGCGCTGCAATCCATACGGCAAACTGCCCGCCTCCTCGTTGGCCACATGGGCGATCCCTACATATTCGAGCAGTTGATAAGCCTCTACCCGGGCCCGCTCTTCCTCTTCCTTTACTCGCTTGCTAGCGAGCAAAATCCCCAACATCCCTGCTTGCAGACGACTGTGCTTGCCGACCATCACATTCTCCAGCGCAGTCATCTGCTTAAACAGACGGATATTCTGAAAGGTACGGGTGATTCCGCGCTCTGCGATCTGGTCCGGACGGAGTCCATGAATCTTTTTGCCGTTGAGCAGGACTTCCCCCTCATCCGGCTCGTAAAACCCGGTAATCATGTTGAAAAACGTGGTTTTTCCCGCGCCGTTCGGGCCAATCACTGCTGTAATCGTTCCCTTTTCTATCTCAACCGTTACATTTTCGTTGGCAACAAGCCCGCCAAAACGTTTGGTTAGCCCTTTTGCTTCCAGTAGTGCCATCTTGGCTTCTCCCCCCTTAACTGGTTTGTCGCTTGCTTTCATCAAGGTTGGCCAGAATACCCAGTTTTTGTTTGGCAAAACGGCTCTTTTTGATCTCTTCCAGATCGTTGATGTTCCGCTTAGCCGGAATCAGCCCGTTCGGGCGGTACAATGCGGCCAGAATCAACAACACCCCGAAGATGAGCCGCTGAAACTTGGAGGGATCCAACTGGTTCGGCAGACTGATCACGCCGGAGGTATTCAGGGCATGCAGGAAGTTGGAAAACTCTTTGAGCAGTTGAACCTGCAGAACCGTCACAAAGGCGGCACCCAGCACGACACCGGGAATACTGCCGCTGCCGCCGAGGATCACCATGACCAGAATGCCGATCGATTCCATCAGCGTAAACGAAGTCGGATCGATAAAGGTCTGCTTGGCGGCAAAGATGACACCCACCACCCCGGCGAATGAAGCACCTGCCGCGAAGGCGGCCAACTTGGTATTGAGCAGAGGAATCCCCATCGACTGCGCTGCCAGTTCGTCTTCGCGAATGGCAATCCACGCCCGCCCCAGCCGGGAATGTTCAAAACGAATATTGGCCAGGACGATAAAACCGATCACGAACAGGACGATAAAGTAGAAGTAAAACGGTGTATTAAGCGGGTAACCAAACAACTCGGGCGTCGCAATGGGCGTCAGCCCCTGCGGGCCATTGGTGATGTTAACCGGATGGTCCAGATTGTTAAAAATGATCCGAATGATTTCACCAAAGCCAAGTGTCACAATCGCCAGATAATCCCCTTTTACCCGCAGTACAGGCAGCCCCAACAGAATCCCAAACACGGCCGCCACCAGCAAGCCAACGATCAAAAACGGCCAGAACCATTCACCGCCCAGCGGAAACAAATCGCCAGGGATAAACTCGTTGGCCTGTGCGGTAGCGAAGATGGCATAAGCATAGGCACCCGCTGCAAAGAAGGCGACATATCCAAGGTCAAGCAGTCCGGCAAAGCCGACCACGATGTTTAGTCCCAGTGCCATGGCCACGTATATCCCCACCTGGGAGGCCACTTCCATATAGTAGCGGTTGTCTCCGGCCACCAGTGGAATCAATACAAGTAAAATCAAAACTCCCAGCGTAAGGCGCACGGCATTGCTTGTCTTTGTATAGTAAACCAGCAAGAGAGAGAGCAACACTCCCATAAAGGCAAGCACCGATTGCTCCAGAAAGAAAAGCGCCAACGTGAAGACAACCGTCCACAAAATGGTTACGAGCAGCGGGATTTGTTTGTCCGTCAGTACATTTTTGATCACTTGTTTCACCACGCTCTCACCTACACTTTCTCTTTCACGGCTTCTCCAAACAGACCTTCTGGTTTCAGCAGAAGCACCAGAATCAAGATGGAGAAGGCGAATACGTCTTTGTACTCCGAACCAAACACGCCAAAGGTCAGCGTATCCAGATAGGCACCGGCGAGCGACTCCAACAGGCCGAGCAGCACACCGCCCACCATCGCGCCACGGATGTTGCCAATCCCCCCGAGGACAGCAGCTGTGAATGCTTTCAATCCCAGGATAAAGCCGATGTACGGATCGATCGTGCCGTAGTTTTGGGCGAACAGGACCCCTGTCGCACCGCCCAGGCTGGAACCGATCAAAAAGGTAAGCAAAATCACCTTGTCCACGTTAATCGTCATCAGCGAAGCAGTAGACTGATCCTGCGCGACGGCACGCATCGCGATACCCCATTTGGTCTTGTTGATAAACAGGGTGAGCGTGACCATCATCACAATCGCAAAGGCAATGACCACAATTGCTTTTACCGGGATCTGCGCAAAGTCACCGATCCCGATCGCTCCCGAAAACAGCGTCGGACTGTTCAGATAGAATTCGTTGCGAGCGACCGCCTCGGTGAAGCGAACCAGGTCCTGCAGCAAGAACGAAACCCCGATCGCAGAGATAAGCGCGACCAGGCGGGGTGCTCCCCTGAGTGGCCGGTACGCTACCCGCTCCACTCCAACACCCAATGCGCCAGAGACAACCATCGCCAGCAGCAGTGACAGCAGGAAGGCCACAAACGGATTCATCTCCTGCAAAATGCCCAGCGATTCGCTGATCAAGAGTACTTCCGTCCCAACAAACGCTCCCACCATGAAGATTTCGCCATGAGCAAAATTGATGAATTCAAGAATCCCGTATACCATGGTGTAGCCCAATGCCACGACGGCGTACATAAACCCGAGCGTAAGCCCGTCAATCAATACTTGCGGTAAAATGCTCAACATTGTCTTCCCTCATTTCCCCCTGACTAGATGTTTCGGCTGAGAGCCGCCGCCGCACCCTTTGTACAAAGTGAAGGGGCGTACACCTTCGTGCCGCCCCGTGGCTGGATGAGGCTAAATCGCGGAACTTTTATCAATTATATAATGGTTCACTGTCTTTCGAAAAGATGTACGTAATAGGAAAAAAGAGCTACTAGCTACATTCTTGGTGGTGTGAACCTACAAGCGGGCTTTTGCGAGGCGCATTCCCCTGTCGCAGTCTCTGCATCTGGTTGGTCAGCCGCTGCCAGGATGCAAAAAGCTGAGACGGATCCGTGCGATTCCATTGATCCCCTTTTTCTATCCTTCCTTCTTTGAAGAATCAATCACATTTCCGCCTCAACATTCTAGTTTGGTTGGTCTCTCTAAAGGATGGGATGCACAATTGCAGTTACTGTTGCTATTGTCGTTGCGATCGACTATGGTCGGATTTATCTAGTCCCTTTATTATTTTATGACAAATTAGAAAATTTACAAGACAGAAATAGTTTTTTTGCAAAACCTGTTTTTTACAATCGAAAGATTATACGAAGAATTTGATTGACTGGCAAACCTTTTTCTGCGTTAGCCAATCAAGTCGGCAACCTCAACTGAAGACGTGAGGATACACCCCCGCTTTACATCGTATACCCCATCGGAGGTGACTCTGATAAACGGCAGATGAGTCGCGGTAAAAAACAGCAAAGAGTATATCGGATCGATGTGCGAATGCTCTTTTTCTTTCATGAGCTGCACGAACGATTCTGCTTTGCGAATCACTTCCTCCATCGGGGCATCGGTCATCAATCCGCCGATCGGCAGCGCCATTTCGTAGACGGTTTCCCCCTGCTCAACCATCGCTACTCCTCCGCCCATCTCCAGCACCCTGCGCAATGCAGCAGCCATCGATTGTGGATGACGACCGATGACGATCCAATCAGAGGAGATCGTATACGTACTCGCGATCGCTTCAATCTCTCGCCCGTAACCACGGACCACAGCCTGGGTTACTTTTTTGCCAATCGGATCAATCAAGACTAGCAGCGCCAATTCCGGATCTTCCAAGAGCAACATCCCATCTGCGTCATACGTGAGTGCTGTCTGTTCACTTTCTGTTATGACGGCATTTCGCATGTTGATGACAGGTACCGCCCGCTCACTGCGTCGAATGCTAAAAAGCTCCGGCACGATGGGCATCTCGGCTGCGGCAGGTGTGGGGAAGCTGTACTCCTGCCAGTTGAGGCTAGGCAGCGGCCGCAGCAGCTGCTTGCGCTCCGACCAGCGACGTCCGTCAGCCACTACCACTTCCGGTGTCGGATCTTCTGGCGTAGCGAGCAATAAGATATCGGCCAGTCGGCCAGGTGCTATCCCACCAATCTCGGCATCCAAGCCGTAATAGGCAGCCGGATTCAGGGTAGCCATCGCATACGCATCCTCCGGAGCCAGGCCAGCCTCTATCGCCAGACGAATCAGCGAATCCGTAAAACCGGCCCTCATCATCGGCGGGGTGGAACCATCCGAGGTAAGCATCAACCGGGGTGAGTAGGTGATACCCTGTTCGATCAACCCCTTGATCAGCTCAGGCAGATCCGGGCGAATCGAGGAATGACGCAGTGCCACGTAATACCCTAGCTGCAGCCTGTTGATCACTTCTGCTGCCGTAATGCTCTCATGGCAGGCGGTAACACCGGCTGCTGCCGCAATATTGAGCGTATGGTCGGAAGCACCGGGATGATGCCCCTCCATCCGTTTGCCGACATCACGTACATGCCGCAGCCCATACAGCAGCTGTTCATCCTCATACAGCACACCGTGCCAGTCAGTCAGCTCCCCTCCTTGAATCACCTGGGGATGGTCAATCATCTGTTGGAGCCGCTCCATCCTAAACAAATCTCTCAACTGCGGACTTTTGTTTTGCGGATCAAGTCGTGCCCAAAAGAAGTATTTGACTGGATGAGCAGCCAAGCGCTGCATGATCTCTGACACCTGCTCAAATGGCAGCAATCTGTATAAGGTTAAGGTGTCGGCTATAACTGTCGTCGTCCCGGTACGCAGGGCGTAGTCGCTCAAGGTGTGCGGATTGTACCACTGGAAAGGATGGGCATGCGGTTCGATGTAGCCCGGAACGACATGGTAGCCGGCTGCTTCGATCACTTCTGTCTGATCATCGACCAAGGGTTCCTTTTCGCCGACATAGGCAATCCGCTCGCCGGCGATTACGATATTTGCCTCTCGCCACCTCCTCAGATACACATCGAGAATGCGACCGCCTTTGATCCACATAGTGGCCGGCTGCTGCTGTTTCGCAGTACGGACGAGCTGTAGATGCGCCTCTTTCGTTACCTCTCGTACTCGCATGATCCAATCACCCTTCTTTCTGAAGTACTTCGGTACTGCATACTTTCGCCGGCCTAACAGAAATTCCCTTGTCTGTTTTTTTTCTCACTCGTACAAACTATCCATACAACAAGGGAGGGAAGCCGAATCATGCGTAAAAACGTGGGTACGCTTGATGCAACGATTCGCATCACTGCCGGTATCATGGGACTGGCCTACAGTGTCGGACGAATGTCCCGCAGACCGTATCGGACACCCTGGATGCTGATGTTTCTATCGGCAATGAAAGTAGCAGAAGGAGTCACCCGCTTCTGTCCGATGTTATACAGCATGGGTACAAGCACTCGTGACGGAGAAGGCATGAAGATGATGAGAAACATGATGGGCAACGGCAACCAGGATCATACCCACCACAACAAACAGTCAGCAAACTCGCAAAAGCGAGACCAGGTACGATCTGATCAGATGATGCCAGCCAATCAGACCATACAGTCGATTGCCAATGAGATGGAAGAAGTGCTTACATCTGCTTCGCGTGAGAACCACTCCACGGAAACCAACAGACAGAAGAACGCCTCTGAATCGACTCGCAACCGCTCGGCGAGGGAATACCGAGAGGAAGAACGATTGTACCCCACCTATTAGGAGGTGAGCGGGATGAGTGTCATTGGCCCGCCGCTGTACGAGTGGTTTTCGCACAACCTGTTTGTGGCCGCGCTGATCATCGGGGCAGTGGTGGCAATGATCGTCTTTGCAGTCAATACGGCAAGAAGAAAAGGAAGGTACCGCTACAAATAAGCGACCTTCCTTTTGCACGTACTAGACTTGGCGGCGCAGCGCCTTTTCTCCGATATCGGTACGGTAGTGGGCACCGGCAAACCTGATCTGCTCTACTCCGCTGTAGGCAGCTTCCCTAGCAGCAGGCAAACTGCTGCCGATCCCCGTCACACCGAGTACACGTCCGCCACTGGTAACAAGTCCCTCTTCTGTTCGCTTGGTTCCGGCGTGAAAGACGATTGTCCGGGCTGCCGCCTGCTCAAGTCCGGTAATCGCAATGCCTTTCTCATAGTCGCCCGGATACCCGGCTGATGCCATCACGACACATACCGCGCTCTCTTGTTTCCACTTGACGTCAACCGAATCCAACTCACCGTTTACCGCAGCGAGCAGGATGTCCAGCAGGTCGGTTTCCAGCAGTGGCAGCACTACCTGCGCTTCTGGATCGCCGAAGCGGGCATTAAATTCCACCACTTTTGGCCCGTCAGCGGTCAGCATCAATCCCGTGTAGAGAATTCCGCGGAAGGGCATGCCGTCACGAACCATTCCTTTGGCCGCAGGGACGATGATTGTCTCTACGATTTGTTCAACCAGTTCCTGAGATACATGGGGGACTGGCGCGTATGTGCCCATCCCACCTGTATTGGGCCCTTTGTCACCGTCATAGGCGGCTTTGTGGTCCTGTACCGTGATCATCGGTTTGACCGTCTCCCCGTCAACAAAGGAGAGCAGGGTCAATTCTTCGCCTTCCATGTATTCTTCCACCACGACCCGGCTGCCAGCCTGTCCGAATTCACCAACCTGCATGATCTGGAACAAAGCTTGCTCCGCTTCTTGCAGTGTACGGGCGACGATTACACCTTTTCCGGCTGCCAGTCCATCAGCCTTGATCACGATCGGCGCTCCCTGCTCACGCACGTAAGCCAGCGCAGACTGATAGTCGATAAATGATTCATAGGCGGCAGTTGGCACACCGTGCCGCTTCATCAAACACTTGGCAAATGATTTGCTGCCCTCAATCTTGGCCGCCATGGCCGTGGGTCCGAAGATCGTAAGGCCGCGCTGCATAAAGAAATCGACGATGCCGTCAAGCAGCGGTGCCTCCGGTCCTACTACCGTCAGATCGATCCCTTCGTCCTTGACGAATTGAACCAGGGCTGCAAAATCGTCTGCGGGAATCGGTACGTTTTGGGCCACTTCCTGTGTGCCGCCGTTGCCTGGGGCACAAAACACCTTCTCCACCTTGGGACTTTGCGCCAGCTTCCAGGCAATGGCGTGTTCTCGCCCACCGCTCCCAACAACCAGTACGTTCATTTCCAAAAGCCTCCCAACTTAATGCTTGAAATGGCGCACACCGGTAAATACCATCGCGATACCGTGGCGGTTGCAGGCCTCAATCGAATCCTGATCACGAACCGAACCACCAGGCTGAATGATCGCGGTCACACCTGCCCTCGCCGCCTCTTCCACCGTATCCGGCATGGGAAAGAAGGCATCGGAAGCGAGTACGGCCCCTGCCGCTTTTTCTCCGGCCTGCTCAATCGCAATCCGGGCCGCTCCCACCCGGTTCATCTGACCTGCTCCTACGCCGATGGTCATGTTCTCCCGAGCCAACACGATCGCATTTGACTTGACGTGCTTCACAACCCTCCAGGCAAAGGCCAGCTGCGCCAGCTCCTCCTCCGTCGGCTTCCGCTCGGTCACTACTGTCATATCGGTCTCCTGGAGTTGATGCAGATCGTACTCCTGCACCAACAAGCCGCCAGCCACTGGAGCAACCCGCAGGGCAGCACGTCCGTTTGCTGCTGCTTGACTGCCAAACTCTCCGAGACGCAGCAGGCGCAGATTTTTCTTCTCCTGCAGAATCGCTCGCGCTTCCTCACTAAAATCGGGAGCGAGCACGATCTCCAGAAACGTCTCCTTCAACTGTAGTGCGGTCTCGCGGTCGATCACCCGGTTGGCAGCGATAATGCCGCCAAAGATCGAGACCGGATCAGCCTGATAGGCCTTCCGGTACGCTTCGCTGATCGTCGCTCCAATTCCAACACCACACGGATTGGTATGCTTCACGGCAACGACTGCCGGTTGGCTGAATTCGCGCACGATCGCCAGCGCTGCGTCCGCATCGTTGATGTTGTTATAAGAGAGTTCTTTTCCATGAAGCTGCTCAGCCGTTGCGATCGTACCGGCGGCAGCCAGCGGTTCCCGATAAAAGGCAGCCCGTTGGTGCGGGTTTTCCCCGTAACGGAGATCCTGCACTTTTTCATAGGTAACCGTATGGTTCTCGGCGAGCGGCTCGCCCATCTGCTCACTCAGGTACCCTGCAATCAGCGCATCGTAGGCGGCAGTGTGCCGGAATACTTTGGCCGCGAGACGACGACGTGTCTCAAGCGAGGTGCTCCCCTGTGCCTGAAGTTCGGCAAGGACCGTGTCATAATCGGCAGCATCGACAATCACCGTGACGTGGGCATGGTTTTTCGCAGCCGCACGCAGCATCGTCGGTCCACCGATATCAATGTTTTCAATCGCATCCTCAAATGTCACATCTGGCTTTGCCACTGTCTGCTTAAAAGGATAGAGGTTCACGATCACGAAATCAATAGGGGCAATGGAAAGCTCGTCCAACTGACGCTGATGCTCCGGATTGTCCCGTACGGCCAGCAGTCCGCTGTGGATCGTCGGGTGCAGTGTTTTGACACGACCATCGAGAATTTCTGGAAACCCTGTCACCTCAGAGATGCCGGTTACATCAATCCCTGCTTCCTTCAACAGTTTGGCACTTCCCCCAGTGGAAATGATCTCCACACCCAATTCGTCGAGTCTGCGGGCAAATGGGACAATGTTGGTTTTGTCAGAAACGCTGATCAGCGCTTTTTTCGTGTTCACAAAAGAAGACCTCCTGACATCTTGATAAGCAACGCACTCAAATCACGAACATTTCCTCCATATTAAAACACAAACGTACGGATTGTTCAAGGTTTCTCCCCGTTGTCAGATCAAAATCAAGGCACCTGTCAATCAGGCGCCCACGGCTATCTCGTTCTCCGTTTTTTTCTTAACTGGCGAAGCTGTCTGGCCACCTTTTCGGTGTACCGCTGTTCAGCACTTTTGAAAACCCGGCGACGGGACCTGGTCCGTCTGCGGCGGGCTGGCAACCTTCTGCTGTATTTGGCAGTTGCTTTAGGGTGTTTGGCCTCTTCCTTCGCTTCCTTTTCCGCAAATCGTTTTTTCAACTCTTCCAGATCATCGGGAGTTACTCCCTCTTCACGCATCACCTTTTGCTTCAACCTATCTCTCTTCTGTTCCGGCAGATTCAAGCCCATTTCGGACAGTTCTGAGAGAAGAGCGTCAACATTGTTTTCGCTTAGTTCCGGCATCTTTTGCGCCAGGCGGATCAGATCCATCAAGGACCATTCCCGCCCCGTCTTTTCGCTTAGCTTTCCCAGCATGTCGCTAATCCAATCGCCACTCACCGAACCACCTCTTCCCCTGCGCGAACGACAGGATTTATTCGCTCCTAGACAGGGTATGTAAGCAGAAGCTGACAGGCAACCGGAACAAGTGACACGACTGGTTGTGGAAAAAGCGCAATCGAGAAGAAACGGAAAAAGCATTTTCGTGATAGATTGGTTTTGGCGTCACATTTTGGACATAATAGGATGTAGAGTTGAGAGCATGAGACGTGTCCATAGTTTGCGAGATGATTGATCCAACCAAAAAATTTGGGAACCAAAGGAGCTGAAGTATTGTGGCATTGCGTTTGACTCCCTATCTCATGATGGACGGGAATGCGAAGGAAGCGATCGATTTTTACCAACAGGCGTTGGGGGCCGAAGTTCTCTTTCAACAAACGTTCGGAGAAATGCCGGAAAACTCTGAATACCCTTTGCCAGAAGAGGCCAAGGAACGTCTGTCCCACGCCATGGTCAAAATCGGCGAGTCGGAGCTGATGTTTTCTGATATCTTTCCAGGTCAGCCCTTTCAAGCAGGGAATCAGGTAACCATCTGCATCTCAACGGACGACAAGGAAAAAACAAAACAAATCTATGAAGCCCTGCAGCAAGGCGGCCAAGTGAACATGCCGCTGCAGGAAACGTTTTTCAGCCCTGCCTATGGTATTGTCACGGACAAGTTCGGTGTAACCTTCCAGATCTATACCGAAGGCAAGGAGCAACAGTAAAGGACGGGTTGAGCGGCACTTTTGTATGTTTCGTGCTAGCCGATCGTAATACGGCTCTGTTCGCATCATTGGCGACAGAGCCGTTCTCTGTCTTGTCAGGTTTAGGTTCCCCTCTGTCTATGCCGCCTGCTTACTGGCGGTCACCATCGATCTCATTCAACTTTTCGGGGCACTATTTGTCCCAAAGACAAAGCCTCCCGTACAAACAGGAGGCTACCACCTAAACGAGTGTTTTTAATCTGGAATGGATTGTTGTATTTTATTAGAGATAGACAAAATGTTATCAAGTGATGCCATTAAATCCTCATTAAATATTCGGGTGTCGTAGAGATATTCCCTTTGATTGGGCAAGTCGTGGAAACTTTCGTACAATACTTCGTTAAGTTCCTTCAGATAAACCTGGACGTTGTCGATTATTCCTGCCTGTTCGGCGTTCAACGTTCCATCCTTATGTAAGGCAGTGGATACGGGAACGAATATCTTTTCTCGAACATCCGTCAACGATCTCAACATCGTGTCATAGACTTGTTCCACTTTCTGATTCAATTCACTATGAACGACCTGTTCCGCGTTATCCTGTGGCAAAGAGTCTATGCTGTAAAAGATGTGTGGCTTGGTCTTAGCCCATATTTCCATTGCACCTATTGCTTCGTCCAGATAATGCACGGTGCCAGGGTCGTCCTTCTGAAAGGCTTCCAGTTTCATTTGCAAGGTTTGAGTAATGATGTGCAGATCATCGAGTTCCTTGTAGTACACGTCCGAAAATGTTCCGATCAGTTCTTCATTTGCGTTTGTGTTTCCACAACCATGCAAACCAAACACAGAAAAAACAAAAGCTGCAATCAGATAAAACACTGTATGTTTGCCTTTCACTGTTGACGCCTCCATCACAGAAGGATTCATTTACTCAATCTCAGCGTCTTCCCATTCATGCCCATCAATAGGGTCCCCATCATCATCCGACATCACTAAAGCGAGCACCTCTTCGGGACCCTCATCACTATCCGGATATTGCTCATCTTTCCATTCCCACGTTCCCTTGAGGCAATACGCATTCGTCAATGTATCATAATAAGTTCTAAATCAATCATTCCATTTGAACTTAGAGGACTGATTTCAGAATTTGAAGACTGCTTTCCCTTCTTGAATTTTACGAATCCATTTTCCAACAGCCACTCTTCAACTGCATCATTACCCTTTCCGCCAAGCTTCTTTATTGCTCGTTAACATACTCTATTCGTTCTTTGCGATTCACTTTACCTTTCTCTTCCTCTGCCTTTTTTGCTTGGACGGCTCCTAGTGGGACTGAGATGAGAGCTAGACTGCAAAGAACTCCAAAAAGCACACGTTTCACACTAAACAACTCCTTAAAATGATATTATAGGCAAAAAATTATACTTATTGTAAATTTTCTACCTCACTGTCATGTTATCACCCACACCACCAGCTGTAAATATTTACTAAGGTAAATATACCCAGTAAATCCATCTAAAAAAATAGAGTTTTTTACTTGCCCTTGTATACACTTTTTGAGTTAATCCAAATATCTATACGAAATACAGAATGGGCGCCTGATTCCTTTCCCCTTACCTGCGGCGTATCTTTTACTCGCCTAGCGCCATACGATAAAACGGCTCTGTTCACATCATCTGTGACAGAGCCGTTCTCTATTTTCTTTGATTCGCTTCTAGCAGCAGGGCGGACATGTTTCGCCCAATAAGGGAACCGTCTGGATCAAATCAGCGTTACAACACAGTCCCCTACGCTTGCCGTTTGACAATCCGCCCCTCCAGATGCAGCCGACCTGCTACAACGTCCTGGATCGCCTCTACCAGCAACTGATGCTCCACACCGTGAATACGCGCCGTCAGCGTCTCCAGCGTATCGGCTGGCGCAACCGGAACGGCCTCTTGTGCGATAATCGGTCCGGTATCCAGTCCGGCGTCAACAAAATGAACGGTCACCCCGGTAATCTTCACCCCATACGAAAAAGCCTGCCCGATCGCGTCCTTGCCCATAAAAGCAGGCAGCAGCGACGGATGCAGATTGATCATCTTGCCCTCGTAGGCAGACAACAGGACGGGGCCGACCAGCCGCATATAGCCAGCCAGCACGACGAAGGAGACGTCACGACGATGCAGCTCTTGCACAATCTCCTGCTCAAACGCCGCCTTTTCGGGATATTCCTTGGGGTTGAACACAAAACTATCGATACCCAAGCGGGCGGCCCGCTCCAACACGTAGGCACCTGGTTTATCGCACACAACCAGCGCAACCTCCGCACCGGAGAGCCGCCCGTCGCGCGTCGCCTCCACAATCGCCTCAAAATTGCTGCCGGAGCCGGAAGCAAATACGGCCAGCCGCATCACCAGGCCACTCCTCCATAGGTCACTTGCGGCTCACCGGCAGAGATTCGTCCGATCAGATATGCCTTTTCCCCCTGCCGCTCCAGCTCTTGCACGATGGCCACAGCATCTTCGTTGCGGACGACCAGCACCATCCCGATCCCCATGTTAAACGTGCGGAACATGGCGGCCCGCTCGATGCCGCCCGCTTGCTCCAGCAGGGAAAAGATCGGCAGCACAGGCCACGAGCCGTAGTCGATCTCCGCTTGTACACCATCCGGCAGTACGCGGGGGATGTTCTCCGTAAAGCCGCCGCCGGTAATGTGGGCCATCCCTTTGATGGTGTACTTCTGCAAAAGGGAAAGAATCGGTTTGACGTAAATCTTGGTCGGGGTAAGCAACTCTTCTCCCAATGTTTTACCCAGTTCGTCCACATGGTCAGACAGCGACATCCCGCGATCCTGCAGAAATACCTTGCGGACCAGAGAGTACCCGTTGCTGTGCAAACCGCTCGCTGCGATGCCAATCAGCACATCGCCCGGCTCGATCGACCGGCCGTCGATCAAGTTTGGTTCATCCACCACACCTACCGCAAAGCCGGCGATATCGTATTCACCAGCGCTGTACATCCCCGGCATCTCCGCTGTCTCCCCGCCAATCAGCGAACAACCTGCCTGCTGGCATCCGTCGGCGATCCCTTTTACAATCGCTTCCATTTTTTCGGGGATCACTTGATCACAGGCCAGGTAATCCAGGAAAAAGAGCGGCTCCGCTCCCTGCACGACGATGTCGTTGACGCACATTGCCACCGCATCAACGCCGATCGTATCATGACGATCCATGGCAAAAGCGAGCTTCAGCTTGGTGCCCACCCCGTCTGTGCCGGAGACCAGCACCGGGTTCTCGTACTGTTTGGCATTCAACCGAAACAGGGCGCCGAAGCCGCCCAGGTCTGTCAACACCTCCGGACGAAAGGTGCGCTGGACATGCTTTTTCATCCGTTCAACGGCCTGATTGCCCGCCTCAATGTCGACGCCTGCCTGTTTATACGGGTCTGTCATCGTTTCTCCTCCTCATCAACAGTGGGTCAACACTTTTCTGCCGGCAGTGCTTCTTCGTACTCGGTCTCCGTCGGATAGTTCCCGGTGAAGCAAGCCAGACAATGTCCGCGATTGGCTGCTGTATCTGTGCGGCCGATCGCCTCCAACATTCCTTCTACTGAGAGAAATGAGAGGGAGTCCGCGCAGATAAAGCGGCGGATTTCCTCTACCGATTTTGTCCCCGCGATCAGTTCATCTCGCGTAGAGGTATCGATGCCGTAGAAGCAGGGATTCATCACCGGGGGCGAACTGATCCGCACATGCACTTCGGTCGCTCCCGCCTCCCGCAGCATCTTGACGATCCTGCCGCTGGTGGTTCCCCGCACGATAGAGTCGTCAATCATCACGACACGTTTCCCCTCGACAACCTTGCGCACCGCCGACAGCTTCAGATGCACACCCCGTTCCCGCAGTTCCTGGGTCGGCTGGATAAACGTCCGGCCCACATAGCGGTTCTTGATCAGTCCCAGCTCGTAAGGAATCCCGGTAGCTTCGGCAAAACCGATCGCCGCAGAGATGCTGGAGTCGGGCACACCGGTCACGACGTCGGCTTGTACCGGCGATTCTTGCGCAAGCTGTTTGCCTAAACGCTTGCGGGCCATGTGCACGTTGATCCCGTCGATATCGCTGTCCGGCCGGGCGAAGTAGATATATTCAAACGTGCAGATCGCACGCTCTGTCTTCTCGGCAAACAGGCTGGTCTGGATGCCTTGCTCGTCAATCACGATCATCTCGCCAGGCTGCACGTCCCGCCAGTACTGGGCACCGACGATGTCAAAGGCGCAGGTCTCCGAAGCGACACAGATCGCTTCGCCCAAGCGTCCCAGAGAGAGCGGACGAAGCCCGTTGGGATCGAGCGCGATGATCAATTGCCGTTCGTTCATCACCAGCAGTGCGTACGCACCTTTGATCTGCTGCAGCGCTTCGTGTACCGCCCCGGGCAGGTCTTTGCTTTTGGCGCGGGCGATCAGGTGGGCGATTACCTCGGTATCACTGGATGTTTGAAAAATGGAGCCCTGTTGTTCCAACTGTTTGCGCAGCTTTGAAGCGTTGACCAGATTCCCGTTGTGAGCAACAGCCATACTCCCCTGTGCATAGCGGAAAAACAGCGGCTGAGCGTTTTCGATTTTGCTGGAACCGGCCGTCGTGTAGCGGGTGTGTCCGATCGCGATATGTCCGCGAAACTTTTCCAGATCGCCCTTGCCAAACGCTTCGCTGACCAGTCCCATCCCGCGATGTTTATACCATTTCTCGCCATCGGAGGCGCACATCCCTGCACTCTCCTGGCCGCGGTGCTGCAAGGCGTGCAGACCCATGTAGGTGAGCTGCGACGCCTCGGGATGATTGTAGATGCCAAACACACCGCACTCTTCATTTAACTTGTCCCAGATTAGCCGATCAAACATGGAATCGCATCCTTCCAAGCTGCTTTCAACTCGTCGAGCGGAGCATTCACCGCCTCGTTGCCATTGATGCTAACCACCAGCCGATCGCCGCCCGTCGTGCCGATCTCCGTGCATGCCACGCCTTCCTGCTGGGCCCGCTGTTTCACTTGCGCCGCAACATCGGCAGATACACTGAGCAGAATACGCGACTGTGACTCGCTAAACAGCGCAACATCCGGACGAAGCGTCGTTTCCCAGTTCAGCACGGCACCGATCCCGTTCGCAAAGCAGCTCTCGGCCACGGCAACGCCCAAGCCGCCTTCGGACAGGTCGTGCGCCGATCGAACCAGTCCGTCCCGGATCAACTGGAGCACCAGCTTCTGCACAACCGCTTCTTTTTGCAGGTCCAA
Source organism: Brevibacillus humidisoli (assembly GCF_020923435.1). NCBI lineage: Bacteria > Bacillati > Bacillota > Bacilli > Caryophanales > Paenibacillaceae > Brevibacillus > Brevibacillus humidisoli. The sequence goes on along the minus strand of NZ_CP087263.1, from coordinate 23,832 downwards.
CATAGGCGGTCGACCGGCGATCTCTTTGCGAATCAGTTTTTGATACTCGCTGCCGCCCAGTTCGCCGTACGTCTCGCCCAAGAGGAGAATCACGTCGCCTTCCGCTTTGAAATCTTGGGTGGTGATATGATCCACATCGGCGATCAGCCCAACCATCCCGACGATTGGTGTCGGATAGATGGCCCCACCGCTGCGTTCATTATAAAACGATACGTTTCCGCCGATGACCGGAGCGCTCAGCGCGGTGCAGGCGGCACTCATACCGTCAACAGCTTTCTCAAACTGCCAGAATACCTCCGGCTTCTCCGGGCTGCCAAAGTTGAGACAGTCGGTAATCGCGAGTGGTTCCGCCCCCGAGCAGACCACGTTGCGCGCCGCTTCCGCCACCGCAATCGCGCCGCCCACTTCCGGATCGAGATAGACATAGCGACCGTTGCAGTCGGTGCTCATCGCCAATGCCTTGCGGGTACCGCGCACCACCACCACAGCTGCATCCGAGCCCGGTCTGACTGCGGTGTTGGCCCGTACAATATGATCGTACTGTTCGTAGACCCACTGCTTGCTGGCCACGGTCGGCTGCGCCAGTACCTGTTTCAGTACCTTGTTGAGATCGTCCGGCTGCGGCAGATCTGTCGTATCGATGTTCGCATACGCTTCGTAATAAGCGGGCACGCTGGATGGTTTGTGGTAGACTGGCGCGTCCTCGGCCAGACTGTCGACCGGTACGTCTGCCACCGTTTCACCGTGATGGATCAGACGCAGTTTCCCGTCGTCCGTCACCCGTCCGACTACAGCGGAATACAGCCCCCACTTGTCAAAAATCGCTTTTACCTCTGCTTCCCGTCCTTTTTCCACGACGACCAGCATCCGTTCCTGTGATTCAGAGAGCATCATCTCGTAGGCGGACATGCCTGCTTCGCGCTGCGGCACCAGGTCGAGGTTCAGCTCGATGCCGTTCCCCGCTTTGGAAGCCATCTCTGCGCTGGAGGAGGTGAGACCGGCGGCCCCCATATCCTGGATGCCGACCACCGCTCCGGAGTCGATCAACTCCAGGCAGGCTTCTAACAACAGTTTTTCCATAAACGGGTCACCCACCTGCACGGCAGGCCGTTTTTTCTCTGACTCTTCATTTAATTCTTCGGAAGCAAAAGTGGCTCCGTGAATCCCGTCACGACCGGTACTGGCCCCGACGTAGATGACCGGGTTGCCGATCCCTTTGGCTACTCCTTTTTGGATCTTGTCGTGGTCAATCAGACCGACACACATCGCGTTCACCAGCGGATTCCCCTCGTAGGTGGGGTCAAAGTTTACTTCGCCGCCAACGGTCGGGATGCCGATGCAGTTGCCGTATCCCGCAATCCCGGCGACAACGTGTTCAAACAGATACTGGACGCGCGGTTTATCCAGTTCGCCAAAACGTAGCGAGTTAAGCAGCGCCACAGGACGCGCCCCCATGGAAAAGACGTCGCGGATGATCCCGCCGACACCGGTGGCAGCCCCTTGGTACGGTTCAATCGCAGACGGATGGTTATGACTTTCGATCTTAAACACAACGGCCTGATTGTCGCCGATATCGACAATTCCTGCTCCTTCGCCTGGTCCCTGCAGCACGCGCGGTCCTTTGGTCGGAAAGCGGCGCAGCACAGGTTTGGAGTTTTTATAGGAGCAGTGCTCCGACCACATCACGCTGTACAGGCCGGTCTCCGTCCAGTTGGGCTGGCGGCCAAGCAGCGTCACGACGCGCTCGTACTCCTCATCGGTCAGGCCAATCTCGGCATAGAGACGTTGTTCGGCGATTACCTCCGGAGTCGGTTCTTTATGCGTGAGTTGCGGCACGATGACGTTCCCTCCATGTCGTTAGTATCGAGCGGAAGATCCGCTGACCGTCGGCTGAGCCCATCCAGTCATGTACGGCGCGTTCCGGATGCGGCATCATGCCCAACACATTGCCTTGCTCGTTGCAAATGCCGGCAATATCGTCAATCGATCCGTTCGGATTTTCCCCCTCGTAGCGGAACACGATCTGATTGTTTTCCCTCAGCTTGGTCAAGGTCGCTTCGTCGCAAAAGTAGTTGCCTTCCCCGTGAGCGATCGGGATCTCAATCACTTCCTGGTTGCCGTACTCACAGGTAAACGGAGTCTGGTGGTTCTCCACACGCAGTCTGGACATCGTGCAGCGGAACTTGAGCGAACGGTTGCGCAGCATCGCACCGGGGAGCAATCCTGCTTCCAACAAGATTTGGAACCCGTTGCAGACACCCATCACCAGTTTGCCTGCCTTCGCTGCTTTGATCACTTCCTCCATCACCGGCGAAAAGCGGGCAACAGCGCCGGAGCGAAGGTAGTCGCCGTAGGAAAACCCGCCAGGCAGCAAAATCACGTCATAGGCGGACAGATCGGTCTCACCGTGCCAGACATAGCTCACCGGCACCTGCAGCACATCTTCAACCGCTTGGAACATATCGACATCGGCGTTGGACCCGGGAAACACGACCACTGCTGCTCTCATCGCTTATCCCTCCACAATCTCGTAGCGATAGTCTTCGATCACCGGATTGGCCAACAGTTTTTCGCACATCTCCCGGACGCGCTCTTCCGCCTGTACTTTGTCAGCAGTGCCAAGGTTCACTTCCAGATACTTGCCGATTCGCACCCCTTTTACCTCATCAAATCCCAACGAGTGCAGGGCTCCTTGTACGGCCTGCCCTTGAGGATCGAGCACACTCTCGCGTAGTGTGACATAGACGATTGCTTTACACATCAAAATCTCCTCCTATCCGGCGCAGCATTTCCTGATACGCCTGCTCCACATCTCCCAAATCACGGCGAAAGCGGTCTTTGTCCAGCTTCTCGCGCGTCTCCTCATCCCAGAAGCGGCACGTGTCGGGCGAAATCTCGTCAGCCAAGAGCACGCTGCCGTCAGCAGCACGTCCGAATTCCAGCTTGAAATCGACCAGGATCACCTTGCGCTCTCTGAGAAATGCCTGCAAAATCTCATTTACTCTAAGGCCGATTCTCTCCATCGTCTGTACGGTCGAATCATCGGCGATCCCCAGCACCTGTATGTGCGAATCGTTGATCAGCGGATCGCCCAGTGCATCATCTTTATAGTAAAACTCCACGACAGGCTGAGGGAGAACCGTGCCTTCCTCCAACCCCAAGCGCTTGGCGAGGGAACCTGCTGCGATGTTGCGGATCACCACTTCCAACGGAATAATCTCCACCCGCCGAACCAGCTGTTCTGTGGCAGAAAGCAGTTTGACGAAGTGATTGTCCACGCCTCGCTCTTTCAGCAGCGAAAAAAAGATCGCGCTGATCCGATTGTTCAGCTCGCCTTTGCCCACGATCGTTCCTTTTTTTTCGCCATTAAACGCGGTTGCATCATCTTTGTATGATACCCAGTATACCTCAGGATCAGAAGTGCGAAAGACCTTTTTCGCCTTCCCTTCATACAGTTGTTCTTGTTTTTCCACAAAAAAAGTCCCCTCTCTTTGCGCACAGCAGTTATTAAGGAGATTAAACACGAACATTACTATTACATTAAAACATAAATATACGTATTTTTTCAACTGAAAGAGAAAGGTTTTGAATGTGGTAATTGTTCGGGTTTTCGTGATGCTCCTGTGCAACGTCATGGAAACTTAAATATGATGTGTTATTGATGTGGTATCGGCACACAGACAAACACCTATACTAGGATCCCAAACTATTATTTGGGATTTTATTATAAAAAATTACTTTATACAAAATGGATTATATTATATATTTTACCTGAAAAAAATTTGAAAGGGTGATGTATTGAGAGAAGAAACCTTGTTTTCTGCTTGTTTATGTTTACTTTCCTTATGTCAGTCAACCCCTTAAGCGTCAATGCCCATGATCCAGGGTGTTATGGGGGCTATGATTGCCACACATGGGAAGGAAGGTTTTCTTCAGCCAACGACCTAAAAGTTTGGAATCACTCCTCCGTTTCGGATACAGGTTGGACCGATTTTGTTGATGAAGCTATTGATGACTGGAATGACATAACTCCAGATGTTGAGTTATCAGAAGTATCCAGTAAATCTGATTCAGATATACGAGTATATGCTGGAACCTACACATGGGATATGGATGGGTTACAAGAACCTTACTACAATAGTGAGAATAAACAAGGTATCGATGAGGAAGCTGAAGAGACTTGGGCGTTAGCGAATGTCCGCCTTAACCGTAGAACTCTGGAATATTCTGAAGATAAATCTATACAACAAACAACTACGCATGAGTTCGGGCACTGTCTAAGTTTAGGACATGTCCTTGACGATGGAAATGGTTATTACCTAGCATCCGTAATAAATACTTGTAAATTCTACTACTTGTCCAAGACGCTGATAAAGAGCATTTAGAGCAGCGTTGCGAAGACTAGTACTTAACTTTAGAGAGGTGAATTTTCAATGAAATCACTAATTGTTCTTTCGAGTATAGTAGCCCTTTTGTTAGGTGGAAACCCGGCCATTGAGGATCGTACTGACCCTATTGAAAAAGAAACTTCCCTGAAAGTGGAGAGCCTCCACGGATCGTTCAAAGGTTATGACGAGTTAGTTAAACTGGAGGAAGATGCCAATGCCATCATCATCGGAACAGCGCTTGAACAAAAAGAAAATTACATCAAGAGAGATGAAGATGGTCTCATCGAGGACTTTGCTACCAAGCGAACCATAAAGGTTGAACAAGTGTTTAAGAATGAAACAGGTGAAAATCTTTCTGAAGGGGACGATATCGTTGTATACGAACCTGCGGTAATATACGAAAACAAAAAAGGAGAGAAAGTATTACGAACAATTGAAGGATATCAACTCATGGAAGACAATAAAAAATACGTACTATTTCTGAGAAAAGACAAGGCCTTTCCAATGTTCGTCCCGAAATCGGTAATATTTGGTGTTTATCCGTTACAGGACGATACTACCAACAGTTTGCTTGAAGAGTTTGAACCATATAAGAACATGCACAAACAGGTGATTGAAAAGTATAAGAAGTAAGTGTTGCTCTTGATTTTACATTCAGAGGGTGTCCCAAAAGTCATCATAGATGACTGAGGGGCGACCCTCTTTTTCATTTCATGAAACAAAAGAAACCGCCTTTTGGTAAAATGGAAGTACCACCAACCATTTACAAAAAGGAGACGGTTTCTTTGTACATTCAATATACCATGGATCAACTCTACTTACCAATGGATTTAGAAGAAGACATTCCCGCCAATCATCTCGTTCGTGTGGTCAATGCCGCCGTCAATCGTCTCGACGACGCCATCTTCGATGCGGCTTACCCCGGAGGCGGACGTAACAGCTACCACCCCAAGATGCTCACCAAAATCATCATATACGCCTACACCCAGCGTATCTACTCCTCTCGCCAGATTGCCAAGGCCGTCCGTGAAAACATGATGTTCATGTGGATCGCAGGCAGACAACGTCCGGACTTCCGCACCATCAACCGGTTTCGCTCAGAACGAATGAAAACCGTGCTAGAAACCGTATGTACCGCAGTTCTTCCATTTCTGGTTGAGGAGAATTACATACAACTGGAGCATTACTTTGTGGACGGCACCAAGATCGAAGCCAATGCCAACCGGTATACATTTGTTTGGGGAAAAGCTGTCGTCAAGCACAAAGCCAAGCTCCAAGAGAAAGTCCAGACCTTGTTCGCTGCCATTGAGGAAGCGGAGAAGCAAGAAGAAGGGGCACACGGGGGTAAGGATCTTCACGAACTGGGCGAGTCCTCTGCCATCACCAGTGAAAAGCTGGAGAATGTCGTCAAGCAATTGGAAGAGCGCCTGCAGAAGAAGCCAAAAGACAAGCCACTAAAGAAGGCGGTTCGCACACTCCGCAAGGATCTGCTTCCTCGCCTCCAAAAGTATGAGACGCATGAGACGATTTTAGGCAAGCGAAACAGCTACAGCAAAACGGACCATGATGCTACGTTTATGAGGATGAAAGAAGACCACATGCGAAACGGCCAGCTCAAGCCGGGTTACAACGTTCAGATCGGTACCGAAAATCAATTCATTCTCGGCTACAGTGTCCATCAGCGGCCAACTGATACACGCTGCCTCATCCCTCATCTGGAGAAAATAAAATCACAGTTCGGCAAGCTGCCAAACACCGTCATAGCTGATGCGGGCTAGCCAGTCTTGATTAGGTTGTGCACCCGCTCTACTCGAGATATCTGTATTTTGATTATGATACAATGGAAACGTACATACTCATTTTCTGCACAAAGCAAGGGGTGATTCTACCGTGTTTCCTTTTGAACTCTCTTTTCCCACCCGAATCCTGTTTGGCGTGGGTGAAGTAGACCGGATCGGGGGCGAGGCCAAGCAATTGGGAGAAAAGGTTCTGCTTGTCACCGGTGGCAGTTCGGCCAAAAAACCGGTTTGTTGGAGCGGATCTGTGAACGGCTGCAATCGGCACAAGTTGCTTACGTCCTGTTTGAAGGCGTAGAGCCCAATCCGCGTACCACGACCGTTGACAGCGCAGCCCGCATCGCCCGTGAAGAAGGCTGCGATGGTGTGATTGCGGTAGGCGGCGGTTCAGTGATGGATGCGGCCAAGGCAATCGCCGCCGCTGCTTTGTCTGGCCGTCCGATCTATGACTATATGCGGGGCAACCCCTCCGGTACCGCCAAACAGTTGGTGCCGGTCCAACAGGCGCTGCCGCTGATCACCATCCCGACGGTTGCAGCAACTGGCTCGGAAGCGAACAGCATCAGTGTGCTGACGCACTGGGAGTCGCATGAGAAGTCCTCCATTTCCGGACCGGGCCTCTTTCCCAAAGTGGCCATTCTCGATCCGTCGCTGACGTACACTGTACCACCCCATGTGACAGCGGAAGCTTCTGCTGATATATTTTCCCATCTGTTTGAAGCCTACCTGATCAGCAGAGCCAGCACGCCCGTACAGGACGGTTTCACAGAGTCGCTGATCCGCCAGGTGGTTCGTTTTGCCTCCGTGGCGATGGAAGAGCCAAGCCATGAAGAAGCACGCTCCACACTGCTCTGGACCAGCACCCTGGCGATCAGTCCCTTTACGCTGTCCGGCCGCAACGTCGGCTACCCCCTGCACAAGGTAGAGCATACGGTAAGCGGCTTTTACGACATTGCCCACGGACGGGGTTTGGCCATTCTGGCGATCCCGTATTTCCGTCAGGTGATCCTCGAAGACCGTCCCGAACGGTTGGCTCGGATGGGCAGAGAGTGTTTCGGGGTAACCGAAAGCAACGAACGTGTCGCCGCAGAAGCGACCATCGAAGCGGTATCTGCCTGGTTTGCCCGGATCGGCATCACGCAGCGGCTGTCCGACTTTGCCATCTCACGCGACTCATTGGCGGTGATGGCCCAGGAATCGGTGCGCATTGGCGGTCAGGGAAGCGATCATATCAGCAGTTCCCGCCCTCTGTATACCGATGATGTACTGGCCTTATACGAAGCTTGTTATTAATCAACTCCAATAACGGAGGTGTCTCCTTCCTATGGATCCACGAGTCAAAGAATTGGCGAGTCGCTTGATTCGCTACTCCCTCAACCTGCAGCAGGGAGAAAAGGTGCTAATCGAAAACATCGACCTGCAGGCGCCAATCGTCAAAGCGCTGATCCGCGAAGCGTACGCTGTGGGCGCGATCCCCTTGGTCACGCTGAAAGACCAGGAAGTGATGCGGGAGATGATTCTCGGCAGCAATCAAGAACAGATGGAGCTGTTTGCCAAACACGAATTGGCTCGGATGAAAGATGTCGACGCCTACGTCGCCGTACGAGCCTATGAAAACATCAACGAGTACGCAGACATTCCGGAAGAAAAAATGAGCTTGTACTCGCGGGTTTACTACAAGCCGGTACATCTGGGCGAGCGTGTCCCACACAAACGTTGGGTCGTGCTCCGCTATCCAAACAAATCGATGGCACAAGCAGCCAACATGAGCCTGGAATCTTTTGAGGATTTCTACTTCTCTGTCTGCAACCTGGACTACGCCAAGATGTCGAGAGCGATGGACCCGCTCAAGGAACTAATGGAGCGAACCGACCGGGTACGGATTACCGCACCGGGAACGGACCTCAGCTTCTCTATCAAAGGGATCCCGGCGATCAAGTGCGCCGGAGACCGCAACATCCCGGACGGCGAAGTGTACACCGCTCCTGTGCGAGATTCTGTCGAGGGTACGATCGCCTTTAATACCCCGACCAACCACGAAGGAACGACGTTTACCGACGTCAAACTAACTTTCTCCAAAGGACGAATCGTCGAGGCGACCGCGAGCAACAGCAAAGCACTCAACGAAATTCTCGACACGGACGAAGGAGCACGGTACATCGGCGAGTTCGCGATTGGCTTTAATCCGCATATATTGCATCCGATGCAGGACATCTTATTCGATGAAAAGATTGCCGGCAGCTTCCACTTCACGCCTGGCAACGCTTATGACATCGCCGACAACGGCAACCGATCGGCCATCCACTGGGATATGGTGCAAATCCAACGACCCGAGTACGGAGGCGGAGAGATCTGGTTCGACGACGTGCTGATCCGCAAGGATGGTCGCTTTGTTTTGCCGGAATTGGAAGGGTTGAATCCGGAAAATCTCGTATAGACTAGCTGTTCTAGCCTAGAGGCGTACGGAAAAAGACCGCTCAGCATCGCTTTGCGACGACTGCGACCGGTCTTTTCCCATTCTTGGAAAAGTAACGTTACCACTACAGAAAGCACTGTTTGCAAAACTAAGCCAATACAGCTATTTTTCTATTAACTTGAAAGGGAACGAGGCAGATAGACATGTTGACCAAACAAGCAGGGAATCAACGCGCCCAAGCTAAAGCTGCGTCCCTGATGCTTATCTTCGGGATCGTGATTGTAGCGGCCAATCTCCGCGCACCCATCACGGTCGTTGGCCCCATCATTGGAGACATCAGTCATGATCTGGGAATCTCCCATGCAGCGGCCGGTGTGGTGACTACTTTGCCACTGCTCGCTTTCGCTTTGCTCTCCCCCTTTGCTCCGCGGATCGCTCGCAGGTTCGGGTTGGAGACGACGATCTGGACAGGGATGATCCTGCTGACCGCGGGGATTATCCTGCGTTCATCCCAAGGGGTTGTCACCTTGTTTCTGGGTACTGCCCTATTGGGTCTGGCGATTGCCCTCGGCAATGTATTGGTTCCCAGTCTGGTCAAAAGGGACTTTCCAGAACGCGTCGGCGTCATGACCGGCGTCTATACAGTCAGTATGAACCTGTGGGGGGCGATTGCCTCTGGTGTCAGCATCCCGATCGCCCAGGGGCTTGGGATGGGGTGGAGTGGAGCACTGGGCTGCTGGGCGATCCTTTCCACAGCCGCCATTCTCGTTTGGCTGCCGCAGCTGCGCTTCCGAAAGCGTGCGATCCAGACTCCCGTCAGCTCACCCGTTCAACTGTGGCGCTCACGTTTGGCTTGGCAGGTGACGCTTTTTATGGGATTGCAATCGATGGTGTTTTACGTCACCATCGCCTGGCTGCCTGAGATCTTGCAACAGCAGGGGATGACCGGCGCCAACGCGGGCTGGATGCTGTCGCTGATGCAGTTTGTGGTACTGCCGGTTACCTTTCTCGTACCCGTTGCGGCAGGTCGTCGTTCCAGCCAGCGGGGTCTGGCCGTCACCGCTGGATTTTTTATCCTGATCGGACTTGGCGGTCTCTTGAGCGGATTCAACACACTGGTGGCGATATGGGTGATCCTGTTGGGAATCGGGGCTGGCGCATCGTTTAGTCTGGCCATGATGTTTTTCGTGCTCCGCTCTCGCGACCCACAACAGTCAGCCGAACTGTCCGGTATGGCTCAGTCGTTCGGATACTTGCTAGCCGCTGCAGGGCCGACCTTGTTTGGCTGGCTTCACGATGTGACGGAGAGCTATACCATCCCGTTGCTGCTGTTGATGGTGGTGTCTGTTCTGTTGATAGCCGTCGGGACCCTAGCTGGCAGGAGTGGATATGTAACAGTGGAGGGAAAATGAATACCTTTCCTGATGAATGCATTTTCCATAGTAAAGATAGAAGTCGTTATTCTGATCAGGCGGCAATCCTTCCCGGACAAAACGGTGAAGGATTGCCGCCTGTATGCTTTCCTCAAAAGTCGTTAATCGCCGGTCAACCAAACCTGAATAACGAAGTTTAGAAAACCATCATTGGACCCAAAGTCTAGTCAGGCTCTCTAACGATCCCTTCAAATGCCGACTGGTAGATGGCACGGATATCATGTTCCTGCAGCGGGTACGGACTCCGCGCCAGCAGCCGTTTTTGTTTCAACCCGTCTTGGGTAAGGCTCTCCAGGGCCGTTTCCGGGATGTTGAAGCCACCTAGCGTACGGGGTATGCCGACATCCCCGACCAGCCGTTCCAATGCTTCGACGCACTTGTAAGAAGCTTCTGTCTCCGACAGATAGCTTGAGTTTCCGCCCAGCGCATTCAGCATATCAGCCATTCGTTTGGGGCAGCTGTGACGGATATAGCCCATCACATAGGGAAGCAGGACGGCGTTAGACTCGCCGTGTGCGAGGTGAAACTGGCCGCCCAACGGATAAGCGAGCGCATGCACCCCCGCTACCCCGGCATTAAAGAAAGCCAGGCCGGCCAGATAGCTTCCGTAGCTCATATCCGAGCGCGCTTCCCGGTCCGCTCCGTTCTCTACCGCCCGACGAATCGAGCGGGAGATCAGCCGCATCGCCTGCAGGGCCAAGCCGTCAGTCGCCGGGCTGGCCTGGACCGATACATAAGCCTCTACCGCATGGGTCAGTGCGTCGATACCGGTGGCAGCCGTGACCCGGGGAGGAACGGACACCGTTACTTGCGGGTCTACAATCGCGGCGTCGGCAAGCAGATAATCGTGGGTCACCACGTCTTTGGTCGTCTGCAGGGATAGGACGGCGATATTGGTCACTTCCGAGCCCGTGCCGGAGGTTGTGGGAATCAAGATTTTGGGCAAGCCTTTCTGCTCGATCTGGCGCGACCCCGTCAGGTTGAGGTACTCTTCGACCGCTCCCTCATGTACGGCCAGTACGGCAGCCAGCTTGGCCAAATCCAGTGCGCTGCCCCCGCCAAGACCAATCACCAGGTCAAACTTGCCGTCTCTGGTGTAGCTGACCAGTCGCTCTCCCGTCTCCAGCGGTGGTTCCGGCAGCACATCTGTATACACGTCTACATCATACTGCGCTTTCCGAAGCGGGGCGACGACCTGTTCCACCAACCCGATCTGCTGCAGGGTCGGGTCTGTCACCACCAGGATGCGCTGGGGAGAAAATCGATTTACTTCTGAGAGCAATTGCTGAAGTGCCCCCACCCGGTATAACTAAGTGGCGTAAACACCAGTTTGGCCATTTCCATCTGAATCCCCCTTGCTTACTCGTAGCAGCCTTCGGTCGACTTGCGGAATTTCTTAAACTGTTCCGCATCATGGCCGAACCAGACCTGGGAGTTGGTCTCTGTGGCTATCCGGCGAATCTTTTCCACTGTGTTGGCATAGCCAAGCGAATCGTAGATAATGCCTGGCGGTTTGATCGGCGGTCCGTAACTTTCCGCCGTGTAGACAGCATCGGACGCCAGGATGATGCCGCCTGTCTCCGGCATTTGCAGATGCAGCCCGATCATCCCCCAGGCGTGCCCGCTGCCAAAGTTGAGCACATGTACTCCCTCCGCCAGCTTCAAGTTGTCTTCTCCCCGCTTTACCGTACGCCACTGCAAGTTGTTTTTGATCCAGGCATCAATATCCGCCCAGATGTAAGCTCCCTCTTTTTGGTTGCGGGCATAACTTTGCAGCGTTCCGTTCAACTCATCCTCATGCACAATAATCGTGGCATTGGTGAACATCTCCAGACATCCTGCATGGTCGAGGTGCAAGTGGGAGGCGACCACGTACTTGATCTCCTCCGGTCTCACTTTCAGTTGCTCCAATCGATTGTGCAGATAACACTCTTCGCTGGCGGTCCAGGGAAACATCTGCTGTGTCGATTCCGCCCAGCGACCTTGTGCGCCCATCGAATCGGGATTGCAGGCTGTGTCAAACAAGATTTTCCCTTCCGGGTGATCGATCAACACGGTATAAATCGGAAATTCGACGAACTGAGTCGGTACATGGGGATTGTGGATCGTGGCCGGATTGTGCATGGCGATCATCCAATTCTTATCCATTCGCATCCGACCATTATCCAGTACGTACAGCTTCGGTTTGGCTTTCACAACATTAGACATTCCTATTCCTCCTCTTCGATGCTCGTTCTTTTACACGCTTCTGCTTTACAGGCTCGTTTTGATCGATACAAACTTCACTTCCGTCATTTCTTGCATGGCATACTTGACCCCTTCACGCCCGTAACCGCTTTCTTTTACACCGCCATATGGCATGTGATCGACGCGGAACGTAGGGATATCGTTGACAATCACGCCACCAGCCTCCAACTGGCGCGCTGCATATAGTGCACGGTCGATGTCCCGTGAGTAGATGCCAACGTTTAGCCCGTATACGGAATCATTGACCAGATTGATGGCTTCCGGCAAGTCCTTGTAGGGCACGATAGAGACGATGGGAGCGAACGCCTCTTCGCAGGAGACGGCCATATCTGGCGTGACATCCAGCAGAACGGTTGGGGTGACCCGTGAGCCTTCACTCGTTCCACCACAGCCAAGACTCGCTCCCGCCTGCACAGCCTGATCGATCCACGACTGGATGCGCTCCGCCTCCCGCTCATGGATCACGGCGCTGATGTCGGTTGTCTCTAACAGCGGGTCGCCTACCTGCAGCCGTCGGGTCTGTTCGATAAAAGCGCTGCTAAACGGCTCGTAGATCGATTCATGCACGTAAATCCGCTGCAAAGAGATACATACCTGACCAGCATACGTAAATGCCCCCTCCACGCAGCGCGGGATGATCTGATCCAAGGAAACATCCGGCTCCACGATCAACGCCGAGTTGGAGCCCAACTCCAGCGTCACTTTTCGCAGCCCCGCCTTTGCTTTGATCAGCTTGCCGACGGCAGCACTGCCGGTAAAGGTCACTTTTTTCACCCGCTGGTCGGTTATCAGAGCATCGCTCAGTTCACGACCGCTGCCAGTCAGTACCTGCAGCGCTCCGTCCGGGAGACCAGCTTGCTGAAAAAGCTCCGCAATCTGCAAAGCACTGAGCGGGGTTTGTTCGGCTGGTTTCAAGACGACCGTATTTCCTGCCGCAAAGGCGGGCCCCAGTTTATGAGCCACCAGATTGAGCGGGAAGTTAAACGGTGTAATGGCCACGACAACACCCAACGGTTCCCGCCAGGTCATCCCCAGCCGATGCTCGCCGCCCGGGGCTGCATCCATTGGGATTGTTTCGCCGTAGATCCGTTTCGCTTCCTCTGCCGCAAAGCGGTAGGTAACAATCGTTCTGGCCACCTCTGCTCGCGCGGTACGGATCGGTTTGCCAGCCTCCTCGGCGACGATGCGGGCCAGTTGTTCCTTCCTCTCCTGCAACAGGTCGGCCAGGCGGTACAAGATCTCCGCACGCTGGTGCGCCGGCATCTGGCGCATGGTCTGGTACGCTTGATAAGCTCCTTCGATGGCCCGTTTTACATCGTCGGTATCGGCCATGCTGATCGTGGCCAACTGTTTTCCATCGTACGGAGCGTGCAGTGGATATGTCCTGTCTCTGGCGACCCACTTCCCATTGAGAAAAAGCCCTTTTGTCATTTCATTCATCTCTTTCCTCCTCTCCTGCTGTAAGCGCTTCCCTCGTTCGAGTCATATAAGCAATCCCCATGCCAACAGGATGTAACGCGGTTTTGAACGCCTTCTGAAAAACACAGTGGTGATAAAAATCACCGCCTATGCAGGGTTTTCACTAACCAGAGGCGAAGAAAACCAGTGGTGATTATATTCACCGAACGGTGATATTCTTCACCATTCGATGGCAAGGGAGGTTTCAGCAATGAACCAGCCAATCGTCACACAGCGGATTTGGGAACGTATCTTTTCTTCCATGCATAATGGCGTGATCGTCGTCGATGCAGAGAGCAAGATTCTTTTAATCAACGATTCGGCCAAAGAACTGCTGAACATTCAAGACGAGAACTGGGAGGGGCATGATATCCGGGCTCTGATCCCTACCACGCAGATGCCAAAAGTGCTGCAAAGCGGGGAGCGTTCGATCGGCGTGAAGATGGAGATCGCCGGCCGCCAGTGTATGGTCAACCGCACCCCGATCTACGAAGATGACCGGCTGATCGGTGCGATCGGCGTGATACAGGACATCTCCGAGATGGAGCACTACCGCTCCTTGTTTAAACAAATGGAGACGATCATCGAATGTGCAACGGACGGTATCTACGTAGTGGACAAGAACGGCATTACGCTGCTAGTCAACACCGCGTACGAGGAGATTACCGGCTTTCGCAGGGATGAGTTGGTCGGTCGGCACATGGCCGAGTTAACCAGCCAGGGTTATTTCGATCAGTCGGTCTCACTGCTTGTCCTGGAAAAAAAGAAATGCATCTCTATCTTGCAGAAGATCGGCGGAAAAAAAGATGTCATCGTCACAGGCAATCCCTTTTTCAATGATTCCGGGGAGATTGAGATGGTGGTGACCAGCGTCAGAGACATCACCCATCTCAATGAGCTGAAGCGGGAAATGGAGAAGGCGAAAAGCTTTTCGCAAATCAATCAGAACCGCTATACCTATTCGTTCAGCAGTTCGGATGACAAGATCATCTTTCGCAGCAATCCGATGAAGCAGATTTTCAACAAAGTTCAGCAGGTTGCACCCTATCCCACCAGCATTCTGTTGACCGGTCCTTCCGGTGTGGGCAAAGAGGTGGTCGCCAACCTGATCCATGACCTGAGCCAACGAAAAGATCGTCCGTTTATCAAAGTGAACTGCGGAGCGATTCCAGAGACGCTGCTGGAATCGGAGTTGTTCGGATACGAGAAAGGAGCGTTTACCGGGGCTCGCCAAGAAGGGAAAATCGGCCTTCTAGAACTGGCCGATCAAGGAACGGTGATGCTGGATGAAATCGGTGAGCTTCCCCTGCCCCTCCAGGTAAAACTACTGCGGGTCCTGCAGGAAAAACAGATCCAGCGAATCGGCAGCAGCACGGTTCGCAAGCTGGACATTCGGATTATCTCGGCTACTAACCAGAACTTGAAAGCACTGATTCGGCGTGGAACGTTTCGCGAAGACTTGTACTACCGTCTGCAGGTGGTAGAAATCCACATTCCTCCCTTGGCCGAGCGGGCAGAGGACGTAGGGGCGCTGCTCGACCACTTTTTCTCTTACTTTTGCAAACAATATCACGTCGACAAGCAGTTGGCGGCAGAGACGAAGGCGATCCTGAGCAGCTACCACTGGCCCGGCAATGTGAGGGAGCTGAAAAACCTGATCGAAGGGATGATCGTCTCTGTCCCCTCACAGACGATTGAACCTCACGACCTGCCGCTGCACATCTACGAGCAGACGACCGCCCCCGGGACGGCCCTGACGCTGAAGGAACGAGTGGAAAAGTTCGAGCAGCGGATTGTGCGGGAAGCGATCCAAAAGCATGGCTCGCTGCGAAAAGCCGCACAGCATCTGGGAATGGATCACTCAACACTGGTAAAGAAGCTGAAACGGTGGCATCTTGCCGTGGAATAGACGGCAAGCAAGTGCACCACAACAGGCTTTGATTAGAGTACGTAATGTAGATCGATATGTACGGAGATATTGATATGCTTTCAAAAAACACCATAAAACATGAATTAGTGGGAGTGCTACGATCGTTGCTGATTGGGAACTAGGTACGATTAGTTTCTAACAAAATCACGCTCTTGGGAATTTCCAAGAGCGTTTTGTTGCGGAGGGTGTTCAAAGAAAATAAAGTGTTTAACGACAAGCAAACCTACTTCCTAAAGATTTATGAAAAAAGAAGAACGTCCACTTCAAAATGGACGGCTCTTATTGATAATTATATGCCTGTTACGGTTTGGCTTCTGCAAAATAGCTCCCTGAAAGATAAAATGCCTGTACCGATCTTAACAAAGCATGGCGATTATAAATGCGAGGGGAAAAGTAGAGTTTATCTCCTCTACGAATCTATTGAAGGCGAAACCATCGGAAATCGCGATGTAAGCGAGGAGCAAGTGCAGGAAAGAGCCAAAACCAAGAGCCTCTTGACTAAAGAGTTATAGGATATCATTTCGTATTGACCATGTAGGGATAAGTCCAGACCAGCAAGTTCTCTATTGACGGAAGGAATCAATTGGCTTGAGGTGGAGAAACACTGGTCCGGTTGGGAGTTTAACAGAGTTGCAAATATAGAGGAAATGAAGCAAATATTCTAGTGGTCATCTCCTGTAGATTCGCTTGCTCTTACGTATATTTTTGTGGCGTGACCACCTATCGTATAGCCGTTCGCCAAAAAGCTCCAGCCATACTTTTCGTAGTAGCCTTCTAGATCCGAATACAGATACACGTTGTCATACCCTTTCTTGAATGCCTCTTCGGCAGCGTGCTTCAGCAGCAAAGATCCATACTTGTTTCCCCTATGCTCTGGAACGATGTACAGGCAAGCCAGCCATGGAAACAGATCCTGACGGCTAACGAAATCTGTTCTGAGCAATGCGTATATTCCAACGATGGAATCGCCATGTACAGCTACATAGAACGTCGGCAGATCGCTGCCTAGGTGGCCAGAATGAAGCATGCAGTCATGGTAAAACCTGTAGTTGTCCTGCGTTCCCCACTGTCTCCAGAATACTTCCACCACTGCTTCAAACAAATCCGGCCTTTGTTGCAAAGATACGACCTGCACATCCTGCCCCCTCCTCTCAAACATGCATGCTGACCCATCGTTCAGCTGGTTTTCGCGTCGTGTTTAGCGCCTCACCTTACCGAAAAAACGAACCAATGACCGGATAATGAAACCCTCTGTCATTCAACGCGCAAATGATGCCTTTGATCGGATAATACAACGCGACAAGCCCAAATACGATAAGAAACGGGATGCCAATCAAAATAAATGAAAAGACGTAAGAGATGCCGATCAGAACACCCATAATGATGTGAAACAGCAGCGCTTGCAAAGCGATGTTTCGCACTTCACGCTCGTCAACCAGCAGCCAGACGATCACAGGAACCAGGATCGGAGCAAAAAAGGTGCTGGCATGGGTGAGAATTTTGGCAATCGTGTTCATGTTCATTGTCCCCTTTACGTTGAGGCATAGATTTCCACCTCGTTGGTTGATTCCAGCATAACACGCAGACACGCAGAAAGAACACCGTCTCGATCACGATAAAATCTCCTTCTCCAGACGGAGAAACCAGCCGTGATACCGAACCGACGATTCGATCCGTCCATGCTGCTCGTTTTGCTCGTCTTCCCCACTTAAAAAGTAAGACGCAGCCTCCTTGAAGACCGCCAGGCTGCGCCGTTTTATGTTGCCGCGATCGTACATCGTGCCCCCGTTCACTGTGCAGCCAGATCAAAAGCTTCTGCCAGCAAGCGATACGATTGCAGTCTAGCTTCGAAATCGTGGGTAATCGTCACCACCATGCATTCTTCGGTGTTGTAAGCCTCGCAAAGTTCCAGGATTCGCCGCTTCACCTGTTCCTTGGTACCGACGATCATTCGCTGCCGGTTCGCTTTGATTCTGTATTGGTCATATGTGGTATACGGATACGACTGCGCCGCCTCCACAGAAGGGACTCCTTTATGTCCTCCCCCCTGTTCAATCAGCAGTATGGACAAGTCGAGGCTGGAGGCCACTCGTTCTGCCTCTTCCTCTGTCTCGGCACAAATCGCGAATACTGCCACCATCGACCGGGGCTTTTCCGCCAGCACAGACGGACGAAAATGACGCGAGTACGTTTTCATCGCCTCTACGCCCACATCCTGCTGTCCGTTGATGAATTGGGCAAAGGCAAACGCCGCCCCCCGCTCTGCAGCGAGCCTGGCGCTCTCCCCGCTCGAGCCAAGCAGCCATATGTCCGGCGCCGTGGGAATCACTGGAGTGGCGACCAGCCCAGCAAATGGGTGGTTTTCCCCTAGCGAATCGTGTAGATAGGCGATCAGATCATCCAATTGATCCGGATACCTGTCGATCCCGATCTGCTTTCCCTCCTGCAGTGCTCGTGTGGCTAACGGCATCCCCCCTGGTGCCCGTCCCAAGCCCAGATCGATGCGCCCCGGATAAAGCGCCTCCAATACACGAAAATTTTCCGCTACTTTATACGGGCTGTAGTGCGGCAGCATCACACCGCCTGATCCGATCCGCAGCTTTTCCGTCTTGGCAGCGAGATGGGAGATCAACACTTCCGGACTGGACCCGGCAAGGCTATATGTAAAATGATGCTCAGAAACCCAGAATCGGCGATAGCCGAGCTTCTCCACTTCCTGGGCCAGCCTGGCTGTTTGCGCCAACGCTTCGGAAGGCGTACTTCCTTCCGGGATGGGAGACTGATCCAATACGCTTAAGCTTACCATCATGGCTTCACCTGGCCTTCTATCTGATTGAGTTGTAATACAGACGCTCTTTATCTAACGTAACCTTTTTTCCGCTCTCCCATCAATGCTAAAACTGCAGGCAATGTGCCCGCAGTCCATTCCTTTTCGTCTACCTGATTATGCGGCTGCAAACGTCAAAGGATCGCGATGTCATACACCTTGCAGATGCTTCGTTTTTATCCTGCCACCTTCTTTTGCAACGACAAACGGGATAGTTTCAGCGATGCGGCAATCGCGATCGCTACTCCCAAAGCCCCGAACCAAGTGATTGAAGAGAGCGACACGTTCCCCACGGCAATGCCCCCGATCGCTGCACCGGCAGACATGGACAGCTGCATCATCGACTGGTTGAGACTCAACATGACACCGGAGGATTCAGGATTAAGGGTGACCAGGTTGTATTGTTGGGTCGGTCCAGATGACCAGGCTGAAAACGACCATACGATCAAGAGTACAAATACGGCAGTGGTTGATGGAGCAGCGATAGACAGCAGCAGGAGCGATACGACATGCAAGATCATGCCAACGATGAGCGTGAACGATACCCCCCACTTATCTGCACTGTATCCACCTGCTTTGGAGCCAACCAGACTGGCGATCCCAAAAGCGAGCAAGGCCGTACTCAGCAGTTGTTCGCTCATACCCGCGACGTCGAGAAGGTAGGGCGACAGATAAGTATAGGCAATCGAATACCCGCCAAGCCAAAAAAACGTGATCGATAATCCCAGGGCAACCTTTGTTTTTTTCAAAAGGGCAAACTGTTTGCCCAGGGGCACGGGAGCATCCCCCTCCATCTGAGGAATGGTTAGGAACAGAACAGCCAAAGCGACCAAACCGGCGAGCGCAATACCAACAAATACATATTCCCATCCATAGGCAGCAGCAATAACTCTTCCAAGCGGCACCCCAATAATCAAGGAGGTCGTAAATCCCATGACGACCGTAGCGATGGAACTAGCTTGCTTGCCCGGAGGGGCCATTTTGGCCGCCAAGCTAAGTGCCGTAACGACGACGACCCCGGCACCAAGAGCCATGATGATGCGCGCGACCATGAGCAGCCCAAAGCTAGGCAAGAAAAAGGAAAGCAGGTTTCCCGCTACAAATACTCCGAGAGCCGCAACAAGTAAAGTACGCCTATCCGCTCGTGCCGTTAGGGCCATCAAAATCGGCGTCCCTATCGCGTAAACAAACGAGAAAACAGTAATGAGCTGACCGGCGGCAACGACCGTGACACCCATCGCATCAGCGATTTTATCCAAAATACCTGAAATGATATAATCAGATGTTCCCACCAAAAAACTAACAATGGCCAATAGGTAAATGTTCCAGGTGTTTGACAAGAATCTTCCACTCCTTTTTCCTTGTATTGTTTTGCATGTGCCAATCAGGTTCTTCTTTCGACCTTGGTCTGATTTGCTTGTCACCTCCTTTTACGGAGTCAGAAAACAACCAATACATTTTTGAATATGTCGATATGTTTGGTTGAAAAAAATACCTACGAGTAAACATATCTAGAATTATCGATCCATATCACAAAAAAATATATTACAAAAAAATATATCGCGAAATGTTAATTTGTATGCCTGAAAGAAACTGAATACGAACGTGGTATCCAGTTCTTTTTACAATTCTTCTCTCAGGTAATCGGCGATTTGACGAATGGCGTCCTCATCTCTTGTGTAATACGTAAACTTGCCGATCCGCACCGTCTTGATCAGCCCGGCACGCTGCAGCATCGAAAGGTACTGAGAAGCGGTTGACTGGGTCATATTCAACTTTTTCGTGATTTGACTTACACATACCCCAGTTTCTCTCATATCCACCCCTTCATGGGGAGTAAAATGGGCTTCCGGATCTTTCAACCATTGCAAGATTTGCAGTCTCGCGTCATTCGACAGGGCTTTAAACACTTCAATTGGTTTCATACGTGTTATTATATCTAAAAATACCGATATGTCAAATTGTATTTGCCCTTGTGCATTGTCATGAGGCAACGTGATGTTGCCAACAAGAATGATGCTTTAGCCAACAAGCAAAAACTGCTATAATCATCTTGGAATTTCCAAAATAAGGGGATGATGATCATTCGCACAAACTGGGTACTTGCCAGCTTGGTTGCCACCTGCCTTGTTTTCCCGATCATTCCGCCGTCTACGGCTGCAGACACTCCATCGCAGACAACGCGGCCGGAAGCCAAGATTGAATCAGCAGAAGCGATCGCGATCGCCCAAAATCTTGTAGCCGTGCCAGACTCCTATACTGAACCAACTGTCCAAAAAAAGACATACGGCCCGTCTGAGATCCCCGTCTGGGATGTGTCCTGGAGATCGGAACAGGACAAGCAAGGTTGGATCCATGTGACAATTGACGCCGACAGCGGTATCGTCCGGGAGTTTTCCTACCGCAACCACAACCTGAAACCTGTCTTTCCTCCTGCTCTCAGCATGCGGGAAGCGGCAGATGCAGCAAGGAATTGGTTGAAAAAAACAACGCCGAACCAACAGCTCGACTATCAGCTTGATCCTGACCAATGGAAAAAAACACGAACCATACTCCTATCTCCTAGAGAAGAATATGAACTGGAATTCAGCCCGATGATCGACGGCATCCCTTTTGCCGACCAGCGGATCGAGGTAATGGTCAGAGGAGACGGAACGATTCTTGAGATGCGGCGCGATGGACCGGATGCGGAATCCGTAACGTTCGAACCAGTCGAGAACATGTTGTCACCCGATGCGGTGATGGAGACGCTGCGTAAAGAGACCGGAGTGGTGCTGGCTACGTTTATCGAAACCGATTATTCGGGTGAAAAACCGCAGGAAAAGCAGGGCTCCTTCACCTATGAACTGACCCATCCCCTGTACTACATAGACGCGCATACCGGCCAACATCGGAACTACCACGGGGACGTGATCCCGTTTCGGAGGACAGACGAAGCGAGCCGACTGCACACGGATCAGATGGCAGAAGCGCCAACGTCGACCAGTACTGGCTCGCCGGATCAGCCTGTAAGCCCCGAGCAGGTAAAACAGCTTTTTTTACAAACCTACATCCCTCCTGAAGGTGTAACGCTTCACCAAGTAGTGAAAGGCCCAAGCTGGCCGAAGTGCGGCTGCCCGTTTTATTATGCGATTGACGCTGAATACGAAAGTTTGCAGGGAACGCACCGATGGGCAATCGCCGCATATGACGAGAAAGGCAACCTGTTCCGCTTTAATCTTGCTCCCCTGTACAAGCCGCAGGAAGGAGACTTTACATTCCGCCAACCGCCGGAAGGCCCCTTCCCGGTCACGCCAGAGCAGGCGGAGAAGACAGCGACTGCTTTTGTGCAGAAAGTAAATGCCGGTTACCTGGATCAACTCTATGCAGATAACAACGCGTACGGCGGTGATGCGGATGGAGCCTTTTACCGATTTTCATACGAGCGAAAAGTCGACGGGGTCAATGTGCAATCGGACCGCATCACGGTGGAAGTGTCAAAAAAGACAGGGGAGGTTGTGCTGTACGAGCGGGAATGGAGCGAAAATCTAACGATTCCTCCCAAGGAGCAGTTTATCACGCCGGAGCAAGCGAAACGATTGTACCTGGAGGCCAGCCGTTTGCGTCTGCAGTATACGCTGTTTCGCTCAGAAGGAGCACGAAGCGGGTCGAGTGAAAGTGCACCCGCAACAGCACAATTGGTCTACGACTTTCTCTCCCCGGGAAATCAAGGGTACTCGTTGGATGCGCTGACCGGTAAGATCATTGACAACCGGACGGGAGAAGAGAGGAAGTCGCCTGAGGATACGCCAGCCCAACGAGAGCTGCCGGCTGACATCCGCGATCATGCCGCAGGCAGGGAACTGGCTCATCTCCTGCAGCTTGGCGCCATCCAAGTGGGAGAAGACGGTTTGCTGCATCCCGAACGGTCCATCTCTCGCGGAGAGTTTTATGACATCTGGTACACGCTGGAACACCCGCATCGCTACCTGTCACCGTCATGGAGCAAAAGTCAGCCGACCGTTGATCGCGAACCAAGCTTTGCCGATGTCAGCGCCGATCATCCCTATTATCAAGCGATTGAGTGGGCAGTAGAACGAAAGCGGGTAGCCACGACAATGAGCAACTTTGAGCCGGATCGCCCGATCACCCGCGAAGAAGCGCTTGTCTCTCTGGTGAATGCGTTAGGGTACGCCGAACTAGCCAGTGATGACGAGCTGTTTCAACTTCCCTTTGCCGATCAGGACCAGATCAAACAGCGAGGACACGTTGCACTGGGAATGAAGATGGAGCTGCTGCAGGTGTCAGGCGATACGTTCCAGCCTGCAGAGAGCGTCAGTCTCGGCGAAGCTGCAGACATGCTGTATCGGTACATGGTGAGAAAGGCTGAAAAAACGCAGGAAGAGGATGATGATGATTAAATCTCACCTCCGTCTGTACCGTTGGAATAGTCGTTCCGATCAGAGAACGGCCGCTCTGCTGTGATCGTTCTTTTTCAATCGAGTAAGAGGGGGCGGCTAACCCCCGTCTCCTCACACCACCGTACGTACCGTTCGGTATACGGCGGTTCAGCTAAGTATGACGTAAAAGAGAGTACCTCTCCTTAAGACTTTTCAGACCTTCGGTCTGCCAATAGGCATTATCCAAAGTTCTGTGAAGTATTGGACTACAAGCAATCCGCCAGTATTTCTTACGAGAATTACCCCATTCATAGGCTTTTACTTTGGGAGCTCCCAACGTTAAAAGCCTTTTTACTTTTGTTTGAGGTTTCTTCCACTGTTTCCATAGGCACATGCGGAGTCTTCTTCTTATCCATTCATCTAAACTGGAGAATACCGAAGGTGTATCCGCAAGCGAGAAGGATCCAACCCAGCCGATAAGGTATTGGTTTAGCTGTTCAATCCGATACTCCATAGGTAATGGTTTAGATCTTGAGGTAAATTCCCGAATTCTCTGTTTTACCTTCTTCATGCTTTCTTTGGCTACTCGAATTCTCGGTTCGAATTGGGAGGTAAAACTGAAACCAAGAAACTTTCGTCTCCATGGACGATCCACCGTACTTTTGTCTTTGTTGACCTTAAGTTTCAGCTTCTCTTCCATGAACTTAGTAATGGATTCCATTATCCGTAGGCCAGCCTTCTTTGAGGAGACATATATGTTACAGTCGTCTGCGTACCGGACGAAGTGAAGATTTCTCTTCTCCAGTTCCTTGTCTAGCTCATGTAACATGATGTTAGATAGAAGTGGACTGAGAGGGCCACCTTGCGGTACTCCTTGTTCATTAATTGTTTCAAGGCCGTTAATCATGATGCCGGACTCTAAGTAACTTCTAATAAGCTTGAGAAGGGTTTTATCCTC